>JAQULO010000092.1 GCA_028718565.1 Syntrophales bacterium | reverse complement strand
ACACTCACTTCCAGTTTCATGGCGCTTTCTCCTTTTTATTTAGGTTTTGGGATAAACCCTTTTTTAAAGGAAAAGCGCCTTTTTCTACACCTTTTTAAATTTACACAAAATATATTACACTGCCCTCCCCTCCAGGAAAGAACTATAAGCCCCGGTTATACGTATTGCAAAAGTTCGAGAAATTCGTTTTATCAGGCCTATCTTAGTCGTGAATGGAACAATAGTTCTTTCAAATTTATCTCGATTGACGGGCTCCGGTATTCACGTGGAATCATATTAAACTACGTAAATGACCCGAATAACGATACGATTTTTTTCCTGAAGGAAGCGGGGGGGCTTGGCGTGGAACTCAACAAGCACTTCGATATTGAGATCGCATTTTACCCCCCGGATGAGAAAGGCCACGAAGAATTTAAGCCATTTGAGGTAATCGTTATTACTCGCGACAATGAAATTGCACAGTCGGAAGAGATAACCAGCAGAACGAAAAAAATCAAGATTACAAGGTAAGCAGATTTTATGAAAAAAAATTATTATATTCCTGCTATTTTTGGCAATCGTACCTCTCAGCACCAGCTGGGCTGATGATCTGATAAATATCACTTCTGATGATATACAGCTTAACGAACCGGGATTTACCGATTTTGTAAAGCAGAAGTACCCCTTTCTGGTTGAAAAACTCTACAACCTGTCCAAGGAGGTAGACCTCTTACACCTTAACGTCGATTTTAATAGTTTTGAAGAATTTTGGGATTCCGTAAAGCGATACCACGACTTTGAACGTGACTTGTTGAAGAATATTGGAGAATATGAATCGGAATCCAAGCAGATACGGGGAAAAATCTTTGCAGAGCAAGACCTGAAATCACCAACGGCCATTAAACTGATACTTGATTACAAATTTTTAAAGAAAAACATCGATTATTCGAAGATGAGTATTGATTCTCTCGCAAGAGATTTCAATATGCTTTTCATAGTACTGAAAAATAAGCCAATAACGGCAGAGACACACGAAGTAAAAGACCTTCGCACGTATGCGGCGGCCATGGTAAACAACATATCTGATCTGAAAACCAAGAAAATCACCATCAAACAATTTAACAGGGCCTCACAATCTCTCTTTAAATCCATAAAAACTATTGAAAACGCAGAGCGCCTTCAACATCAGTTCTTAACCGTTTCCGCAGAGCTTACCGGGAAAGGTCAATTCCTGGCAAAGATCAAGGGGGCTTTTGACGGAATCGGCAATAGTGTAAGAAAGGTATATACCTTTGAGCTGTACATTGTAGAAAACAAAAAGGTGTCCCTTGGCAATATTCTCAACCTATTAATAATTATATCACTCTTACTTGCTGCATACTACCTTGCCCAAAAGATCATCTATCCGAAGCTCAGAGAGGAAAAGGACACATGGAATGCTTTCAGCATGTTGTCAAAATATGTCATTATCTTAGCCGTCGCCCTTATTGTCCTCTTTGGCCTCGGCTTAGACCTTGGAAAGGTTACCCTCCTGGTCTCTGCCGTGTCTGTCGGTATCGGCTTTGGTCTGCAAAAGATATTCTCCAACCTCGTATCGGGAATTATCCTGCTTTTTGATAAATCGATCAAGTTGGGGGATACCCTTCAAGTGGGCGAACTCTATGGAACCGTTACCTCAATGAACGCCAGATTTGCTTCTGTTCTGAGCCGGGATGGGAGAGAACATCTGATACCAAACGAAAGTTTGATCGTTAATAATGTGGTTAACTTGACGTATAGCGCCCCCCGCTTTCGACTTGGTATCCCGGTGGGAGTATCTTACAAAAGCGATGTAATATTAGCCATGCGCTTGATGGAGCAGGCCGCCGAGGGAATCCCGCGGGTGT
The DNA here is from genome assembly GCA_028718565.1 of Syntrophales bacterium. Lineage (GTDB taxonomy): Bacteria > Desulfobacterota > Syntrophia > Syntrophales > UBA2210 > UBA6078. Next base: position 6,743 of record JAQULO010000092.1, on the reverse strand, counting down.
TGCCTGATCCGGGGCCGAACACGTGTCTTATTGGATTTGGGGAAAGCAGTGTGGATTTGGAACTGCGGGTCTGGATCGCGGATCCGGATCAGGGCTTGGTTAACGTTAAAAGTGATGTCCTTGTCGCCATCTGGAATCTCTTTCATCAACACAACATCGAGATTCCTTTCCCGCAACAAGACGTGTATGTTAAAAGCCTGCCTGAGGAGTTTTTGTTACCGCCTAAAGATGAAAAGCTCTGATTTCGTTGTGAAACAGCGCGTTCTCTCGAGTCCCAAGAGGTTCGGTAAGAGTGCACGTGACATCCGGGAGTTCCCTGTTGACGAGGAGGGGTTGCTTTATACTCTCCAGAAGGTTTATATGTTTCTCACCGGACTCAGAATTAAAGAATCTGATCGAGAAATAGTTTGGTACGGTCCCGGGTGGGATTCTTGAAAAGGTGCTCGGATTTTCCCTCCTCTATGATCGCACCGTAGTCCATGAATATGACCCTGTCAGCCACTTCCCGGGCAAAGCCCATCTCATGCGTGGCCACCATCATGGTTATTCCTTCCTTTGCCAGTTTTATCATGACGTCGAGAACTTCTCCTGTCATCTCGGGATCCAACGCCGATGTGGGTTCATCGAAGAGCATGATCCTGGGTTTCATTGCCAGTGCCCTCGCGATGGCGACGCGCTGCTGCTGCCCTCCGGAGAGCTTGTCGGGATACTGCTCCGCCTTGTCAATGATCCCTACTTTGTTGAGGAGTTCCCGGGATATCTCCGAAGCCTCCTTCCGGGAGCGTTTACGTACGACAATCTGCGCGAGGTTGACATTGTCCAGGACGGTTTTGTGGGGGAAGACATTGAAGGACTGGAAGACCATCCCTATCTCTTCTCGGACCTTGTTGATGTTCGTCTCGGGATCGCTGATATCGAACCCGTCGATGATTATGCGACCGTGGTCTATCCGTTCTAGCTGATTGATCGACCGCAGCAGCGTGCTCTTTCCGGAGCCGCTCGGCCCGATAAGGACCAGCTTTTCGCCGTCGCGGACGTCCAGCGAGACGTTGTCCAGGGCCTTCAGTTGCCCGAAGTACTTGCAGATCCCGCGCATCTCAACCATGATGGGCCTGTTATCTGTTCGCACCGACCTTCTCCTCCATGATGCTGATAAGTTTTGACAGCAAGAGCGTGATAATCAGGTAGACCAATGCGACCATCGTATAGGTTTCAAAGTAGTTGAACGATTCAGCGGCAAACTCGCGTCCTCTCCGCAGAAGATCGGACACGGCAAGGATCGATACCAGTGACGAGTCCTTCAGGAGCGCAACAAATTCATTGCCGATGGGGGGGAGTATGGTCTTGATGGCCTGAGGGAGTATAACGTGACGCATAGCCTGCGACGAGGTCATCCCCAGGGAACGGGCCGCCTCCATCTGACCGCTGGAGATCGATTCAATCCCGGCGCGGAAGATCTCTCCCATGTATGCCCCGTAACAGACCGCCATTGCGATGATCGCGCTGGCCATGGCGGGAAGATTTACGATTCGTCCAAGGGCAAAATATATATAGAACAACTGAACGAGGAGGGGGATCCCACGGATGATCTCTACGTACAGCGACGCGATCCCGTTCAAAATCTTATTCTTCGATATTCTCCCGAGGCCGGTAAAGAGCCCTATGATCAGGGCCAGGACGATCGCCGCTATCGTGACCTGGAAGGTTACCAGTATCCCGTCCGGAATAAACTTCAAGATCTTCCAGTAGGGATCCGGTCTGGAAATCGCAAGATAAGCGACCATAGCGATAGCGCCTATGAAAGAAATTCTCCACGCCGTAAACAATCCACTATCTTTCCTACGGGGAATTGCGGGTCCATCACTGATCAAGATGGCCGGCCGTGGGGTCTTTACCGCATCTTTCCATTCTTTTATCTCAGCCACTTCTTCTCCAACTGCTTGTCGATACCCTTTCCCTGTACGGCCTTGATACCCTTGTTTATAAGATCGAGCAGTTTTTTGTTATCCTTCTGTACCACGATCCCATAGTATTCCTCCGTCAGAATATCCCCCGCCAGCTTGAACTTTTCCCTGTATTCATCCTGTCGGAGCGCATAGTGCGCGGCCACGACGGTATCGCAGACAACACCGGCGATGCGCCCCGTCGCCATATCTTCAAAGGCCAGTCCGATCTCGTCATAGCTCTTCAGCTCCACGCCCTCAACCTTTTCGATCTCTTGGGCGCTTGTCGTCCCTATCTGGGTGCCCACACTTTTCCCGGCCAGGTCGGCGATCATGACGGCATCCGATTCCTTCGGAACGACGAGCACCAAACCGACATTGACATAGGGCTCTGAGAAGCTCATGGTCTTTTTCCGCTCTTCGAGAATGGTGACGGAGGACATTATGGCGTCATACTTGCCGGCGGCGATACCGGCGAAGATACCGTCCCATGCGGTGTTCTTGAATTCAACCTTGAATCCCGCCTCCCTGGCTACGGCGTTGAGAAAGTCGACGTCAAACCCGACAATGTTCCTGTTAGCATCCACCATCTCCATCGGTGGCCAGGTGGCATCCGTGGCGCAGGTAATGGAGGTAATCTCCTCCTCGGCACGCTGGCACCCACCGATCGAGACTGCAACAAGTCCTACCACTATCAATAACATGTTAATCATACAGCGATTTATCATATCTTCCTTATTTATGATGGGCTGGATATTGTCGGCAGCGGTTACTATTAAGAGGGAGCGTTGTCACCCTGAAAAGCCGCCGGGAAAAGTGCGCATAGCTGAGCTGAGTATCTCATTCACTTCACGATCTCATAGAGGATGATCGCGGCGGCGACCGACAGGTTCAGGGACTCTACACCCCCATGCCCCGGAATCGAGACGAGCTGATCGGCACACTCCATCAGTTCCTCCGACAGGCCGTCCGCTTCCTGCCCCAGCATCACGATCTTTCTGTCTGTCTTCTTCAATTCGTCCGGAGGGTTGCCTCCCCGCGGGACCATCGCCACCATCCGGTATCCCCTCCTCTCGGAGAATTTTTGTATCTGTCCGGAATCGATGTCCCGATATATCTCTGTCTTGAAGATCGTCCCGGCGGATGCCCGTATCGCTTTCGTGTTGAATGGATCAACACAGGAGGGACTCAGGATCAACTGCCTGAACCCGAACCAGGCAGCAGTTCTCAGAATGGTTCCCAAGTTCCCCGGATCGGACACCCGGTCGAGGTACAGCAGGGTATCAGGTGCCGCGCCATCCAGATCGGAAAAGGCGAAGTTACCCCGGCGGCATATCATCACGACCCCCTGCGGCGTCTTTTCCGTGGAAATCTCCTCCATGATACTGCCGGAGCATTCGTAGACCGGCAGGTCATCGGGGAGAAGAGCGACAACCGCCTCAAGGTGATCTCTATCCACCATAACCTCCACTATCGGATGGTACGTTGCATCGACGGCGGACTCAAGGGCGTTGAACCCCTCGGCGATGAACACCCCTTCCTCATCCCGGATCTTCTTCCGGTGCAGACTCCGGACCCATGTCCGGTGTCCCCTCGACATCTGAAAGACGCCCACTTCACAACCTCCTCTGTATTCCAGCGCCCCGGCGCTAATCGCAGCCCGGACAGCTCTATACAGCCCCCGTGTCCCTATTGCAATTCTGCCTTATTGGGAATCAGCTTGACCAGTACGTACGTGCGATGCGGCTATTGTATCCTGCGAAGAGGCCACCTTTCGGATTTATCGTACGTATCAAGGGCTGGCGTCAGGATCACAACCGTATTGTCCTTCGTCCAAAGCGATGTCGTGGCCGAAAGGATGGAGTACCATACCCCTATCCGATTCCCCCTGTTGTCGAACAAGGCAAATCCGTGCTGGATCGGGACCTTCATCTGCATGTTTGTGACGAGTTCGCGTAATGTCTGAGGCGTCATCTCGACCTTTTTCCACAGGGTAGAATCCAGGGTGTAGGCCTTATTCAGTCCCATAATAGCGTTGGGGTACACATCCGAGCCGCTGATATAGTAATTGAGATCAGGATCGCTTTGGTATTCCTCAAAGGCTCCCGTCACGTCCCCGTCAGGTATGATTCGGCCATAATTCCTAACATGCGGACCGGCGCACCCCGTGGATGCAAGGAGCGCGAAGACGCAGACGATGATACACAGTGGTGATTTCCATCGGGTCCACGGTCCTCTGTTTTCTGTCGGAGACATCCTCTCCTCCGTTGTCTTTTTTTGCAGGCACCCTCTTGGATAGTGTGGAAAGTATAAGAGAGGCACGCTTCCCTGTCAATGGGAAAGCATCGTGGGCATTGCCTCCCATACCTACAAAGAGTTGATGGGGGAACGGCCACGTCAGAATGACATGGGTATGCCATGATGGCGCCTAAGGTAGTAGCTTTCTGAAATACCACGAAAAGCACTATGGTCCGCCGCACCGGTGCGCCATTCAGACACGACAATCAGTTTTTTTAAGTACTATTGCCTCACCTTCATAACAGCCCCAGCCATAACCTGCCATAATATATTGCATAATCATGCCGTATGGGCGGAATATCTCACATTGGCATAATTAGTGTGATAGAAAATTATGAAAGGTGAGGCGGAGTGAGGCATCATGTTCCTTGAAACAGGAGCACGGCGTACATTTCGGAGCAGACTATCAGGTAACCGGGATGGCTGATAAAGGGGTCTCCTTTATCGGCGCCACTTCAGGCGCCACTTCATGAAGGGGGAGTTTAGATTTTTCATATGAAATTGATACGGTAATTTACCATTTTGCGCGAAAGCTTCACCTCTAAATTCCCCCTTTTCGGGATTCACATTTTTCCAGGAGTGTATTAAAATATCGTGATGACTTCAGAACAATACCCAGGCAGTTTGGATTATCTCAATTTAAATTATAATCTAATCCACTGACGTAGTCAGTGGTGGGGCGTGGGGCGTAGGCCCCACACCTTTGGTGAATCAACGTAGTTGATGAGCACAGGGATTTTGTTGTAACCTGAAGATGGGAGGCATTTGATATGGAAGGTTACAGCAGGTCGTCCCATGCGAGATATCGTTGCGAATATCATTTTGTTTGGGTTCCGAAATACCGGTATCATGTTTTAGTGAAGGACATCAAGCCACGACTGCGAGAGATTTTGACGGAACTATGCGAGTGGCTGGACATCAAGATTATAGAAGGTGCAATATGTCCGGATCATGTGCACATGTATTTATCGGTACCGCCGAAGCATTCGCCATCTTTTGTGATGAAGATGCTAAAAGGTAAGAGTGGTGAGTAGTTACGTAAGGAGTTTCCGGAATTAGGCAAGAAGTGCTGGGGGATGCATATTTGGGCACGTGGTTATTTTGTCAGTACAGTGGGTATTGACAGCACCGTAATCCAAAATTATGTCAAAGAGCAAGCAGAGGAACAAATTCGAGAAGAACAGCTTAAACTGTGGAAGGACGACAGCGGATGACATTGTCAGGAGTTGGCGTCCTTTAGAAAGCCACCGACAAGGTCGGTGGTAGTTTACTTATAAAGACGGAGAGTTGATAAATAAGGATAAGTGAATTACCCCGCCCACAGGGCGGAGCATCTTGAAAAGCCAAGGATGGGGATTTTCCCCCCTATCCCTGCATCACATTCATCCCCGCCATTATGGCGGGGCATTCTGTGGTATTTTCGTAATATAGAGAAAAAAGATGCTTAAAAAATTAAGAAAACACTGCAGAATCGTGATTTCATCCTTTTCCTGGCACTGATAACTGGCCTGTTCGTTCCTCAGGCCAGCACATGGACCAAACACCTGACACTTCCGGCCCTTGCCCTGGTGATGAGCATGTCAACGATGGGGATCTCGGGAGGTCTCTTCCCTTCCCCACGCTCCCTCGTAATTCCTGCGCTCTTCGGTGTTCTGATGAGTTACGGGGTTCTCGGCGGCTTCATCCTCGGGTTGAGCTCACTTGTCATACATGACAAAGAGCTCTGGAACGGCTTTATCATACTTGCCATTATGCCCCCCGCCGTGGCTGTCATCCCCTTTACCGATCTTCTCAGGGGTAACAATGCTTTCTCGCTCGCTGGGACAATGGGGGGCTACCTCAGCGCCCTGGTAATCTTGCCGCTTATATTATACAAATTTGTGGGGTCAAGTCGGTTTGCACTGGAAAAACTTTCCATAGCTGCGATTGTGCTGATCATCATTCCTCTGGTAGTTTCACGTCTTCTGCGCTGGAGAAAAATCGACAAGGATCTAGCAGCCGTAAAGGGTACAATCACCAATTGGAGCTTTTTTGTGGTGGTATACTCAATTGTGGGGCTGAATCAGGACATATTCACCCGGCAACCCATGAGGCTGGTCCCCGTCGCGGCTATTGCCGTCGGAAGCATGTTTGTTCTGGGTCTGATTATCGAATGGATTGGAAAACTGTTTCGAATTGACCGCCAAACGACGACAAGCCTGGTGCTCCTGGGCACCATCAAGAATTACGGACTTGCGGCAGGCATCGCGCTCGCCCTTTTCAGCAAAGAAAGCGCTCTGCCGGCAACGGTCTCAACCATCTTCATGTTTGTATACATTATCTGGATGGGTGTCAGACAGCGGTGGCCCTGAGAGTCACTCTCCCGATGCCCCCTGCCCAGTTGACTCATAATAAAATGTTACCGAAGGGGAAGCGATAGGAGGTAACGTTGACTCATAAAGAATGTTACCCATGTTTGTTATTTATGGAGAAAATCTTCCTCATTTTTTTATCCATAGTTTT
>JAQULO010000091.1 GCA_028718565.1 Syntrophales bacterium | reverse complement strand
TTCGGTAAGCCGTATTGCCTCTTTCGTTCTGTTGGAACCGGCCCCTGCAATGACGGGGACCCTCTTCCGGACCGCATCCACGGTGCTCTCGACAACCCTGTCGTGCTCTTCATGGGACATCGTTGCGCTCTCTCCCGTCGTCCCGCAGGGAACAATACCGTCGGTTCCCCTTTCTATCTGGAACTCGATCAGTCCCCTGAGCGCCTCTTCATCCACCCTTCCACCCTTGAAAGGTGTTACAATCGCGACTATCGCTCCTTTAAACATAAGCTATCCTCCTGTTGAAAATGTCTCTCTTTTCTTTTCACCGAATATTTTCCCTTATCGCAGGAAATCCGGAATAGACTCGCCTCTTGCCAGGTCCGCGAGCGTCTCTCTGGACCGTATCACGTAGAACATCCCGTCTTTGACAAGCACCTCCGGGACCCTCGGCCGTGAGTTGTAGTTTGAAGACATTGAAAAACCGTACGCGCCGGCGCTCATGACAGCCATAAGCTCACCTCGTTCCAGCCCGGGAATGGCCCTGCCCCGGGCAAGATAGTCACCCGATTCACAGATAGGGCCGACCACATCGGACAGGATACTCTTCCTCCCCTTGAGTTCAACAGGTTGTATCTTGTGATACGAATCGTACAGGCTGGGCCTGAGAAGGTCGTTCATCCCCGCGTCAACGATGACAAACCTCTTGTCAGCATTGGTCTTCGTATACAGGACCTCCGAGACCAGAATGCCCGCATTCCCAACGATCACCCTCCCGGGCTCAAATATGAAGGTGCAATCGATATCCCGCGCCCTGTCCATAATGGCCTTCGCGTAATCTGCGGGATGAGGCGGCGTCTCCTGATCATAGGTAATCCCCAGACCTCCCCCCAGATCAAGATACCTGATCCCGACCCCCTCATTTCTGAGGGACGCGATCAGTTCTTTCAGACGATCCAGCGCGTCGATAAAGGGAGCAATCTGCGTGATCTGCGACCCGATATGGCAGTCCACGCCTATGACCTCTATATGTTTCAGCCTTTCCGCATGCCGGTACTCTTCCAGAGATTTGTTGATATCGATTCCGAATTTATTTTCTTTCATCCCGGTCGATATATGGGGATGTGTCATGGGATCTACGTCAGGGTTCACACGCAGAGATATCCGAGCAACGACACCCATTCTTCCGGCGTATTCATTGATTGCCTCAAGTTCCTGCGATGATTCCACGTTGAACATGAGGATATCGCTCTTCAGCGCATACCGTATCTCTTCCTCCCTCTTTCCGACACCGGAATAGACTATCTTGCGGGGATCGGCCCCTGCCTCAAGGGCCCGGTAGAGTTCTCCCCCGGAGACGATGTCGATTCCGCTCCCCTCATTGATGAATATCCTGAGGATGGCCCCATTGGAATTGGCCTTCGCGGAAAAACAGATAATATGTGGTATATCCTTAAATGCCGAATCAAAGACCTCGAAATGTCTTTTAAGCGTCCTGTGGCTGTAAAGATAGAAGGGGGTCCCCACGGCCTGTGCCACCGAGAGAACCGGCACATCTTCACAGCAAAGCTGATCGTCTATATAATGAAAATAATGCATGAGGTACTCGTTCCAAATTCAGGGGATATCAATCTCAGCAGTATTGGATTCCTCTCCACATATACCGGAGGAGGTGCATATCACCAGCCTGTAAGAATAAGACAGGCCCCTTCTGATGTTTTTATCCACGTACCTGAATCTCCCCGCCTCCTTCGACCGTGCATCACGAAGCGGAAGATATTCCACGGCAGCATATATGCGGGGACAATTCGGGCAATCACCGCCGTCCACCTTCAACGCGCTCCTGAAGATTCTGACCTGTCCCGCACGGTCCCACTGGCCTGGGATACCCCACTCCAAGACAGTCCTCCCTCCATTGATAGACACCTCAAGGTTCGAGACCTTCTCAGGATAGCTGTCACGAGGATACCGCGGATCCGCCTTTTTCCCGCAACCGGAGCACAGCAGGGCCAGGGAAAAGGTCGCTGCTCCAAAAACTATCCACAACCTGTTTCTCTTTATCATAAACTCTCTCCACCGGTTTCAATCAATGTTCATGGATTCTATCTCTTCTATTCTTTTCAGCACGGTCTCCCGGGCCGTTCCGCCGATGGTGTTCCTTGCGTTGATCGAATCATCGACCCCCATACAGGTATAGATATGTGCATCGGCATCCTTCCAGAACAGTCGAATTTCCTCTATAGCAAGTGTAGGCATGTCCTTTTGTTTTTCAATGCAGTACCCCACGATACGCCCCACAATCCCGTGCGCCTCCCTGAAGGGGATACCCTTCATCACCAGGTAGTCTGCAACATCCGTCGCCGTGGAGAACCCCCCCGCTGCGGCCTCCAGCATCCTGCCTCGGTTGAACGTCAGAGTTCTCGTCATATCCGCAAGGACGGCAAGAGAGGCCTTCACCGTGTCAAGGGCATCAAAGAGCGGTTCCTTATCTTCCTGAAGATCCCGGTCATAGGTCATGGGAAGTCCCTTCATGACGGTCAGTATCGCCATCAGATCCCCGTAGACGCGCCCGGTCTTACCCCGTATCAGTTCGGCCACATCGGGGTTCTTCTTCTGGGGCATGATGCTGCTGCCGGTGGTAAACGCATCGGATATGGCAACAAGCCCGAACTCTCCGCCGGACCAGAGAATCAGATCTTCGCAGAAACGACTCATATGCATCATCAGCAGGGATGCATCAAAGATGAATTCCGCTACGAAGTCACGGTCCGAGACTGCGTCCATGCTGTTCCTTGAAATCCTAGGAAAGTCAAGAAGCTTGGCCACATATTCCCGGTTTATGGGGAATCCAGTACCCGCCAGGGCAGCCGATCCCAGCGGCATGACATTGATCCGCTCCCGGCACTCCCTGAGCCGCTGGGCATCCCTGTCCAGCATCTCCCAGTAGGCAAGAAGGTAGTGGGCAAGAAGAACCGGCTGTGCCTTCTGCATATGTGTGTAGCCGGGCAGTATGGTGTCGATCTCGCCTTTGGCGACGCGAACGAGAACGGCCTGGAGGTCCGCGACCAGATCGAGGACATTTTTAACCTCATCCCTCAGGTACAGCCTCATGTCGAGGGATATCTGGTCGTTTCTGCTCCGTGCCGTGTGCAGCTTCCCCCCCACCTGACCGACACGCTCTATCAGAGACGTCTCTATCGCCATGTGGATATCTTCCAGATCGGAAGAAAAGGGGAAGGTTCCCGCTTCTATATCCTTCAGTATCTCCTGCAGCCCGGATATGATCTTCTCGGCGTCTTCCGAAGAGACTATACCCTGCGCAGCAAGCATACGGCAATGCGCGACAGACCCCGCAATATCATAGGAATAGAGTCTTCTGTCGAAATGAAGCGAGGAGGTGAATTCCTCAACCCGTTTGTCTGTGGGCTCTGAAAATCGTCCTCCCCACGGCTTTTTCTGTCCGGACATAGGCAAACTCCGTCATAACGCCGGTTATTTCTTCAACAGCGCCTGCATCTTCAATCTGAGAGCATTGAGTCTGATAAATCCCGTTGCGTCCTTCTGGTCATACACGTCATCTTCCTCAAAGGTGGCCAGCTTTTCACTGTAGAGTGATGCGGGGGCCTTGACACCCACCGGCATACAATTCCCCTTGTACAGTTTCAGACGAACGGTCCCGGTCACGCCCCGCTGCGCCTCATCGATCATAGTCTGGATCATCTCTCTTTCAGGAGAATACCAGAAACCATTATATATGATCTGCGCGTATTTGGGCATGAGGGAATCGCGTATGAGCATAACCTCCCTGTCCATCGTAATCGTTTCCATTGCCCTGTGGGCCACCCAGAGGGCCGTGCCGCCCGGGGTTTCGTAGATCCCTCTCGATTTCATGCCGACGAACCGGTTCTCCACCATATCAACCCTGCCGATACCGTTCTCCCCTGCAAGGGTGTTCATGTGATCGAGGAGCTGCGCGGGGCTCATCGCCTCGCCGTCGATCGCCACCGGGTTTCCCTTTACAAAGGAAACTTCCACATAGGTGGCCCGATCCGGCGCACTCTCGGGGGACACGCTCATCACAAACATATACTCGGGCGGCTCTTCCCACAGGTTTTCAAGAATCCCCCCTTCATGGGAGATATGGAGGAGATTTCTATCCTCGCTATAAGGGCTCTCATCCTTCGACATTTTTATGGGGATTTTATGCTTTTCCGCGTATTTTACCATGGATGCCCTTGAATTAAAGCTCCAGTTTTCATCCTTCCAGGCGGATATGATCTTGATGCCGGGATCGAGCGCCATATATGTCATTTCAAACCGTACCTGGTCGTTCCCCTTGCCGGTAGCCCCGTGACAGACGGCGTCTGCGCCTTCCCGCTGGGCAATCTCGATCTGCCTTTTGGCGATTATGGGTCGCGCCAGAGAGGTGCCTAAAAGGTATCTCCCTTCATATACGGCATTGGCCCTTAGGGCCGGGAAGACAAAGTCCCGTACGAACTCTTCTTTAAGATCTTCCACATACGCCTTGACCGCCCCCGTGGCAATCGCCTTCTCTTTCAGTCCGTCAAGCTCCTGCTTCTGACCCACATCCCCTGTGAGGGTAATGACTTCACACCCGTATGTCTCAATCAGCCACTTGACAATTACTGACGAATCGAGACCGCCGGAATATGCAAGGACCACCTTTTTTATCTTGTTTTTCACTTCTCACTTCCTCCAGACATAAGAATTTCCATAATTGCCTTCTGTACATGCAGGCGGTTCTCCGCCTGATCAATAATCACGGAGTTTGGTCCGTCTATCACACCGGCGGTTATCTCCTCTCCGCGGTGCGCGGGGAGGCAGTGCATAATGATGGCATCATCCTTCGCGTAACTGACCAGCCTTTCATCTACCTGGTACCCCCGGAACGCCACCGCCCTCTCTTCCTGTTCATCTTCCTGCCCCATACTAGCCCACACGTCCGTATATATTACGTCGGCACCTGAGACCGCATCGGCGGGGGTGCGCAGGAACTCTATCCCCTCCTCCGACTCCCGGATTCCCCTCTCCAGGATATATCCGTCGGGGTCATACCCTTCGGGGCACGCGATAGCCAGGTGAAAGGGGAGCCTGGCCGCGGCATTTATCCAGGAGTTCGTCATGTTGTTTCCGTCCCCCACATAGGCTATCTTCAGTCCTTCGTACCCACCCTTTTTTTCTACAATGGTGAAGAGATCACTCAGGACCTGACAGGGGTGAAGCAGGTCTGTCAATCCGTTGATAACCGGTATGGTGGCATAGCATGCAAATTCTTCGACCAGATCCTGCTCAAATGTCCGTATCACGATACCATCGATGTACCTGGACATGATCCGTGCCGTGTCGGCGACAGGCTCTCCCCTTCCCAGTTGTATATCACGTCGACTCAGGAATATCCCCGCCCCGCCCAGTTGGTGGATTCCCGCTTCAAAGGACAATCGGGTCCGTGTGGATGACTTGTCGAATAACATCCCAAGGGTCTTGCCACGCAGGGACTCATGCGCGACACCTCTGCGCAGCAGGCCCTTCAGCCTCTCCGCCCTCTTGAATATCTCACCAAATCCATCAACGTCGAGATCATAGATTGTCAACAGGTCTTTCTTCATAGCTCTTGCATTACTCCGCCCAGGATAGCAACCGCCTGGTCTACGTCCCCCTTTGTGATGATCAGAGGAGGAACAAACCGCAGTATGTTGCCACAGGTGCAGTTCAGGAGCAGGCCACGTTCCATGCACCCTTTCACGATATCCGCGCCCTCGATGGAAAGCTCCACGCCGATCATGAGGCCCCTCCCCCTGATCTCTCTGACAATGGAATGCTCCCTCTTCAATCCCTCAAGTCTATCCCGAAAGTACGCCCCAACCTCCCGGCAGTTATCCAATACCCCTCTGTGCAGCAGGGCATCCATTACCGCAAGCCCAGCCGCCATGGCGAGCGGGTTCCCCCCGAAGGTGGACGCGTGGCTCCCCGGCGTAAAGGATACCGCCACCCTGTCTGTGGCCAGCATGGCTCCAACGGGAAAGCCGTTACCAAGCGCCTTGGCCAGCGTCATGATATCGGGTGCCACGCCACTTTTCTCATACGCAAACAGATCCCCCGTGCGCCCCATGCCCGTCTGGACCTCATCCAGTATCAGGAGAACCCCTTTGTCGTCACATATCCTTCTGACCCCTTCCAGATACCCCTTTTGCGGGACCCGGACCCCCCCCTCACCCTGTATAACTTCCAGCAGAACCGCGCAGACATCTTCCGTGACGGCCCGATCAAGTGAAGCAAGATCGTCGAAGGGGGCGTATCCAAAACCGGTCGGCAGGGGATCGAAGCCTTTCTGGAACCGTTCCTGACCTGTTGCCGTGAGCGTTGCAAGGGTTCGTCCATGAAAGGAATTCCTCATGCTTATGATGCGATATCGGTTACCACCCATATGCTCATGGGCGTACTTCCGCGCCAGCTTGATGGCCGCCTCATTCGCCTCCGCGCCGCTGTTGCAGAAAAAAACCTTATCCGCAAAGGAGTTTTCCACCAGAAGACCGGCAAGGCGGATCTGGGGCTCAATGTGGTATATGTTGGACACATGCATCAGGGTCTCGGCCTGAGCGCAGATAGCAGCCGATACCAGGGGGTTGGAATGGCCGAGGGCACACACGGCGATACCCGCCAGAAAATCGAGGTACTCCTTTCCGTCCGCATCCCACACCCGCACCCCTTCGCCCCGCACGAGGGCGACCGGCAGTCGCGCATAGGTGCCCATGATGTATTTGTTCGAATTAGAGATAAGTTCTTCTGTTGTCATGTTGCCCCTGTCTTTCGAGTTACGGGTTCCCAGTCACTTCCCTTACTCCTTCAATTCAGTCTCCCACCACTTGCGTCCCGATACCCATGTCCGTGAATATTTCCAGGAGGACCGCATGATTCAGACGTCCGTCGATTATATGGGTCTTTCCGACGCCACCCCTCAGGGCCTTGAGACAGCACTTCACCTTGGGATACATTCCTCCGTCTATCGTGCCGTCTTCGATCAGTTCACCGGCTTGCTCGGCGTTGATGGAGTGTATCAACCGCCCTTTCTCATCGAGAATCCCCTCCACATCGGTCAGGAGAACCAGTTTTTCGGCACCAAGGGCGGATGCTACCTCTCCTGCGACGATATCCGCATTGATATTATACGTCTCACCACTGTCTCCGGCGCCGGTGGGGGCTATAACGGGGATAAAACCATCCTTTATGAGCGATGTGATGAGCCCGGCATTAACCTTTCTGACCTTGCCCACCAGCCCTACATCTATTATCTCCGGCGGGGTGTCCTTGGCCTTTTCGTCGCTCAGGAAGTATTTTTCCGCCTCTATGATGTTCCCATCCTTGCCGCTCAGCCCGACGGCCCTCCCGCCATGCCTGTTGATCAGACCCACGATCTGTTTGTTGATCTTGCCGGTGAGAACCATCTCGACGATGTCCATGGTCTCCTCATCCGTCACCCGCATCCCCTTTATGAATTTGGAGTCCTTCCCCAGTTTCGTAAGAAGGGTACTGATCTGAGGCCCGCCGCCATGTACAATTACCGGGTTGATCCCGATGTACTTCATCATGACAACGTTCATGGCAAACATCTCTTTCAGGTTCTCGTCCACCATGGCATGGCCGCCATACTTGATAACGATGGTTTTTCCGTAAAACCGCCGTATGTAGGGGAGAACCTCAAGGAGGATATCCGCCTTTTCCATAGGTTTCTTCAAATTGTTCGAATGCATGCCTTACAATCTCCTGCGTGACTGATTGGATTGCAGCCTAAAAAGACCATGATCCACCGGGCCTTCACCCCTCTCTACAGAACGTACCTGCTGAGATCCTCGTCCTCGATGATGCCTTCCAGTTTATCCATCACATATTCGGCATCGATGTTTACAGTTCTCTCCTCAACCGCGAGATCGGGGGCGTCAAAAGATATCTCCTCCAGGAGTATCTCCATGACCGTATAAAGCCTCCTGGCCCCTATGTTCTCCATCCTTTCATTCACAAGCGCCGCGACCTCCGCGATCTGGGCTACGGCATCATCCTGAAAGACAAGCCGTATGTCTTCCGTGGCCATCATCTCCGTGTACTGTTTCAGCAGGGCGTTGTGGGGTTCCGTAAGTATCCGTATAAAATCTTCCTTATCGAGCGGGTCGAGCTCCACCCGTATCGGGAATCTCCCCTGTAGTTCGGGGATAAGATCGGACGGTTTGGAGATACTGAACGCGCCGGCAGCGATAAAGAGTATGTGGTCCGTCTTGACCATACCGTATTTGGTATTCACCGTGGATCCCTCTACTATCGGGAGGAGGTCTCTCTGGACACCTTCTCTGGACACGTCAGGGCCATGGGAGGGATCACCCCCTACGATCTTGTCTATTTCGTCAAGAAATATGATCCCCGATTGTTCAACCTTTTCCAACGCTGTTCTGGTGACCTTCTCCATGTCGACCAGTCTCTGGGCCTCCTCATCGGCCAGCATATTGACCGCATCAGCAACTCTGATCTTCCTTTTTTTCTTCTTCTGAGGAAAGATATTCCCGAACATCTCCTTGATGTTCATCCCCATATCCTCAACACCTGAGGTGGAGAATATCTCTATCATGGGACCGGAGGGGCTGTCCGTACCCTCGATCTCCACGATCCTCTCATCCAGTTTCCCGTCGCGGAAGAGACGACGCAGCTTCTCTCGTGTTTCATTGCGATTGCCGTCCTCC
>JAQULO010000090.1 GCA_028718565.1 Syntrophales bacterium | reverse complement strand
CTCCCGAAAGATACGAGAGCCAATGAATACGGGAGAACGGCGGGCGCAAAACAGAACGCAATAAGATCGGAGAGGGAATCATATTCGGCGCCGAACCTGCTGGTTGTATGGGTAACCCTGGCAATCTTTCCATCAAGACCGTCGAGGAGGGAGGATAGTATGATGGCAACGGCCGCCCTGGGGAAATCCCCCCCTATCGAGGCTATGATCGAATAAAACCCGAAAAAGAGACTCGCCGTCGTGAAAAGATTCGGGAGGATATATATCCCCTTTTTCATGTTGTCGGTCTTTATCCTGGGATTTCTCTTCATATCAGATACCCTATCCTGGTTTCTCCGTCACGCACCTTGTCTCCGATTTTTACGGAGATTGTGGAGTTAAGGGGCATAAAAACCTCAAGGCGCGAACCGAATTTGATAAGCCCAAAACGCTCCCCCTTCTCAACCCTCATGCCTTCTTCAACCCAACAGACTATTCTTCGTGCAATCAGCCCTGCTATCTGTATGGTCAGTATCCGGACTCCATCCGCCGTTTCAATAAGGACCGAATTCCTCTCGTTGAAGAGCGACGCCTTGTCGAGATTAGCGGATAAGAACTTGCCATCCCGGTATGCGATCTTTCTTACGGTACCGGTACAGGGCGCCCTGTTTACGTGGACATTGAAGACGTTCATGAAGATACTCACCTTTCGGGCTCTTCCCTGGAGCATCTCCTGTTCTTCCACTTCCTCTATCTTTATGACCCTGCCATCCGCGGGCGATATGATCACCTTTTCATCTTCAGGGGTCGCCCGGTCCGGATTGCGGAAGAACCACACGACAAAGAGAGTGACGGCAAGAAAAAACATACTCAGCCAGGTCACGTCAAAGTATAGGGAGATTACCATCAGAATGAAAAGGGGTACTATGAAGACAAGTCCGTCAAGGGCAATTGGAAAATTCTTATTATTCATACCTGCCACCAGCTTCCGCCACTCTCTCCACCGAATACATATACATGGAGCGCTCCCCTCGGACACTATCCGTCAGGGCCGCTCTATAATAGATAAAAGGTCCTATGTCAACCAACATATCCTGCCGGAGGCATCAATCAGAACTTGCAGCGTAAGAGGTGCGAAGATACTCGGGAACCAAGGTTATCATATCAGAGACATCACCATCACAAAACTTCTTCCGCCCCACAATGCCAATCGCTGCCGCCCGGACCTGATTAAACCGCGACGGGACAAAGAACGATCGATCCGGCATCATGTCACCGATAAATTTCCGGTGCCTCTCCGCTCCGCTGCCCAGGAATACAACCTCTCCGCTCACTGCGCCCAAAAACTCATCCGGATGTACGACACATTCCTGGAGCGTCTTTTTGTAAGTATCCGGGCCGGAGAAAAGATAGAGCGCCGTGTACACCTCTTCCCGCCCGGCGTCCACCATGGGGCAGATGGTAACCCGGGCATCGGCATGCGCAACATTCAGGACAAGAGCATCCAGAGTACAAACGCCGACAACCGGTTTCTGTAGAACGAATGCCAGGCCTTTAACGGTGCTTGTTCCCACTCGGAGTCCCGTAAAGGAACCGGGACCGACGGTAACGGCAAACAGATCTATCTGCGCCTTCCCGATCCCCACAGAGGCAAGCAGTCTTTCGATTGCCGGCAGGAGCACCTCTGCATGGTTCCGACCGGTGTTGACAAAAAGCTCGGCCCGAATATCCTTGTCCTCAAGAAGCGCAACACTCGTCGTTGTAACAGAGGTATCCACAGCAAGCGTGATCATGGTTAATACCCCAGTATCCTTGCTATATCGTTATAGAAAACGAATATCATGAGGAGCATCAGGAGAAAGAATCCCACCTGCTGCGCCATTTCCCGCCACCTCATGCTGACAGCTCTTCCTGTGGCGGCTTCTATCAGGAAGAAGGCGATATGCCCTCCGTCGAGAATAGGCACAGGCAGGAGATTGAGCACTCCTAAGTTTACGCTCAATACCGCCATCAGGAATATAAAGGGTGCCAGGCCCTTGCTGGCCTGTGAACCGGCCATCTGCGCGATCAGTATGGGGCCACCCAGTTCCTTCGGAGAAACAACCCCCTGCAGTATCTTGACCATGCCGAGACAGGTCAGTTTCGTCCACCCCCATGCCTGCTGGGTCCCGGTAGAAAGCGCACCGACCGGACCCTTTCGTTCTATAACCGTTTCATCGGAGATACCTACCCCGATTCGGTAGATATCAATCTCTTCGCCAAAGACATTTTTAGATTTTATCGATTCAGGGATCACATATACATCGAAGATCCTGCTGTCCCGGTCTATCCGTACCTTGAGCTGTTTACCCTCGCTCTCGTTCACGGCACTGGCCAGATCCGACCAGCGTGAGATCTCCTTGTCATTTATAGCAGTAATGACATCACCGCTAAGGAGACCTGCCTTGAAGGCCGGGCCGTCCTCCTGCACAACTCCGACCATGGAAGTCGAAACGGGGACACCGATAGTGTACACAACGGCAAAGGCAAGGATGGCGAAGAGGAAGTTGAACAGGGGACCTGCCGCTACGATCGCTATCCTCCTGAACGCGGGCTGCTTCAAGAATGACCGCTTCTCGTCATCCGGGGGAAGATCCTCCTCATCTTCCGATTCGCCCAGCATCTTGACATATCCCCCAAGGGGTATGGCGGAGAGGATGTACTCTGTCTCTCCTATCTTTTTGCCGATCAATCGGGGGCCGAAGCCGAGCGAGAATTTGAGCACGCCCACACCGGACCATTTCGCTACGAGGAAGTGCCCCAACTCGTGCACAAAGATCAACACCCCCAGCAGGATTATCACCGACACAATATTTATACCAATCAAGGAAACCTTCCTTTCTCTACGGCCTCCAGGGCCCTGGTCCGCGCCCACCTGTCCGCCTCAAGGACATCCGCGATGCTGTCAATGTCCTGCGTCCGATGGGATTCAAGAACCTCTTTTACAAGAAGGGGGATATCCCTAAATCCTATCTTCCCCCCGGCAAAGGCCTCCACGGCCACCTCGTTCGACGCATTCAGAACCGCCGGTGCGGTTCCACCCTTCCCGGCCGCTTCGTAAGCGAGATTCAGCGACGGGAACCTGACAGGGTCGGGGGGCAAAAACTCCAGCGTTCCGACACTGCATAAATCGAGACAAGACACCGCTCCCGGTACCCGCTGCGGATACGCGAGGGCATACGATATGGGCCCTTTCATATCCGGGACCCCCATCTGTGCCATGACGGAACCGTCGATATATTCCACCATTGAGTGCACAATGCTCTGCGGGTGGACATAGACGTCTATCCTTTCCCTGTCGATACCGAACAGCCACATGGCCTCTATGATTTCAAGACCCTTGTTCATCATGGACGCAGAATCTATGGTGATCTTCCGGCCCATCTCCCAGTTGGGATGTCTGAGCGCATCTTCGAGCCGTATATCCGCAAACCGCTCGATGGGAAGGTTGAAAAAAGGGCCTCCCGAGGCGGTAAGGATAAGCCTTCTCACCTCTTTTCTGTTGTGCCCCGCCAGACACTGAAAAATGGCGCTGTGTTCACTGTCGACAGGAAGAATGTTCACCCCGCGCGAGGCGGCCCTGTCCATGACCAGCCCCCCCGCCATCACCATCGTCTCCTTGTTGGCAAGCGCAATGTCTCTCCCCGCATCGATGGCAGCCATCGTCGAAGAAAGTCCCGCCGCTCCGGCTATGGCCGAAACGACCATATCCACCCCCCCGTGCGACGCGACTTCTGCGCAACCGGGCTCACCCGACAGAATCGTAACAGCAGCAGAATGTCCAAGCATTTCGAGCAACTGACAGGCATGCTCGTCATCAATAACGGAGACCACCTCCGGCCGGAACATGTCAATCTGTCTCTTGAGAAGCGCAAGATTTCTGCCTGCGGAAAGGGCAAGCACCTTGAACCGGGAGGGGTTCCCGGCTACGACGTCCAGCGTGCTCACCCCTATAGAACCTGTTGATCCCAGAATGGATATGGTTTTCATCTGATCACTAAGACGCGGTAATAGTACACAAAGGGAATGAGGAAGATGAGGGAGTCCAGACGGTCCAATATCCCTCCGTGACCCGGAAGGAGGACTCCGGAATCCTTGACCATAAAGATCCTCTTGAGGGTCGATTCACACAGATCTCCCAATTGCCCGATAATGCTCCCCAGAAAACCGAGAGTTATTGAATGAATAAGAGGAAGATCATGTAAAAACAAAACCTTAAACAATACGCACCCGAGCATCGTACCTATAGTGGACCCGATTGCACCCTCTACTGTCTTTCCAGCGCTGACCATGGGCATCAGCTTGGTCTTTCCTAAAGACTTTCCGACATAAAAAGCGGAGATATCACCCAGAAAGGCGGCACATATAATAAAAAATATCCAGGTGGCCCCATTTTCGCAGCACCTCAGTGGAATAATATACGATAGGAGAAGGGGTATATACGCAAAGCCGAACACGACCCTGGCGAGCGCCGCGAAATCGGCCGGCCCGTCCTTCATTCTCCAAAGAAAGAGAAGAAAAACGATGATAAGCGAAAAAGTAACCATGCCGAGCATCGACTGGATACCCCCCAGATACGCCGACAGAGGTATAAGAAGACCGATTATCAACCCTTCGGTCTTTTCCCAGTAGAACTTGCCCTTGAATACCATGGAGTTATACTCAAAGACACCTCCCGCTATGAGCAGGGCGATAACCACGGAAAAGAGAAGGCAGGAACCGTACAGGATGAGCACAAAGAGCAGGGGCATCGCTACAATTCCTGTGATCCACCTTTTTGCATGGGTGCCCATAGCATCAATCCTTTGGTAACTGGTCGCTGATCAACCCGAACCGCCGTTCTCTTCGCTGATAATCCACGATGGCCTCTATCATGTCATCCCTTGAAAAGTCCGGCCACAGGGTATCAGTGAAATAGAGTTCCGTATAGGCCATCTGCCACAAGAGGAAATTGCTGAGCCGGTACTCTCCGCTCGTCCGTATCAGCAGATCCGGATCGGGTATATTAGCGGTGTACAGGTAATGAGAAAAAAAGTCTTTCGTGATCATTTTTTCGCCAATATTCGAGGATTTACTGTCCCGGAGTATATTATTAACCGCACGTATAATCTCGTCTCTGCCGCCATAACTCAGGGCAAGGGTCAGGACCATACCACTGTTTTCTGATGTCTCCTCCTTCGCCCTGGAAAGCAGATCCATGAGCGTCTTCGGAAAGCTATCGGCATCCCCTATCGTAAAGAGCCGGATGCCGGTTTCTTTCATCGCTCCCAGTTCCGTCCTGAGATATGTCTCAAGGAGCGATATCAGCGCCCGTACCTCATTTTTTGGACGTTGCCAGTTTTCAACCGAAAACGCATAGAGGGTAAGGTACGGAATCCCCAGTTCACGGCAGGTCTTCACCACCGTCCGGACCGACTCGGCGCCCTTCTCATGCCCCATTCCCCTTTTCAGCATGTTTTTCTTCGCCCATCTGCCGTTACCGTCCATGATGACGGCTATGTGACGCGGGAGCTTTTCTTTGATAATCCTATGCATACGCACTTTCCAATCTCGTGACCAAGTACCACAGCACCCTGGCATTTTCAACCGGTATCTTCAGAGAGGCAGTCTAGTCCTGCACATAAAAAAGGGGGCCCCAGGCCCCCATCATCCATCGCCGGTTACGCAGCACTATATTTCCATGATCTCAGCCTCTTTGGCAGCAAGGACACTGTCTGACTTTACGATATAATCATCGGTCACCTTCTGCACTTCGCCTTGTAAATCGTGCATGTTGTCCTCCGATATGTCGCCGTCTGTTTTCAGTTTCTTGATTTCGTTGTTGGCATCCCGCCGGGCATTCCGGAGCCGTACCTTGCACTCCTCCGCCATCTTTCGTACGACCTTTACCAGTTCCTTTCTCCTATCCCCCGTAAGGGGAGGGATGCTTATTCTGACAACCTTTCCGTCGTTATTCGGAACCAATCCCAACTCGGATTTCTGTACGGCCTTTCCGATGGCGTCTATCGCTCCCTTATCCCACGGAGAGATGAGAATCAGCTGGCTTTCCGGGGTGGAGAGGGTAGCAACCTGGTTAAGGGGCGTCATGACGCCATAATAATTCACCTTGATCCCGTCAAGAAGCGTTACCGATGCCCTTCCCGTGCGCACCTTGTTAAACGATCTCTCGAGAGACTGGATGTCCCCCTCCATCGTCTCTTTTAATCCCTCAAATATCAGGTCCGTCATTTCTCATCCTCCACAACAATGGTTCCGATGGCGAGGAAGGCGAGAGGCAGGGATTTGTTGGAGCAGGCAGTCATTTCTCATCCTCCACAACAATGGTTCCGATGGCCCTTCCACATACAACCCCTTTGATATTTCCCTTCTTTTCGATATTAAACACGATGAGGGGAAGGTTGTTGTCCCTGCACATCGAAACCGCGGTTGAATCCATCACCTTGAGATCCCTGGTCAACACCTCGGTATATGTTATTCTGTCAAATATCCGGGCATCCTTTTCTTTCGCAGGGTCCTTGTCGTAAATGCCGTCGACCTTGGTGGCCTTGAGGATGGCACCCGCCTGTATTTCCATAGCTCTCAGAGAAGCCGCCGTATCAGTCGTGAAATATGGTTTTCCGGTACCACAACCGAAGATGACCACCGTCCCCTTTTCCAGATGCCGGGTCGCCCTCCTTTTTATGAACGGTTCCGCTATTTCCCTCATCTCGATGGCAGTCTGAACCCTTGTCGGAATCCCATGATTTTCAAGGGCATTCTGAAGTGCCAGACTGTTCATCACGGTGGCAAGCATACCGATGTAGTCGGCGGACACCCGGTCAATCCCCTTGGTGCTCGCCTCTACCCCGCGAAAGATGTTTCCACCGCCGATCACAATACCTATCTGGACGCCGAGGGCCTGGACATCCCCGATCTCCTCCGCCACAAACTTCAGCACATCCGTATCGATCCCGAAGGAACCCTTCCCCAGAAGCGCTTCACCGCTCAGTTTCAGAAGAATCCTCTTATATATGGGTTTATCCATTATCGCTCAAGCCTGAAAATAAGGAAACTGTTCGGACGTTCAAATCGCGAGAAAAGGTCGAATTCGCGGCTTCTGGTTCCTATATATCCTCACCCAACTGGAAGCGTGCGAATCTCCGCACAACCATGTTCTCGCCGGTACTGGCGATCATATTATTCACCAGCGTTTGAATCGTGATATCCATATCCTTGACAAATTTCTGATTCAGGAGGCAGACCTCCTCGTAAAACTTACTGATCTTGCCGTCGATAATCTTGTCAACGACCTTCTCGGGTTTCCCCGAGGCCAGGGCCTGATCGCGATATATCTCCCGCTCGCCCGCCATAACGCTCTGCGGAATATCCTCCGGTTTCAGATATGTGGGATTTGCGGCGGCAATGTGCATGGCGATATCCTTCACCATCGCCTTGAAATTATCCGTCTTGGCGACGAAATCCGTTTCGCAGTTTACCTCCACCATAACCCCGATCTTGCCGCCCATGTGGATATACGATTCCACCATGCCATCTTTTGCTGCCCTCGAAGATCTCTTTGTCGCGGCAGACAACCCCTTCTTTCTCAGATATTCAACGGCCTTTTCAAAATCACCATCGGCGGAGGCAAGCGCCTCTTTGCAATCCATCATGCCCGAATTTGTTTTATCTCGCAGCTCTTTCACCATCGATGCTGTAATGTCCAATGTTATCGTACCTCCTCATCTTCCTGTGCGTTCATATCTTCGGCGTCGCCCTCGGGACTATAGTCTCCCTTGCTTTCAACGCTCTCCGGAATATCCTGTTCTTCGTCCCCAGGAGCTTCCTCTTTGTCACCCTCTGCCTGTATACGTTCTTCCCGCTTCTTTTTTCCCTCAAGCGCCGCATCCGCGATCTTGGAGGAAAAAAGCTTTATGGCTCGTATGGCATCGTCATTACCCGGGACTATATAATCGATATCATCGGGGTTACAATTGGTGTCAACTATCCCCACAATGGGAATTCCCAACTTTCCGGCCTCCTTGACAGCAATACCCTCCTTCTTGGGATCAACGATAAACACGATCCCCGGATGACCCTTCATGCCCCGTATACCGCCGAGGACCTTCAGAAGTTTTTCTCTCTCCCTTTGAAGACCCAATATCTCCCTTTTCGGGAATGCATTGATACTCTCATCCTCAAACATGGCATCAAGCTTATTTAACCGATCTACGCTCCTTTTTATCGTCACAAAATTCGTCAACATCCCGCCAAGCCAGCGTTGATTGACATAGGGCATGCCCGCCCTCTCAGACTCGGCCTTGATGGATTCCTGCGCCTGCCTCTTTGTGCCCACCATCAGAACTTCCTTGCCCGAAGCAACCACATCGACTACGGCATTATAGGCCGCATCAAACATCTGCACCGTCTGCTGCAGATCGATAATGTAGATGCCGTTTCTTGCCCCGAATATATAGGGCTTCATCTTGGGATTCCACCGGTTCGTCTGATGCCCGAAGTGAACCCCGGACTCCAGCAACATCTTCATTGATACACGTGACATACAATTCTCCTTGGTTGTTTTTTCCTCCACCCCCATCACCTTGTCAGGGGACCCTCAGGCAACTCCCTGACAATCAAGGGGCGAGTGTAATAATAAGTTGGAGCGGGATACCATATCCCCCATAAATAATCAAGGCAAAACAGCTGAGAGCAACCGTGATAGAGGGAGTTTAAAGCCGTTAATCAGCAAATGCGCACAAAACTATGGCGCAAGGCATGAACAGTGGCATGTTTGGAAATACCGTCTTTTATCACCACATCCGAAACAATTTTCTGAATGGAATTTGCGCCGAAATCAATATCCTGAACCCGCAGGCTCGCCGTTTCCATCAATCGTGCAGATCGATTTTGAAGAACCTCGCGGAACAAAAAAAGCGGCGCGTTGAACGCCTGATGTATTGCTCCGGTGGTTGAATAGATCCATCATGCTGCATATGCAACCGCCGGATGCTTGAAGTATTTTTTTACATGCTGCGGTCGCTTCTGTAGGGTCTTCATAAAGGAACGTGTTTTGCTGACG
>JAQULO010000089.1 GCA_028718565.1 Syntrophales bacterium | reverse complement strand
CTCTAAAATTCGTTTCTCAAACGTTTTCAGTTTCCGTTGAAATAAAAGTTCCTCTTCAGGCTCGCCCGCAGTTCGCCCCGGAGATCGGGATGGGCGATGTTGATCAACGCCTCCGCCCGCTCCCTCCTGGTCTTGAACTTCAGATTGGCAATCCCGTATTCCGTCACCACGTACTGGGCGTAGGTGCGGGGGACCGTAACCGGCGTTCCGGCGGGCAATTCGGGAACGATGCCCGAGACCAGGGTTCCATCTTTCAACTGCCGGGCGGCGTACATCAGGGTGATCCCCTTCCCTCCCTTGGAATAGTAGGACCCCACCATGAAGTCCAACTGTCCCCCCGAACCGCTGACTTGGCGGTGCCCGAGGCCTTCGGAAGCGATCTGGCCGGAGAAATCGACCATCAGGGCCATATTCATGGCGACCATGTTCGGGTGTTGGGCGATAAACGCCGGGTGGTTGGTGTAGGACGCGGGATAGAATTCGCAGGCGGGATTCTCGCGGACGTAATCGTACATGTCCTGGTCGCCGATGCAAAAGGTCGCGATGGTCACGCCTTTATGGAAAGGCTTGCGCTCGTTGGTCACAATCCCCTTCTCCACGAGCTGGTGCAAACCGATGGGAAACATCTCCGTGAGGATGCCGAGGTCGCGTTTCCCGTCGAGCCCGGCGACCACCACTTCGGGGATGCCGCCCACACCCATCTGGAGGGTATCGCCGTCATTGATGAGTTCGAGAACGTGCCGGCCGATCGTCAACTCCCGCTCTCCCGGCTTCGGACGGGTGACGACGGGCATTTCCGAGGAATTCTCCACGAAATAGTCGAATTGGGATACATGCACCCAGTTATTCCCATAGATGGTCGGCATCCGGTCGTTCACCTCGCCGATACAAACCCGCAGTTTTCCCGAAGCCTTTCCTTGACTGATCGTTTCCATTTCGTAGAAATTCGCCAGGCCGAGGTTTACATATCCATGATCGTTGGGCGGCGTAACCATGCAGATGAAGACGTCGGAGCGTTCGGCGAATTTGTCGGCGCTGTCCGAGGTTGTGATGGGATAAAAATCCGAGAGCCTCGACTCGTTGATCTTCCGATTCGCCATCATGCCGAAGGCGGGCTTATAGTCGATATGGCCGACCAGTTCGGCCATGAATGCCGGGTCATAAAGCCTGGTGGGGCGAACCACCACCGAGTCGCTGATCGCCACATCCTTCAATTCCTTCCAGCGATCCAAAATGGCGTCATACATGGGAGCGCTGCAGGCGCCGATTCCCAGGCCGATGCCGACAAAGTCACCGGACTTGACCTGCTTGGCCGCTTCGGTGAATGAAACAAGCTTTTTCCTGTAGCTGTCTGTCCAGGTTGAATTCATAAAAAGCTCCTTGCTTATGGTTTTGATCAAAAAAAGCATGAAAATTAAAGGCCGCAATACATAAAGTATCTCAGAAGATTTGGCAATATAAAAAAGTAAACGCATGATACAACTATGTTTTACCGCCTCAGAATTGTCTCGGCCACCCCGTTAGGCGTGTAGGACGCGCCTTTGCCCGCAACCGCTTGAATCCGAAGCTACCGATCACCGCCCTCGCCCACACCCCATATATTGCGATCAAGATCATTGACATACACACACGTTCTTCTTATACTCCCGCCCATCGGAAGCACTGTCCTGTCTGAGACGAGCCGGACCGTGGGCAAGAAATATCACAAAGAAACGGGGGCACGATGAACATCACGAAGTTGATCAACGATATCCGAGTCGGGGGTGGCACGACCCTGACGGAAGCGCAATCCAAGGCGGTTCTTGAGCAGTATGGTGTACCCGTGGTGAAGGAATGGGTTGTTACTAGTGCTGAAGAGGCGGTCAAGAAGGCGGATCAAACAGGTTATCCCGTGGTCCTCAAGGGTTTGGGGGCGAAGCTGACACATAAGACGGAGCGGGGGCTGGTGAAATTGAACCTGAACACCGCCGAGTCAATATGCCGTGCCGCCGGAGAGATCGCCGACAAGGCCGGGAATGACTTGGAAGGATTCCTTCTGCAGGTACAGGTCGAGGGTCGCCGTGAATTTGTGGCCGGTCTGTTCCGAGACGAACAGTTCGGTCCCGTGGTTATGTTCGGTCTGGGAGGCGTCTTTACCGAGGCCCTGGACGATGTGGTTTTTCGCCTTGCCCCGCTGGAGGATGCGACGGCCCGCCATATGGTCGAGGAGTTGCATGCGAAGAAACTCCTTGCGGCTTTCCGCGGTGAAAAACCAGCGGACATGGAGAGTCTGGTCCGCTCCCTTGTGGGCTTATCCCGGCTGGGATGCGATCACCCGGAGATTAAGGAGATCGACATCAATCCCCTTGTCGTGTCGCCGGACGGACGGATAACGGCCGTGGATGCCCTGATCGTGCTTGAAGAAAAAAAACCTGAACCCAAACCGCTCATACCGCCGGTGTCGGCCGCCGATGTAATACGTTCGTTCCATCCCCGCTCCGTGGCTTTTGTCGGCGCTTCAGATATCATGGGCAAATGGGGGTTCCGGTTGTTGACCAACGTCATCGCCGGCGGATATGGCGGACAGATCTATTTTGTCAATCCCAAAGGCGGAAAAATTGTCGGCCGGGATGCGTACCGCTCTCTTGCGGATATTCCGGGAACCGTGGATCTTGCCGTGGTTACCGTGCCCGCGGCCGGCGTCATCGATCTGCTGCCCGCCATGGAGGCTAAAGGGGTGAAGAGCATGCTCCTGATCTCGTCGGGTTTCAGTGAAACAGGTCCCGAAGGGCAGCGTCTTGAGCAGGAACTCGTCGCCGCGGCCCGGAAGTCAGGCGTTCTGATCGTTGGACCCAACACCATGGGCAGTTGCAACCCCCACTTGAATTTCTATTGCACGGGGATTCACGCACGGCCCAAACCCGGTTCCATGGCCTTGATACATCAGTCCGGCAACATGGGGGCGCAGTTTCTCGCCTTTGCGGAACAGGAGGGGATCGGCATCCGTGCCTTCATCGGATCGGGAAATGAAGCGATGACCACCGTCGAGGATTACCTGGAGGCCTTTGCCGACGACGAACTCACCAAGGCCGTCGTCCTGTACATCGAGAGCGTCAAGAACGGCCGACGATTCTTTGAGGCCGCCCGTCGCATCGGGCGCCACAAACCCATTATCCTTCTGAAAGGCGGGCGCACCAGCGAAGGGAACAGGGCCGCGGCCAGCCACACAGGAGCCCTTGCTTCAAACAGCCGCGTCTTCGAAGCGGCTTGTCGGCAGGCTGGGGGAACAATGGTGAAACAATCCATGGACCTGTTAGATATTTCAGCATCCTTCTCTTCACTACCGCTTCCGCGCGGGAAGCGCGTCGGAATCATGACTCTGGGGGGCGGCTGGGGGGTTATAGCCACAGACCTCTGTGTCGAATACGGCCTGGAAGTCCCGAATCTGCCGGGAGAAATCATTTCAAGGATCAATAAAATCCTTCCACCATACTGGAGCCAGTCAAATCCGGTAGACCTCGTTGGTATCAGCGATTCGGCGGCACACCTGAAAGTCATGGAGGAATTGTTGCGATGGGATGGCTGCGACGCCTACATCCATCTGGGGGCTATTGGCCGACGGATTGATGCCCGGAAAAACCTGGAATCGATTGCTCTGAGCGACCCCGACAGAGACAGGGCCCTATTAGATGCCGTCAACAAATCCCGGAGGCAGGAGGAAGCCGATTTCATGGACAACATGGTCCGTCTGATGGACCATTACGGCAAACCTATTGTGGGCATTTAC
The DNA here is from genome assembly GCA_028718565.1 of Syntrophales bacterium. Lineage (GTDB taxonomy): Bacteria > Desulfobacterota > Syntrophia > Syntrophales > UBA2210 > UBA6078. The sequence goes on along the minus strand of JAQULO010000089.1, from coordinate 5,400 downwards.
CTTGCTAGTGACGCCGATTGCCGGACCATCATGGGAACATTCGATGGCAGCCCTTATCAAGGCGTGATCTTTCGCGAGACGGAACAGGCCGCCAAGGCCCTATCCCAGATGTATGCCTACAATCAGTGGCTGGACCGCGAAGGGGTCCCGATGGAAGAGAGAAGTTCATCCGCAAGGAGCATCTCGTGATCCTATCCAATGACATGCCACGTACAACCCTTTTCACGCTATTCCTGCTGGGGCTGTGAGGTGATACGATGGCCAAGGTCAAGGTAATTGTCTTTCACCCGGACAGATGCAAGGGCGACCTGGAGTGCGAGAAGGCCTGCTCGAACGTCCACTTCAAGACCAAGGACGGGGGCGAGAAGTCGGCCATAAGGATAGTCAGAGACAAGGCCGGTACGTTCAGGGCGATGGTCTGCAACCAATGCGGGCTCTGCATCGACATGTGCCCGCCGCAGGCGCTGAGGAGACTGGCGAGCGGAATCGTAACCCTCGACAAGAACGCGTGCGTGGGCTGCAAGGTTTGCGTGGCCTTCTGCCCGATGGGGGGCATGCACAAGGCTGCCGGGATCATCGTGCCGTTCAAGTGCATCTCCTGTGGGATGTGCGTCAAGGCATGCCCGGAGAAGGCTCTGGAATTGAAGGAGTTCGAGCTGTCCGACCTCGAGTGCGAGGTTCATGCAAGACACAGGAAGGTGTGCAAATAAAGGGCCGTAAAATAGTGACTGTTTTCCATCAATTATCGTTGTTTGTCTTGGATCAATTCCGGGGACGGCATGCCCATTCCCCGGCCCTTAGTTCCGTGTTCGGCAGCATAAAAGACGAGGTCAATGAATTTGGAATACGTGCATGGGTACGATCAGAGTGAAAACATACGGTTGCAGGACCAGGCTTCGACTCTTGTTGAATTATTGCATTCTGATACATTGTATCCGACAGGGAGTCACGTCCTTGAGGCCGGATGCGGCGTAGGCGCGCAAACCATAACATTGGCCCGGAATAGTCCTCACGCACATATCACCTCAGTTGATATCTCCGAAACTTCGCTTGCAGAAGCCAAGAAAAAAATTGAGGAAGCAGGATTCACAAATGTAACCTTTCAGCAGGGCGACATCTTTAATCTGCCATTTAAGCCGCAATCATTCGACCACATCTTTGTTTGTTTTGTTCTTGAACATTTGGCACGACCGGTTGAGGCGCTGAATTGCCTAAGAAACCTTCTTAAGGTCGGCGGCACAATCACTGTGATCGAAGGAGACCATGGATCGACGTATTTCTACCCTGACAGTGAAGCCGCTCACAAGGCGATTGAATGCCAAATCGAACTGCAAAAAAGAGCGGGTGGCAATGCCAATATAGGCAGAGAGCTATATCCCCTCTTAACCGCAGTAGGTTTCGGCTCTGTCCACGTATCTCCACGAATGGTGTATGTCGATTCAAGTAAACCCCGGCTTGTCGAAGGCTTCACAAAGAACACTTTCACGGCAATGATTGAAGGCGTACGTAAATCCTCTATTGAGGCCGGCTTAATTGACGAAAAGGCCTTTGATGACGGAGTTGATGGGTTGTACAGAACAGCACAGACAGACGGGGTTTTTTGCTATACGTTTTTCAAGGCAGTTGCGACAAAGCAATAAGAACCCGAACCGGATGTAGAAAAGGTACGTATCGCTAAAGCGAACCTTATACGTAGATGATCGATTCCGTCGCCTTGGTCAGGGTTTCAACTCCGCCTTCTTTCATCAAAAAGGTGTTCTCGGTCCCGATGGCCCCCTCCGGAAACACAAATTTTGGTTCAAGCGCAAATGTCATACCCGGCCTCAGTTGCAGCTTGACACCCTTTGCAAATATAGGGGCTTCATCCAACTCGAGACCCACTCCGTGTCCCACAAACCGTACACGGTCTTTGCCTATTCCCATGAAGTTATCTTCATAACCCATATCAGAGGCCATTTGCAGGGCCTTGTCATAGAGGGTATGGCATTCAACGGACGTTTCGGCCATATTCTTGAGAGTCTCCTGAATGGCAAGGGCTCCTCTGTGGGCATTGAGCAATTTTTCCGGTAATTCTCCCATCACAAACATCCTTGCCTCATCTGCGGTATAGCCATTGACCACGCAGGTATAATCAATGTAAACGATCTCATTCCGCAATATCTTCTTCCAGCCGGCGCCGTGGGGATTGTTGGCCGGGGTTAGTCCCCCTCCGCCGACGGGGCCATCGAAATAAGTAGGAACGGCCCCGCTGTGACCCGAGGTCAGATTACCAAGAAAAAAGTCTTGGTTAAAGGCCCGCATTTTGCAGACTCCACCGTAGCCCCGCCTGCGCATGCCCGCTTCAAAAAGGCTTGCCAGTTCAATCTCCGGCATTCCTTCCCTTAACATGCCGGGAACCTCTCCGAATACTTGGTCGATAACATCACATGAATGTTTCAATAGACCGATTTCCCAGTCCGATTTGATGACCCTTATGTTTTTAATAATGCCGGATACATCTATAAGGTCCGATTGTTCAAATACTTTTTTGTAATTCTGAACGGTATTGTAAGGAATCACATCAAGCTCAAATCCAAGCACTTTCAAATTCCCATACCCTGCACGATTCAGAAACTCGGGTATCTTGTTGATGCTTGTAACACTGGTGACGTGCTCCAGCGGAGATTCTTCCTTTGCCCGGTCAAGACTCTTTTTCACCATCAGAATCGGTTCCCCGGTTCTCGGTATGAAGAGGTGACCGCTTTGCGACGTACCACTTAGGTAGAAGAGGTTGGTGTGATGTACGATAATGACGCCATCACACCCGATTTGGTCCAGACTTTTTTGGACTTCTACAATTCTCGCTTCGATTTCGCTCAGGGGCGTATAGATTAATTCTGTCATAACTATATACTCTCATTGGTCTAGTGCGTTAGAATGATTAAGGCTAGCCTTTGTCCGTGTCCGGGCAGGCTACCTAATATAAAATCTCAGGATTGTCAATAAGAGCCGAAAAAAAACAGGGGGAACCCATTGTTTGAAAAAAATATACCCCCCCGGGCGATCGGGAACCTGATATCTTCGGCGAGAAGGTTGAGGTCTCCGAGGAGCTTGTACATTTGTATGTACGTGCGGTGATTGTGACGGAGATCCATCGCCTTCAGGTGTATCGTGGAGATGAATTTGCTCATGTTTTTGAGTACCGACTGCCCACAAGATTGAGCACCCAAAACAGTTTTGGGTGACCGATGTCGTGACATTCGGCAGATATTCCCTGAAAATCCTGTTGCCATATCCCTGTTGCCATACACCTTGACAAAAAATTCTCAAGGTGTATGGTTTTCTTACGTTTCATGGGGGATATTCCTAATATAAAACAAGTGGCAGGGTCCGGCGCAAAAGTGATCATAGATTTCACTCATCGGGCCGATCGAGTATCAGCACTTCAAATGCCGGACCGTCAGCATCGCGCGGTTGCCGTCTCTGGCTCTCAGGCGTGGCGGAACAATATGGGAGGTGTCGACGATGAGGACGAACAAGCGCAGAACCCGTTTCAGGGTTATTACCCCCGCCTATCCTGCGTTTAATATCTACTCCAGGATCGCTCGAAAGACCACCGCTCTTGGCCCTGTCGTGGTGGCCACTATGGTGAGTCGGATGGATGGCTGGGATGTTGAGGTCATCGATGAAAATAATTATCGAAAGTTCGGCCCGAAGGACGCCACGGGGCGTCCGGATCACAGTACACTACAGACTATCAGGGCCGCGGACATGGTGGGGCTTTACGGCGGCCTGAGCAGCACGATCCCGAGGCTCTATGAGCTGGCCCGATTCTACAAGGAACAGGGCGCTACCACGATTGCAGGTGGCCAGCATTTCATCGGGGAAAACATCCGGGATGCGTTTGAAAATGGCATCGATTTCGTGGTGGTCGGCGAGGGAGAGGACACCATTGAGGAGTTGCTCAGAACGATCCGCGAGAGAGGCGAACTGGAACAGGTTGCCGGCATCGCCTTCATGCGGAACGGACAAATGGTTCAGACCCCTAAACGCCCAGCCATCACCGACTTCGACAGGTTGCCACTTCCGAATTTCGACCTCGTGCGCTATGCGACGATCAAAGTATACCCGATCAATTGGATTCGCGGCTGCGGTATGGACTGCGAGTTTTGTACGGTTAAGGGCAGACCTCGATCGGCGTCACCTGAGCACGTCGTGGAGCAGATCGCCTCCTTGGTGGAGACCAACAAGGCGAGGAATTTTTTCATCGTGGACGACCTATTCGGGCATCGGAGGGAGGAAACCCTGCGGCTTTGCCGCCTGTTGGCAGCGTATCAGAGCGCCATCGGCACAAGGCTGGACCTCGTTGTACAGATCAGGATAGACCGGGCAAAGGACGCGGAACTGCTGCAGGCCATGCGTGAGGCGTGCATTAACATGGTCTGCATTGGGTTCGAGTCGCCCATACCGGAGGAACTGGCGGCCATGAACAAAAAGGTCCGGCCGGAAGAAATGGTCGATCTGGCGCGGCGGTTTCATAAAGCCGGCTTCCTGGTGCACGGCATGTTCATTTTCGGTTATCCAATCCCCACAGGCGTGCGGTTTAACCTTTCAGCCGGAGAGCGGGTGCGCCATTTCAAAACCTTCATTCGGAAGGCCCGGCTGGACACGATCCAGCTCCTGTTGCCGGTTCCCCTCCCCGGCACGGAATTGACCCGGCGGCTCGATGCGCAACACCGGATCTTCAGCGAGGATGTCATCGGACTGGAGTACTATGATGGAAATTTCCCGCTATTCCAGCCCGATGAGCCGCTCACACCGGAGGATATGCACTCAGCCTTACGAAAGATCATGGGACGGTTTTACCGGTTTCGGTATATGTTCGCCATTGGCCTGAATATTCTGATCTTTCCATCGATGATCTTTTCGGTCTTCAAGCTCAAGCTTGGCTGGCGCAGGTGGTATCGCTGGTGGCGAAATGCCCTCGTACGCTTCGGGGGGTGGATCGTTTTCAGACATTGGGAAGCTGCTCTCAAGCAGAGCAAGTTCCGTGAGAAACTTGCCAGTGCCGGGCAAACCCTCAGGACCTCAAAACCTGGGCAATAGGCTCCCCCACTCCCGCCTTTATGGATGAGATGGACGGCTGACGAAGGTGCGCCCTATTGCGCATTTCGCTGAGAAGGCCGCAAGCCCCCATATCCCTACCCGCCGATCGCGACCACCGGGTGAAAAGGGATAAGAAAGTACTATTAGAAGTTGCGTGGTGAAGTTCTTGAGGGTGATAAGGGGGAAGGTTGCCCGGTGAATTGTCTCCCAGGCATCCTCGGTGATATGCTTGATGTTCTCGTGAAGAATCGATTTGCTGGGATACTGCCCCATCGGTAAACGGGAAAACCGCCGGAAGGCAGTGGAATCTTCCAG
>JAQULO010000088.1 GCA_028718565.1 Syntrophales bacterium | reverse complement strand
TCAGGAAATGTCCCTTGACCGTTTCCCTTTGAGAAAAGATCTTTGCACAGGTTTCAGGTTTCATAATCCAAAATCCGCCCACATGATAAGGGCGTCCTCGCCTGTCTCGGAGTAATAAGAAGGTCGCACTCCTTCTACCACAAAGCCGAATCTATTGTACAATTCTAATGCGGCCGTGTTTGAGTTCCGTACCTCCAGGGTACCGTATCGGGCTCCCTCGGCGGAGGAGATGGCGATCATACGTAAAAGGAGGCTCGAGGCCACCCCGCGCCTCTTCCAGTCCCGATGGATGGCAAGATTCCTGAGGTGGATCTCGTCGCAGACTATCGCGAAGCATATATACCCGACAATCCGATCCTCTACAAGGGCCACAAGATCGTGACAGAAGGGATGTTCCAGCTCTTCCAAAAATATACCCCTGGACCAAGGTGTTGCAAAGGAAGCACCCTCAATCACGAGGACATCATCCAGGTCATCCGCCAGCATATCGCGTATTTGGATGTTCAAAGCAGTCTCCGCCATGCGATATCCCCTGTCTAAAAGATCCCCATAACCAGGGTGGCGAGGAGGAATATGCCCGCGAAAATCGGGACAGCACCACGCAGCTTGATGGTGTTCAGGGCCACAGCGATACCGAGGATGGGAATAAAGGAGTAAGTATAGGCAAGGGCCTTCAAAGCCCTCTCCGGAAGAAGGGGAAACGCCCATTTTAGAATCATAACGCCCGGCACCAGACAAACAAAAATAATGAGAAATGCACCTGTAAATGTCTTTACAAGCCCATATCTATGTTCCCTGGCGAGCCCCTTTATATCGCCCAAACGGGCACACTCGGTGGCCCTTTGGGAAAGCCTGTCATTTGTCTTTATAATCCACACATCAACCTGCCGGGCGAGGAGACCGGCAGGGAGGAAGATGAGAATGGCCAATGCGATAAGTTCGCGGGGTGGAGAGCCCAATTCCCTTCCTGCCAGTATGGCTCCCGCCGTTGCCAAAACGGCGGCGACCGAATCGTTGGGGGGAATATAGGTCCCCATCGGCAGCCTGTCGATCCACAGCAACTCTATAAAGGCTCCGACCATCAACCCCGTAAGCGGCTCCGAAAGCACCACCCCTATCATGGGTCCGGCGACAATGGGCCTGGATATCATGGCCTGCAGGAACACCCTGTCCAGGCAGATAACTCCGCCCAGAAGGGCCACCTCAAGGGAGTTCAACCACATGATACGCCTTCAGTAAGTTAGATATTATTTTCTGCTTTTTTCCGGGAGAAAATAATTTCGTTAACGCATTAGTAAGATAGAAGTTGCTTTCTCGTAGAAAGCAACTTCGTTACCGAACTTATCCCTTTTAGTGGGACTTACCCCATTTATCGGGGCTAGGATCCGTCATTTAAAATTACGTTTGGAGTTGTTAAACCCCTTTATCGCTCTCATAAAATCAACGGGCCGGTCCCTCGGAACACACCGCATCTCTACGGTAACCCCCGAATCGGTGAGAGACATCAGGTCCCTCAAGCTGTCTTCATTCAAAGATATCGACGGTGTCGGTTGGTACACGCCGTTATCGTTGTGTACGTTGCCTATATTCAGACTCTTGAATTCGAAACCCAGACGATAGGCTCTCAATAGATCGTCAATACTGTTAAACAGGATTATACTTTTCTTTTCCAGGTACTTCTCGCAGGAGAGCCCCCGTGAAATTTCTCCGATACCGTAGATGTGCGTCTCTATCTGCTGAGGTACCGCCATCCTTATGATCGCTTCCCGGAACAGGTCCCCCGCAACCTCATCATTTACCACCACTATATGCGAAGCGCCGATAAAGGGAACCCACGCCTCCAATATCTGGCCGTGAACCAACCTATTATCAATTCTTATCAGAGAAGGATTCATGGATGAGAGGCGTCGCAGATCAATCACCGGCTTTCCTGTTTAATATCTCGCTGGCAAGGTAGATGTTTTTTCTGCCGTATACCTTCACGAGATTGGCAAATTCTACAAGCTTCTTCTTCTCCTCCCGTATATCCGATATCTTGAGCATCATGGGAAGATTCACGCCGGTAACCACCTCCACCTTTTCCTCTTTCAGAAACGACAGAGAAATATTCGAGGGAGTGCCCCCAAAGAGGTCTGTCATAATGAGTACGCCTTCCCCCAAATCGGCCCTTTTTATGGCAGATGTAATCTCCTTCTTGATGTCTTCCACTCCCGTTTTTGCGTCCAGTGAGATGGGAATAATTCCCCGTGTATCAACACCCTTTATCATTTCGGTAGCCTTTATCAGCTCATACCCAAGGTTGCCGTGAGTTATAATCAGTACACCAATCATCTTCCCTCCAAAGATACCTTATTTTTGCATGGAAACAGCCCCGTTCCGGGTGGACAGTAAATAAATAACCCAGACATGTCAAGAAAATCCGTTCTTGACACGTCCGGGTTGTTCAAGTTACATCTCCAACATCACAGGTGAATGGGGATCGTAATGGAAAGAAAGACAAGGAAAATATGTCCCAACTGCGGGTCAACACTGGAGATTTACTGTAACCCGACGCCCACGGTCGACATCATTATCACTGTCGAGGGCGGGGGCATCATCCTGATAATGAGAAAGTATGATCCCGTCGGCTGGGCAATCCCCGGCGGCTTTGTCGACTACGGAGAATCACTGGAGGATGCCGCCGTAAGAGAAGCACGGGAAGAAACCTCCCTTGATGTGATACTTGAAGGCCAGTTGCGGACATATTCAAGGCCCGACAGAGATTCGCGTCAACACACCATATCCACAGTCTTTATGGCCAGGGCAGAGGGAACCCCCACAGCCGCGGATGATGCCGCACAAATAGGGGTTTTTACGGAAGACACCCTCCCCGAACCCCTTATGTTCGACCATCGCGAAATACTCTCCGATTACTTCCGCGTGACCAAGGAAAAGACGTGAACCCTTACTTATGGATCACCACCCCTCCCCATATGTTTCCCCATACGGACCAGCCCTTTATGTGTCATGTGGGTAGTCTGAACTCGACTTTACTCCCAATGAGATAAAGCATCGTGATCAGGTTTTTCATTGTAAGATATCACCTGGCCCTGGCTGCTTGCGATGGGGCTTTGGTATGCAAGAATAAAATTTGACCCAACCCGCCATCCTCATTTTTTGCCGTTTGGATCGATGGCTTCCAGTTCCTCCCATCGCTTATATGCTATAAATAGAGCTTGTTCCAACTCTTCACTCCTTGCCTTGGCCTGACTCATAAGCGCGCTTCCCTTCTGGTAGAATGAGGGGTCCGCCATGGAGTTATATGTTTCCTGCTGCTGGGCTTCCAAAGCTTCAATCTTCTGTGGCAGACTTTCCAGTTCGCGTGCTTCCTTGAATGTGAGCTTCCCGATCCCAGCAGGCTTTAGTTTCTTTTTTGTTTTCTTTTCAGGCGCAGGCTTGGTCTCTGCCATCTCTGCCGGTCGTTGCATAAGCCAGTCATCATAGCCTCCAGCATATCCCTGTACCTTGCCTTCTTTTTCAAGGACAAGAGTGGAAGTGACTACATTATTAAGAAATGCACGTTCGTGACTGACCAGAAGAACCGTGCCTTTGTAATCAAAAAGCAACTCCTCCAAGAGCTCCAAGGTCTCGACGTCCAAGTCATTTGTTGGTTCGTCCAGTACCAGGATATTAGCAGGCTTTGTAAAAAGTTTGGCCAAAAGCAACCGATTTCGCTCGCCGCCGGAAAGTATCCCGACCGGCGAACGTGCCCGATCCGGGGTAAAGAGAAAATCCTGCAAGTAGCCGATGATATGTTTCTGTCTGCCGTTAATAGTCAGCGTGTCGTTTCCTTCTCCGACATAATTGATGACCGTGTCATTTTCATCAAGCAGGACTCGATGCTGGTCAAAATAGGCGACTTCAAGATTAGCACCGAGCCTGACTGTGCCTTGTTGCGGTTTAAGATCACCAAGCAACAAACGAAGCAGGGTGGTTTTACCGGAACCATTCGGCCCGATAACACCTACTCTCTCGCCACGCATAATCGCGGTGGAAAGGTTTTGAATAATTATTTTATCACCATAGCCGAATGTGACCCCTTGCAACTCTGCAACAAGTTTTCCCGATGACACTGCCTTCTGAATTTGCATGCGGGCGGTGCCGATAAGTTCCTGCCTGGCTCCACGCTCTTTACGCATTTCTACCAGTTCTCGAACCCTTCCCTCATTTCTGGTACGCCTGGCTTTGATCCCTTGGCGTATCCATACCTCCTCCTGGGCGAGTTTTTTGTCGAAACGAGTCTGCTGGGATGCTTCAGCCGCGAGTGTCTCGGCTTTTCGTCTAAGATACGTGTCATAATTGCCAGGCCAGCTTGTAAGGCAACCTCTATCGAGATTAACAATACGGGTTGCAAGTTTTCTGAGAAGCATCCGGTCATGGGTGACAAATAAAAGGGAGAGATTGGAGCTTAACAAAAACTCTTCCAACCAGGTTATGGCATTGATATCAAGATGGTTGGTAGGCTCATCAAGGAGCAAAAGATCCGGATCGCTCACCAATGCCGAAGCCAGTAACACTCTCCTTTTCATGCCTCCAGAAAGTTCTGAATAATTTAAATCCGCATCCAACTGAAGACGGGAGATAACTGTTTCCACACGTTGTTGAGCCTGCCAACCACCTGCGGTTTCCAGTTGTTCTTGCACAGTTTCCATTTCTGCCAGCAGATTTTCGCCTCCGTGAGAGCCTAAGTGGGCCGAAATGTCATGGTATTTCTTAAGAAGTTTCTGTGATTCACCGAGCCCCCCGGCAATAACCTCAAATACCGAGCCTTCAAGATCCAATGCTACATCCTGACCAATATGAGAAATGCGGAGTCCCTTCTGCCGAATAATGTTGCCGCTGTCTGGCTTAAGGTCTTCGGCAATCAGTTTTATAAGAGAAGATTTTCCTTCTCCATTGCGACCGACCAGACAAACCCGTTCGCCTTGTTCAATCTGAAGATTGATCTCTTCCAGTATGGGCGGACCGCCAAAACTTTGGGTGAGATTCTGTAAACTAATAAGAGACATGGAGCGCTTGTATACTCTTTTGAGGTTTAGGACAACATTATCGCCTTATCAGCGGGATGTGTTTGTATATCAAGGCTATGCATAATCCACGCATACCCTTGAAACAATAATTTTAAGGGGTTGAAAAAGAGTGAGTTCCCCCATCGGTACGGTTGACATTGTTGGGATTGGGGTCACCCATTTGGTTCCAGCCGGGATCAACTGCGGTAGAGAGCGTTTATGTTCACATACTCGTGGGAGAGATCAGACGTGTATACCCTGGCCGTCTCATTTCCCATTCCAAGCCGAACCAGAATCCGTATCTCATCCCTCTTCATGATTTCGGCCGCCTCTTTTCCAGAGATTCCGCTGCCGTGCATAAACAGGGGTATATCCTCGATATAGAGCTCCAGCGAGTCGGCCGGGAAGGCGATTCCCGTTGAGCCTGCCGCCGATATAATCCTCCCCCAGTTCGGGTCCTCACCGAAAAACGCCGTCTTTACGAGGTTGGAATTTGCTATGGCATACGCTATCTTTCTAGCATCTCCGGCCGTTTTAGCACCCTCGACAACGATTTCAATCAGCTTTGTCGCACCCTCTCCGTCTCTTACAATGGATCTTGCGAGGGACTCCATCACATCGAACAGGGCATCCCTGAACCCCACAAAACCGCGCGATGTTTCACTGACGGGGCGGTTACCGGCAACACCGTTAGCCAATATGATGGCGGTGTCGTTCGTGCTCATACATCCGTCCACGGTTATGGCATTAAAACTCCTATCGGCAGCTTCCATAAAGACTCCGGACAGACAGGACTGGTCGATGTCGGCATCCGTCAGTATAAAAGAGAGCATCGTCGCCATGTTCGGTTCTATCATTCCCGCCCCCTTGGCGATACCGCAGACGGTGATCTCTTTTCCCCCGGCAAAATATCTACGGTGTTCTATCTTCGGAAACCGGTCGGTCGTCATAATCCCTTCCGCAACGGCGGAGATGCCGTCAGCGTTCAGCCCCCCAACGAGGGGTCCCACCGCCCGGGTGATCTTTTCTATGGGAAGCCTCTCACCAATGATACCGGTGGAGGCCGCAAGAACAAGTTCGTCTTCTATGCCCAGCCTCTCGGAGACGGCCCTCGACATGGCGGCAGCGTTTTTATAGCCTTCTTCCCCGGTCGCCGCATTGGCATTCCCGCTGTTCACCACAACGGCCTGGGCACAACCTTTCTTTATCCTTTCCATATCAAGGACAACAGGGGCCGCTTTAAAACAATTGGTGGTGAATACACCCGCCGCCCTGGCCGTAACCTTCGAAGATATCAGGGAAAGATCCCTGCCTCCCCCGCTCTTTATGCCGGAGGCCACTGAACTGCCAAAAAATCCCGGAACCCGTATACTGCCCTGCATAGTCGTCTCCATCGATATCATCCGCCACAGCAATGCTTGTATTTTTTCCCGCTGCCGCAGGGACAGGGGGCATTTCTGCCTACCTTCTCGCCCTTTCTCTTGACGGTTGTCGGGGCCGCATCGCTCTCCCCCCTGCTCATCACATAATCCCTTTTCTGCTTTTCCTCAATCTGCTTCACATCTTTATCGCTCTGCACCTGAACTATACAGAGTTTTTCCAGGGTATCCGCCTTGGTACGATACACCATCTCCATGAACATATCGTACCCCTCTTTCTGATACTCCCTGACGGGGTCCTTCTGCCCGTACCCCCGCAGGCCGATCCCTTCCTTAAGATGGTCCATGGCGAGAAGGTGATCCTTCCAATGAAAATCGATGGCCTGGAGCATAATGACCTTCATGATGTACTCCATGAGGTCTTTGCCGAAATTCTCTTCCTTGTCACGTAGCAGCGTCGTTATGTCGGATATGATCGCAGCAGTGATCTCCTCCCGGTTCATCCCCGCCCGGTCCGCATCATCGAAGGCCCTCTTCAGAAAAAATTGCTTGTATACGGCATCGCTCAGGCCTTGAAGATCCCATTCGTCCGGCCGGACCTTCTCGTCCAGGTAATCGCAGACCAGATCTTCGACGATTTCTTGTAGCATATCCTCAACCGTCGGCCACAGATCGCTTCCGCCAAGAACGTTCCTGCGCTGTTCATAGATCACCTGTCGCTGCCGGTTCATTACATTATCATACTCAAGGAGATGCTTCCGTATGTCGAAATTCTGCCCTTCCACCCGTCTCTGAGCACCCTCAATGGCCTTGCTGATGAGATTGTGTTCGATCGGTTCCCCCCTGTCCACACCGATCCTGTCCATAACGGAGGAAATTCTTTCGGCCCCGAATATCCTGAGGAGATCATCCTCAAGTGACAAGTAGAACCTCGACGATCCCTTGTCTCCCTGTCTTCCCGACCGACCTCGGAGCTGATTGTCTATCCGCCGACTCTCGTGACGCTCGGTACCCAGTATGTGGAGGCCACCCAGGTCGGCCACACCCTCCCCCAGCTTGATGTCGGTACCCCTTCCAGCCATGTTGGTAGATATCGTAACAGCTCCCGGCTGTCCGGCCTGGGCGATGATCTCCGCCTCCTTCTCATGATTCTTGGCGTTCAGGATGTTATGCTTGATTCCCCTTTTCGAGAGCTGTCTGCTGAGAAGCTCCGATTTTTCAATGGAGATGGTCCCCACCAGGACCGGTCGATTCTGATCATGCAGCGCCTTTATTTCTTCGATGGCGGCCTCAAATTTTTCCTCTTCCGTTTTATAGATAACATCCGTATGGTCGGTCCGTATCATCGGCATATTGGTGGGGACAACAACTACATCGAGGTTATATATCTTCTTAAACTCCATCGCCTCCGTATCCGCTGTTCCGGTCATCCCGGACAGCTTCTCATACATCCTGAAGTAGTTCTGGAAGGTCACGGAGGCCAGAGTCTGGTTTTCCCTCTCTATCTTGACCTTTTCCTTCGCTTCAAGGGCCTGATGGAGGCCATCGCTGTACCTCCTGCCGGGCATCACCCTCCCCGTGAACTCATCCACGATAATAACCTGCCCGTCCTTGACGAGGTAGTCGATATCCTTCTTGAAGAGGGTATGAGCCTTGAGAGCCTGGTTCACATGGTGGAGGATTTCTATATTTCCGGGTTCATACAGATTTTGGACATTGAGCAGCCCTTCCGCCTTGGCCACGCCCTCTTCCGTAAGGATAACTGTCCGGCTCTTCTCGTCTATCGTATAATCCTGGTCCTTCTTAAGGCGGGGGATGATTTGATTGATCCGGTAATACTTATCGGTGGACTCTTCCGAAGGCCCGGAGATAATGAGGGGGGTTCTCGCCTCATCGATCAGGATACTGTCCACTTCATCGACGATGGCGTAATAAAACTCCCTCTGGACATAATTTTCAAGCTGGAAGCTCATGTTGTCGCGCAGGTAGTCGAACCCGAATTCGTTGTTGGTCCCGTACGTGACATCACAGCCGTACGCGCTACGCCTCTCGGTATCATTGATCCCGTGGATAATCACGCCAACGGAGAGACCGAGAAATTCATAGATGGGCCTCATCCAGTCTGCGTCCCTCTTTGCCAGGTAGTCATTCACGGTAATCACATGGACGCCCCTGCCGGTCAGTGCATTCAGATAGATCGGCATCGTTGACGCCAGGGTCTTCCCCTCGCCCGTTTTCATCTCAGCGATTTTTCCCTCGTGCAGGACAATGCCGCCTATCACTTGGGAATCAAAGGGGCGCATCTTCAGCGTTCTCTTTGAGACCTCCCTGACAACGGCAAACGCCTCGACGAGGATATCATCCAGAGGGGCACCCTCCGCAAGTTTCTCCTTAAAATAGGGAGTCTTTGCAGTCAGTTCGGAGTCGGTCAACCTCTCTATCAGGGGTTCCAAGTCGCCCACTTCCCGCATGACAGTACTCAGGCGCTTTATTTCTCTGTCGTTTTTGCTTCCGACAATCTTTCTCAATAGATAATTTATCATAATCACACCACAAAAAAACCCGGTAACAAAATATTACCGGGAGTGCTGAACAGGCTGGCGACGGACAAGACCAATCCGATATTAAAAAAGGTATCTCCGTGGATTAACATAGACGCCACTTTCACAAACAGCGTAGTGGAGGTGGGGGCCGGTGCTCCTCCCGGAATTACCCACATATCCGATGACGTCCCCCCTTTTTACCTTCTGCCCCCTCTTGACGCTCCCCTTTTTTAAAAGATGTCCGTAGACCGTTACCACGCCATTTCCATGGCGTATCTCAACCATATTCCCCATGCCCCTCTCTTCGGACGCCTTGGAGATAACACCATCCGCAGGGGCCACAATTCTCTTGCCGATCTCTGTTGCTATATCGATACCTCTGTGAAACTCCCTCTTTCCCGTAACGGGCGAAACCCGGTACCCAAACTCTGAGGTTGTCCAACCGATCACGGGCCATAGGGATGGTGTAG
>JAQULO010000087.1 GCA_028718565.1 Syntrophales bacterium | reverse complement strand
AGAATCCGCAAAACGACATGACAGCCAGGGGTTTTCCATACGCGACATGGAACATCAGTTGATTTTGGACATGCTGGAAACCAATCTCAGTAAGAGTAAGATTGCCGAGAAATTAAAAATCTCCAGACCCACCCTGTATAATAAATTGAGAAAATATGGTATCCCCTACCAGAAAAAACTTTCTTCTTGACAATACTCTGGTTTTGTGGATATATGGCTCTCGGGGTTAGGGGTGTTTATATGATAGGCGAGAATGTGAATTCAAGTTATTGGTTTAGTTACTACTATTTTAGCGGATCGGTTTGCCCCTCGCTTATGAGTAGCTAAATTCGGAACATAAAAGAGTTAAGCCATGGGTAGACCGAAAGCGTCTACGCCGTGGCTTTTTTGTTTATAGGACCATGGTGAAATCAGTTTCATCATGGTCTTTTTATTTTTGACAGGAGGATTTGAGATATGATCATAATAATGAAGAAGAACGCAACAGAGGCACAGATTAAAAATGTAATCGACTGGGTTGAGTCGGTTGGTTACAAGACCCACCCCTCCCACGGAGTTGAACGAACCATTATAGGCGCCGTGGGAGACAATCGCAGCAAGGAAAATCTCAAGTTTGTGGAATCACTTTCGGGGGTTGAAAAAACGATCCCCATCCTGAAGCCCTATAAACTGGCCAGCCGCGAATCAAAAGAGGGGAGCACCATTATACGGGTCGGCAATCTGGAAATCGGAGGTCCGGGGTTTATCGTTATGGCGGGCCCTTGTTCAATTGAAAGTCCGGAACAGATGATGGAAAGCGCCTTCATCGCAAAAAAGGGTGGCGCCGATATTATCAGAGGTGGAGCCTTCAAGCCGAGAACTTCGCCTTACAGCTTCCAGGGCATGGAAGAGGAGGGCCTGAAACTTCTCCGAAAGGCTGGCGACAAGGTGGGCATACCCGTCATCACGGAGGTGATCAATCCCACCGATGTTGATCTGATTGAAGAATACGTCGATATCCTCCAGGTAGGGGCACGAAACGTTCAGAACTTTGCCCTCCTGAAAAAGGTGGGGAAGGCGAAAAAGCCCGTGCTTCTCAAGCGGGGAATGATGACGACAATCGAAGAGTTTCTCATGTCGGCCGAATACATCCTCTCGTCGGGAAATGGCGACGTCATCCTGTGCGAGCGGGGAATCCGCACCTTTGAGACGGCGACTCGCAACACCCTCGATATAAGCGCCGTACCAGTCTTAAAGGAACTGTCGCACCTGCCGGTGATTGTTGATCCCAGCCATGCGTCGGGCAATTGGAAATATGTTCTTCCTCTGACAAAAGCAGCCTTGGCGGTGGGAGCTGATGGTGTCATGATCGAGGTACACCCCGAACCTGGAAAGGCCGTTTCTGACGGGATGCAATCACTTAAACCAGAGAGATTCTACAATCTTATGGAAGAAATACGAAACCTCGAGAACCTCATAAGGAAGGGAACCACGGTGTCGTAATGAAAAGGATCAAGGTAAATCTCGACAAACAAGTTTTACTCTCTCATGAGATCTGCATCGGCAATAATATTCTTGACCGCATAGGGCTTATGGTTGCAAAGAGCAATCTCGCCCATCGGTATATTGTCATCACCGATTCCAACGTATCCGCTCTCTACGGGGAAGAGATCCTCGGCATATTAAAAGAAGTAGAGGTGAAGGCCGATCTTATTGAGTTCCCGGCGGGAGAATCGTCAAAAACTATGGACACGGTTCTCAATATTGTAAAGGAGTTGCTCAATCGTGGCGTCGACAGGAGTTGCGCCTTGATTGCGCTCGGCGGCGGAGTCACCGGCGATATGACCGGCTTTATCGCATCCATATACATGAGGTCTATCCCCTACATCCAGGTGCCGACGACCCTCATGTCCCAGGTAGACAGCAGCATCGGCGGCAAGACGGGGATCGATCTTCCGGAGGGGAAAAACCTGCTGGGTGCATTTTTCCAGCCGCAATCAATATTCATAGACCTGCGGTTCCTGGAAACCCTCCCGGACTATGAATTCATTAACGGCCTGTCCGAAGTCATAAAGTACGGGATCATTGATGATGTAGATCTCTTCAATATCCTGGAAGACAAGGCCGACGCGATCCGAAACCGGGACCCGGATATATTGAAGACGATCGTTGAGCGGTCATGCAAGATAAAAAAGGGTGTCGTTGAAATCGACGAGAAGGATATGGGCGTGCGCCGTATCCTCAATTTCGGCCATACCATAGGCCATGCCATTGAAGCGGAATCGGGATACACGATTTCTCACGGCAATGCCATATCGGCAGGCATGATAGCCTCGGCCCGCATATCGGAAAGGATGAAGTATCTTCCATCGGAGGATCGGGGCAGGATACAAGGCCTTGTCAGGGCCGCAGGCCTTGCCGATCATATCCCGTCATCGATCAGTACGGAAGGGATCATCGCGAAGACCAGGGCGGACAAAAAGAAGGAAGATGCTTCCATCCACTTCGTGTTGCTGAAGAAGATCGGGATGCCCTTCATCAACGGATCGGTGGAAGAAGCGCTTATCCATGAAACCATCGAGGAGCTTAAAAAATGAAATCCGAATCGCTTGATCATTTGAGGGATCGCCTGAAGCAGAAGGATGAAAAAATTGTCAAGCTTTTGAACGAGCGAGCCCAAATATCCCTGGAGATTGGGGATACAAAAAAGAGGGAGGGCCTGGACATCTATGATCCATCACAGGAGAGCAGGATCTACAGCCGACTGAAAGAGATCAATGAAGGTCCTCTGACCGACAGGACCATGAAGGATATTTTTACTGAGATCCTTTCCGCATCACGGACCCTCCAGGCTCCCGTATCGGTGGCCTATCTGGGACCTGAGGCCTCATTCACGCACGCAGCGGCCCAGTCTCATTTCGGCAGAAGCACCCTCTTCTCTCCCAAGCCTACCATATTCGACGTCTTTGACCAGGTGGAACGGAGAAAAGCCGACTGGGGGGTCGTCCCCGTGGAAAATTCCCTGGAGGGCGCCGTCAAGTTGACTCTGGACAGGCTGCTCGCAACACCCCTGCATATTATGGGAGAGTTATTTCTCCGGATCAATCATTCCCTCATATCCACAAGAAAGGACTTGGAAGGGTTAAAGCGTATATATTCTCACCCGCAGGCCCTGGCACAGTGTCAGCAATGGATCAGGAAAAATCTGCCCCATTGCTCCCTCCACGAAACCGACAGCACGGCAAAGGCCGTCCGGAAGGTCGTGGATGATGATGAACGGGCCGCTATCGGCAGCAGCGCCGCGGCGGCCCTCTATGGGCTCACCGTTATTTCGGAGGGGATTGAAGACAATCCCTCGAACGTCACCCGGTTCCTCCTGATCGGGAGGGGGGAGAACGGACCAACGGGGAAAGACAAGACATCCATCTTGATGGGTACCCGTCATATGCCGGGAGCCCTGTACAGTTCATTGCAACCCTTCGCCCAAAAGGAGATCAATCTGGTGAAGATCGAGTCCTACCCCATCAAAGGAACCATGTGGGAGTACCTCTTCTTTGTCGATTTTGATGGGCACATAACGGAAGACAAGATACAGGAATGCCTGGAGGATCTGGGCAAACACGCCATCTTCATCAAGATACTGGGCTCGTACCCGATGGGAAACCCACAGCCATGATCTGTATCCCGGTTGTCGCGAAAACGAATGAAGATGCCCTGAAACGGATGGATGCCTCTCTTCCTCTGGCCGATCTCGTGGAGCTGCGGGTTGACCTCATTGAAGGGGTGAACCTCGAGAAACTGCTCTCCGCGAAAAAGGGGCCGGTCCTCGTCACCGCGCGAAGAAAAGAGGAAGGGGGACACTTCACGGGGGGGGAGACGGAACGGATTGCGCTGCTGCGCGAGGCCGCCCGGCTACAGGCCGATCTCGTAGATGTGGAGCTGAGCACGGATACAATCCTCGTGGGCACTCTTTTGGAAGAGATACGGAAAGGGGGAGGCCGAACAAAAATGGTCGTCTCTCACCACGATTTTGACAAAACTCCCCCGTATCGAGTGCTCCAAGAGATATCCAACCGATGCGCCGGGAGAGGTGCCGACATTGTCAAGATCGCCACCTTCGCCGACTCGATGGAAGACAACTTAAAGATACTGAAACTGGTCGGCTGGGCGCGAAGGAAGGGGCAGAGCATCATCGCCCACTGCATGGGGGATAAGGGGAAGGTAAGCCGGGTCATGGCGCCCCTCTTCGGCTCGTGTATGAGCTTCGCATCCCTCGAGAGGGGGGAAGAGACCGCTCCGGGACAGCTCACCGCTTCGGAGATGAAAGAGATATTCAGGATACTGGGAAGATGAAAAATAATTCACGGACATTTGCCCTCTTCGGTAACCCGGTGGCTCAAAGCCTCTCACCACTGATGCACGGTGCGGCATTCCGAGCAATGGAGATTGACGCCTCTTACCGGGCGCTACGGATGGAAAATGTCCGGGATATCCCGGTAAAGATGGAGGAACTGGATATCAACGGAGCAAGTATCACAATCCCCCACAAGACCGGAATTATGCGGTATCTTGACACGGTCAGCGGCAGCGCCGCACGTATCGGCGCGGTGAACACCATCACGCGCACAAACGGCAGGCTGCAAGGGGACAACACCGACTGGACAGGCATTGTTCTTGCCCTGAGCGAGGCGCTGGAGATCAAGGGCAAACGATTCGCAGTCCTTGGCGCAGGAGGGGCCGCAAGGGCCGCCGTTTATGGCATCATCAATGAAGGGGGAACCCCCGTTGTCGTGAACCGTACGACGGAGAAGGGTGAACAGGTTGCCAAAGAGTTCGGGTGCGACTTCTATCCCCTCGAAGAGATACAGAAAATAACGGGGGACTGCCTTATCAATACGACGCCGGTGGGAATGTTCCCGAATATGGATGCATCACCCGTAAGCGCGAAGATGCTCGAACATTTCAAATGGGTTATGGACACCATCTACAATCCCCTGGAGACACGACTCCTGAAGGATGCGGCCCGGGCGGGGCGGCAGACCCTTTCGGGCGCCGCTATGTTTGTACATCAGGGAGCGCAGCAGATACGGATATGGACCGGCCTAGAGCCCCCCACAAACCTCATGAAAAAAGTTGTACTGGAAAGACTGAGAGATGAGACAGATTAGGACACTTAAGAAACTGGATGCAACCGTCAGAGTGCCAGGCTCGAAAAGCTACACACAGAGGGCCCTTATTATCGCCTCGCTGGCCGAAGGGGAATCCTTCCTCCACAACGCCCTGATATCCGACGATACGAACCATCTGATGGAGGCCCTCCGATCCCTCGGCGCCAACATCCTGGTCGCCGATACCGATATCGCCGTCACCGGTACGGGTGGAAAGATACAGAATCCCGGGGAAAAACTTTTTTTGGGAAACAACGGCACCGCCCTGAGATTTCTCACATCGCTGGCATCTATCGGTACGGGCGAGATTATCCTGGATGGAAGCGACCGGCTCAGGGAGCGACCGCTGCAACCGCTGCTCGACACCCTCCAGGGAATGGGGGTTGCTTGCCACACCACAGGCAAAAACAACGGCTGCCCGCCCGTCGTCATTCAGGGCGGAAGCCTTCGGGGCGGCAGGGCGGTCTTTACCGATGCGCACAGCAGCCAGTATATTTCCTCCCTGCTGATCAGCGCCCCATACGCGAAGGAGGATGTGGCCGTAGAACTGCGAGGGGTGACAGTCTCCCTGCCCTACATCGATATGACCGCGGAGGTTATGGGTCATTTCGATGTTGAAGTCGAGAAGAGGGGGGTCAGTGAATACATCGTTTGGGCCCCGCAGAGATACAAGGGGATGGAGTATACCATCGAAAGCGACGTCTCGAGCGCCTCCTACTTTTTCCTGGCGGCTGCCCTCTGCAAGGGAAAAGTGCAGGTTCTGGATATTAATCCCTACAGCCTCCAGGGAGATAGCGGCCTCCTGGAAATCTTGAAACAGTTGGGCTGCCGCATTCTGAGGGGAGAGAACTGGGTAGAGGTTACAGGTGATACCCTGTATACTGGCGACTGCCGGTTCAATATGGCGCATATGCCCGATATGGTCCCGACGCTCGCTGTTCTATCGGCCTTCAGGCCCGGGCAAACCGTTATCAGCAACGTCTCGCATCTGCGCCTCAAGGAGAGCGATCGGATCAAAGCCCTTGTCAATGAACTGACCCGGACCGGCATCGATGCGCAAGAGAGGGAAGACGGCCTTGTCATCAATGGAGGATCCCCTCACGGCGCCCGGATCGAGACATACGACGACCACCGCATCGCTATGAGTTTCGCGGTGGCCGGGCTTGTGGCAGAGGGGATGGAAATAGAAAACGAGGCGTGCGTCAGCAAATCTTTCCCCGACTTCTGGGAGAAAATGGAGCAGCTCTACCTATGAAGAATGTTATTCTTATAGGATACCGCTGCACGGGGAAAACCTCCGTCGGGAAAAGACTTTCCGAGAGGCTTGGCCTTCCCGTCCTCGACACCGACGACATCATAACCCGGGAGGCGAGGAAGTCTGTCGGTGAGATCGTAGGAGAAGGGGGCTGGGCCCTCTTCCGCCGGAAGGAAAAAGAGGTGATCAAACGGATTTCGTCAATGAAGGGCTGCATCATAGCTACCGGAGGAGGAGCGTTTGAAGATCCGGAAAACAGCGATGCAATGAGAGGAAGCGGCCTGTTTATCTGGCTCACCGCCGACGTGAAGATTATCTTGGAACGGATGATCGCGGATCGGAAGACCAACGACCAGCGACCTCCCCTCTCCGACAGCGACTTTGAGGCGGAGGCAACCCTTATCATAAAGAAAAGGGGGCCCGCGTACCATCATCTGGCCGATCTGACTATCGATACGTCGCAAAAAACTATCGATTCGATAGCGGATGCTATCTGCGATTTTTTAAGCAAACAGGGTGGGACGACCCACCACGGCAAGGAGCAGACATGTCAGGAAATACCATCGGAACACTCTTCAAAGTAACGACCTGGGGCGAATCACACGGCAAGGCCATCGGTGCGGTCGTCGACGGATGTCCGCCGAACATTGCCCTCACTGAATCGGACATACAAAAAGAACTGGACCGACGAAAACCGGGCGTCGGTTTGGCAAGCTCACCGCGCCGCGAAGATGACCGGGTGGAGATACTCTCCGGCACCTTCGAAGGTAAAACCACCGGGACGCCTATCTCCCTGATCATACATAACAGGGACGCCGCAAGCGGCGATTATAGTGAAACAAGAGATCTCTTCAGGCCGGGACACGGTGACATCACCTACCAGAAAAAATACGGTATCCGCGACTACCGGGGCGGCGGACGCGCCTCCGGCCGGGAAACAGCGTCGCGTGTGGCGGCAGGAGCGATCGCCCGGAAGATACTTGCCCGCGAAGGTATAGAGATTATTGCCTACACCAGGGAACTGGGCGGCATTACTGCGGGAGACAGAACTCTAGCTCAGATCGACGGAAACAGCCTCCTGTGCCCCGACGGCGCAGCGGCCCTAAAGATGGAGACCCGAATAGAAGAGGCTCGCAAAGCCGGCGATTCGCTCGGAGGGATCGTGGAAATCCTTGTCAGGGGATGCCCACCGGGTTTGGGAGAGCCCGTATTCGACAAGATCGACGCCGACCTTGCCCGGGCACTGATGAGCATTGGGACGGTAAAGGGGGTAGAGATCGGCGCCGGGTTTGAATCGGCCCGGATGTCAGGATCAGCATGCAATGACCCCATAACACCGGAAGGGTTTGCGACAAACAACGCCGGGGGGATACTGGCAGGAATCACCGACGGTGACGAGATCGTCATCAGGACGGCCTGCAAGCCGATCGCCTCCATCGGAAGAGAGCAGCAGACCGTCGACATCCACGGAAAGCCCGCTCCCATAAAGGTCAAGGGGAGACACGATGTATGCGTCATCCCCCGCATCATCCCCGTCTGCGAGGCTATGGTCGCCATCACCCTGGCGGATCATCTGCTGAGACACTCGGCAACCCGCTGATAAACTACGTCCGCGCAACGACGGGCCGACATTCGTACCGTACGGCTTGTATCGGCGGGGTTAGTCTTGCCGGGCGAAATTGAACGGATGGTCATGACGGATCGATCGAATATGAGATGTCGGCATCGGGGATTGTTTTTATCCTGCGGGGAACATTCTTGTTGCGGAGGATGAGGATGAGGTGTGCTCCTGAGATCATTTTAACCCTCTCTGGCTTCATCATAGCAAATGCTCCAGCCTCTATCTTCATCTCTTGGTCACTTGAATCTATGGGGCCATGTCCTCCGTATCTGATGACAGGATTTTCCTGGCCTTTTCGATATCCTTTTTTATCTGCCGGACCAGTTCCGCAGGGTCTTTGAATTTTCTCTCGTCACGCAGGCGGTCTATGAAGAGTATGGTAATGTCCTTCCCATATATATCGCCCTCAAAATCGAGCAGATGCACCTCCGCCGAGATCTCTTCGTTACCGAACGTTGGATTGTTTCCTATATTAATAACCCCTTGGTGCCTGACACCCTCAAGCTCGGCGATAATTGCATAGACGCCCGTCGCAGGTATGACCTTCGCCGATTTTATATTGGCTGTCGGATACCCTATGTCGGTACCCCGTCGGTACCCCTTGACGACGATACCACTCACACTATAGGGTCTTCCCAGCATCTCCGATGCCAGCATGACGTTTCCGGCAAGTATTGAAAGGCGTATATTGGTGCTGCTGGCAATCATGCCTTCTGTCTTCACAACATCGATTTCCTCCACCTGAAAGCCGAGCCTCCTTCCGGATGCCCTGAGAAAATCCGCGTTTCCACCTTTCCCCTTACCGAACACGTAGTCATATCCAACAAACAGTTTACTGAGACGCAGTTTCTTCCAGAGGATATTCTCCACAAACTCCCCGGCGGTTACCTCGGCAAACTCGGTGGAAAACGTAATCAGAAGAACCGCATCCACACCGCAGGAACTGATGAGGTCCAGCTTTTCATTCAGGGGGGTCAACAGGAAGAAGGGCCTTCGCTCCGGGTGTATGACCTTCTGAGGGTGAGGATCAAAGGTGACAACTACTGATTTTTTATGGATTTCTTCGGCTTCCCGTACGATCTTTCTAAAGATTTCCCTGTGTCCGCGGTGCACACCGTCGAAGTTGCCTATCGTAACGATAGCGCCTGTCAGATCTTCGGGAACGTTGTCAACATCTCTTATAATTTTCATACCGCATCCAATCGAATGTTTGGGGCAGGCACCCTCTTACGGACATGCACAATAGCATGTATTGCGTTATTTTCAAGGGTAATTTCTCTTGACAACGCGGGGGG
This sequence comes from Syntrophales bacterium, assembly GCA_028718565.1. Taxonomy (GTDB): domain Bacteria; phylum Desulfobacterota; class Syntrophia; order Syntrophales; family UBA2210; genus UBA6078. Next base: position 157 of record JAQULO010000087.1, on the reverse strand, counting down.
GGCTCAGTATAAGCGTTCCTTAGTTTTGCGTGCCGAAGTGGCGGAATTGGTAGACGCGCTAGGTTCAGGGTCTAGTGGGCGTACGCCTGTCCGGGTTCAAATCCCGGCTTCGGCACCATAAGAAAAACGGGGGGTTAGCTCGGAAGTTGGGTTAGCC
>JAQULO010000086.1 GCA_028718565.1 Syntrophales bacterium | reverse complement strand
CGGTAATCGTTGATTCGCGGTCCTTGCTTATTGCGAGGGTAAAAAGACAAAAACAATATATTGGCTTCCTTCCTAACTGAGCGTTTTGGGTTTTTCAGAGACATACTTTCTTTCGAATGGTATTCCTTAATGAGCTGTATATTTTGTGTTTATAGGCCATTGACAATAGTTCCTTCATATAAACGTTTCATCTTACTAGCACCATAAAAAATGCCTTGTCAATTATGTGCAAATGTAGCAGATTGGCCAATAAGTCAGTGTGCGGTTAGTAGTCGTAGCCCAATCAGTGAACAAAATTAAAGGAAAATTAAATACTATGAAAGTGATCGCTTTAAACGGAAGCCCCAAACGCAAAGGTAATACGTATCACGCATTACGTATGCTAGGCAACGAACTGGAAGCGGCCGGCATTGAGTTTGAAATATTACAGATCGGTCATTTGAACATACGCGGTTGTATGGGCTGCCTCAAATGCTACACCAACCGCGATGGAAAATGCAGCATTAGCGGGGATGACTTCAATGGTCAGCTCCCGAAGATAATAGATACCGATGGCCTAGTGCTAGGGTCACCGGTTCACTACTCGGGCATTGCAGGCACGATGAAAAGCTTTCTTGACCGCCTGTTTTATGTGTCCGGGGCGAACGGGAATTGGTTCCGCCACAAGGTGGGCGCGGCTGTCGTGGCCGTGCGCCGCTCGGGCGGATCGTCTACGCTCGACGGGCTGAACCACTACCTGAATTATGCCGAAATGATCATAGCTACGGCCAACTACTGGAACATCATCCACGGTAGAACACCCGGTGAAGCAGCGAGGGACACCGAGGGGGTGCAGATTATGCGCGTGCTGGGCAAGAACATGGCGTGGATCATGATGATGAAAGAATCCTCAACGGTGACTCCGCCGGAAAAAGAGAAGAAAGAAATAATGAACTTTATAAGGTAATTTTGGCGATGTTCACAGGTATAAAAAATGAACACAGATTCTGAGGGCTTCTTCCTGTAACGGAGGAAATCAATCGAGATCGAATTATTTTATATTTCTTTCGTAAGTCTGATTTTATGCCGCTGAACCAAGTTTAGTTTGCACAAGTTTGGAATCGCTGAAATCGACTACAACCCTTGAAGCTCCGAAGGCTTTGGCCAGCGCTTCGAGTGTCTGTCTGGCGGAACTTTGGACTTCGGATTGCATTTTGAGGGCGAAGTCTTCGGCCATTCCGGCGGCCTGGTTACGCGCTTCTTCCTTAAGATGATTTTTATCTTCCTCAGAAAATCCCGAGCCGAAGGCTCTGTTGAGCAAATCCGGCACGAGCCAGGGCAGCAGCTTCGCCTCCTGCTCGTCATAAAAACTTATATCCTTGATGTAAATCCGATAAAAACATTTGGGCATTTTGAGTTTATAGCTTCCGGGACCAATGGTTTCGATGTCAAAGTCACTGCCGCGTAGATTATAACAAAAGTCAATTTCGAACTCGAAAATCATGGCCATTTTTTTTGTTGAGGCAAGCCACTGGAAATATTTTTTGCCCCACTGTCCGAACCAGTGCTCGGCAGTCGTAACGATTTCCTTGGTGATAATCTTGAAGACTACAAGCTCACCTACCGAACGGATGTCCTCTATAGATGCGTGAACGTTGACGGATAAACCTGCGGAACTTTTGCGTCTGAGGAATCGAAACAGAAATACAATTACAAGGGCAAAAAAGACGCCGAAGATTATACCTAAAAACATATCGCCCATCTTATCCGGCCTTTCAAACCTTATCTGAACAACCTGGTCGCTGAATAGCTACGAGCCGCTTTTAATCGCCTTTACAATTATGTCCACACGTTTGTCGTCAATATTATTATGTTTAATGAGTATGGCATGTATTATCACGGGAATCCAGAAAAAAAGCGCAAGCAGAGTATTCAGATATATGCCAAGCAATATCATGGGTGTTGACCGCTATCTTCCACTCCCCTGAGATACTCGAGAATCTCCATCTGGTCCTGAAGAGGTGGAACGGAGCCGGGCACAACATCGACGGGGAGCTTCTTTCCTTTCATCTCCTCCATGAGCCCTTTCAGGGCTGTGAACATATCGACGGAAGGAAGGCCGTTGCTGCTCAGGTGGCGGATCAGTTTGAAGGTCTCGAACCCATCGAACCAGCGCGAAAAGTGGCTGCGCAGATGGGCCTGATCGCCGCTGTTTTCCACGAGCCGGGGCCATGCCGCGCTGAAGCGGCGCCCTCTGAGAAATCCCGCCAGGGATGGGTGTATCTCCCCTGCATGCGCCAGGATTACTTCCGGGTCGGTCTCCGAGCAGGATGACATGTGGTCGAGCCATTCTTTGAGTACCGCAAAGGACCGGGGATTGTACAAGGTGTACTCGTTCTCCCCTCCCCCGATAAAACGGATAATCCGCTTACCCGTACCGAAGGGAACGCGGCCGGACGCCCTCGGAGAAGGGTGGACTGCGGTGGCAGTTATCCTTCCTATGGTGCCGGTCTTCGCAAGCTTGTCAAGAAAGTAGAAGTCTTCCCCTGCCCTTCTGGTATTCATCCCCCTGACAGTCACGTAGGCCCCGGCGGTGCACGCCATGGTAGAGCCTATGGAATGGAAGGCGTAGGAAGATCCGGCGTACCGCAGGCCGAGGACATAGTAGCGGAGGAATAGTTCGTAACAGCAAATGGCGGCCTGTTCATCGGCCCGCCCCGCCTCCCGGTGCGCAAAGGCAATCACGGAGGCGGTGACTTTCTTCTTTTCAAAGTATTGCCGAACGGCGGAGAGGTAATTATCCTCCACCAACGTATCGGCATCCGGACAGAAGATGAGCTTGGAACAGGCGTTTTGATAGTCGAACACACCCAGCGCGAGGTCCATCCCGATCTTCCTCGCCAGGCCCACGCCGGCGGTCTTGTCCGGCATCTCCAGTCCCGGAGACGAGGCATCGACATAACCGATCCGCAGGCCGCTCCGGTCCGAGCTGATAAGCCCCCTCAGAGTTTTCAGCGTTTCCTGGTTATCGGCGAAGTCACCTGCCGCCGTCCTGTCCGGGGTGCCATTGTTTATGACGCAGAGGACAAGCGTGCGGGCAAGCTCGGTTCTGGGATTTTTGGAAAGACTGGCAAGGGTTGTGAAGAGGTGATCCGATTCGGCAAGGGCGGGGATCACGACGGCGTTGTCGATCCCATCAAGTGATCCTGAAACGATATGCCAACGGGTATCGACGGAGTAGCGGGATGTGTACTTTTGAATGTCCCGGGGAACGCTCATCCGACATGCTCCTCGACCAGCGCCTTGAGCGAGTGATAATCAGCCGTATTGATCCAGTGAATGGCAACTCCCCGCCTCTCCATTCGCCTGAACCAGGTCATCTGTCTCTTGGTGAACTGGTGTATCCGCGTGCCCAGCTGACTAACCATGTCGTCGCGATCCATCGTACCCTGGAGATATCGGCCCACATACCGGTATTCCAGTCCGAATGAGTCCAGCCTCTCCCAGCTCACTCCACGTTCGTGCAGCTCCCTAACCTCTTCGATCATCCCCGCGTCGAGGCGCTGGTCGAGGCGCTCGGTAATCCTTTCACGGAGGATTGCCCTGTCACAGCGGATGCCGATGACAAAAGGTTGTATGACCGGATGTTCCTGCTGCTCGGCGCTTTCGTGGTTCTTCGTGTACTCGGCGATCTCGATGGCACGGACAAGTCGATCCCGATCCCGCGTATCCGTCGTATTGTGCAGGGCCGGATTGCCTTTCAGGAGACGTTCCCGCATGGCGTCCATATCCATATCGCGAAGTTCCTCACGCAGGGAGGGATCTTCCGGAACTTTTAGCATGCTATAACCCTTTACCACCGCTTCGACATACAGTCCTGTGCCCCCGACCATAATCGGGACGATCTCCCGGTTCAAAAGCTCGGAAAAACAACGATAGAAGAGCCTCTGGTATTCGAAAAGATTGAATTCATGCCCGGCATCGACAATATCGATCAGATGGTGGGGAACCGCAACACCGTCCACGAGGAATTCAGAGAGATCTTTGCCCGTTCCCAGGTCCATTCCTCGGTATACCTGGCGCGAATCGGCGGAGATTATCTCGGAACCGCGGTCCTTCGCGAGTCTCGCGGCCAGCCGCGTTTTCCCGGTCGCGGTCGGTCCCAGTACCACGATCAGATTGTACCCTTCCCTCTTCATCTGTTTACCAATCACCTTTTTTGGTGTATTAAATATTCCCGTACGCTCAGAGTTCAAATCACCGGAGGTATCGTAGCTCAATCACCCTCCCCTTTATAACTGAGAGCTGCTATTACATACCACATGAAAACGCATAAAGAAAAAAGTATGCTCGATCTAGGAAAGGACCCGATCGGGCCACTCCTCCTAAAAATGAGTCTGCCCTCCGTAGTGGCAATGCTTGTCATGGCACTATACAACGTGGTGGACACGTTCTGGATAGGGAAGATAAGCCCGGAGGCCATCGCGGCGCTTACCATATGTTTCCCGATTCAGATACTGTTCGGAGCCATAGGCATCGGAACGGGCGTGGGTGCGGGGTCATTTGCCGCCCGCATGTTCGGAGCGAAGAACACCCTGAGAGCGAACAGGACGGCGGGGCAGGCCCTCTTTCTCTCCGCGTTGTTCGGCGTAATAATTGTAGTTTCAGGCACTATTTACTCCGAACCGCTTCTGAGATTCTTCGGTGCCACCGAGAATATCCTTCCTCTTTCGGTGAATTACCTTCAATTCATAGTTTTCGGCAGCCCCTTCCTGTTCTTCATGATGATGTCGGACTGTCTCTTCCGTTCCGAGGGAAATCCGAATATCCCTATGTTCGTCATCGGCACATCGGCGCTCCTCAATACGGTTCTCGATCCCTTTCTTATCTTCGGGTGGGGACCCTTCCCCGAAATGGGGGTCAGGGGGGCAGGGCTTGCAACTGCAATATCCCAATTCTCAGCATCCGTTCTGTCAATGTTCTTTCTCTTCTCCCATCGCTCCGGGTATCGGGTACGCCTGGGTGATCTCATCCCAAGGTGGTCGATCATTGCACCCATCTACAGTGTCGGTCTCCCCACCTTAATTACCCACATCGCAATGAGTGCGGTGCTGATAATCTACAATCACAGGTTGGCAGGCTTCGGCCACCTGGCCGTTGCATCGCTGGGGCTGGGATTCAGGATAAATGGGGTTCTGATGATGATCATGTTTGGTATAGGGGGCGGGGTGATGCCCATCGTCGGTTTTAATTACGGGGCACGCAATTATGGCCGGATTATTGAGGTAAAACGGGTAACAACGATCTTCTGCGCACTCATAGGAGGGGTGTCTATTCTCCTCATTGAAATATTCGCCCATCCGCTATTGGCGGCATTTACAAACGATCCGGAGATTCTCGTCATTGCTGTCCCCGCGCTCAGGATATTTGTCGCTACCCAGATGCTCGTCGGACCGATTGTCGTGTGGATCAACATATTCACGGGTCTGGGGAAGGGGGTGACCTCCATGGTATTGCTGGTTGGCCACCAGCTTCTGTTCGTAGCACCCCTGATCTATGCCCTGCCTCTGTTCTTCGGATTGAATGGGGTGTGGATGGCGCAACCCGTCTCAAACGTCATATCGTTCTGGATAATATCGTTCTGGATAACACGGGAGCTTCGCAGGCTGATAAGAGAATATTGATACGTCGGCTGGGTCTATCTTTTACTGAATAACTCGTAAAATTCCATGACCTTATACACATAATTCTCCGTTTCAGGTATCGGGGGGATTCCGTTGCAACGGTCAACGCTTTCGGCACCGGCATTATAGGCCGCAAGAGCCAAAAGAACCTTGCCGTTAAACCGATCCAAGAGCTGCCGCATATAGAGCGCCCCCCCCATAATATTTTCTCTTGGATCAAAAGGATCTTGTATCCCGAGGGCCTTGAAGTTGAAAGGCATGATCTGCATGAGCCCCTTCGCCCCTTTCTCCGATACGGCCCGTGGGTCGAAATCCGATTCAGCCTTCATGATAGCCTTGATTAGAGGGAAGGCAACGCCATGCTTTCGGGACGCCTCCTGTATGTGCTCGTCGTATTTTCCCGTCAAACTCGATCCGGAGAATCGTTTTCTCTCCCTGATGATGACCTTGTAGTTGGCTGTCGGAGGGATCAGATTGGTGAAGCAGATGGTTCCCTCTTCATCCAGATACCTGTAGACATCCGCATGGAGGGGCACTGCGGCCGCGCATATCACGAGCACCGCAGCCAGAATTGCCGCGCGGCGCACACATCTATAATTCCGGGGCGCCATTTCCTTTCAGTTCTCCTCCCTTTTCAGGACCGGGGTCACGCATGACACCAGCGGGCAGATCAATCCAGCAGGTGAACAAATATTCCGCTACGGAGTTTCGGCTCAAACCAGGTGGATTTTGGCGGCATGACCTTGCCCCTGTCTGCAACCGCCATAAGTTGGTCCATGATCGTTGGATAGAGGGAGAAGGCCACCGCGCATTCACCTGAGTCCACAAGTCTTTCAAGCTCGTCCATTCCCCGTATCCCTCCCACGAAGAGCAGCCTGTCATCGGTTCGCGGATCATCTATACCCAGCACCGGTCTGAGCAGGTTGTTCTGTAGCAGGGACACATCCAGCGTCGCTACCGGGTCATCCTCTTTGAGATTTCCTTCCTCTGCCTGAAGTCTATACCATTTCCCCTTCAGGTACATACCGAATTCGCCCTGGTGCTGTGGTGATCTACAGCTGACGTTGTCGGAGACGGCAAAGTGCTCCCGGACCCTTCCGATAAATTCATCCTCCCCGAGCCCGCCCAGGTCCCTGACCACCCTGTTGTAGTCCATGATCTTGAGCTGATCATGGGGGAATATCACGGCCATTAGGTGATTGTACTCTTCCGTCCCATTGTGCCCTGCGCCTTCCTCCCGGCGTATCCGGGCAACCGCCGCGGCTGCGGCCGCCCTGTGATGACCGTCGGCTATATACAGTGAATCCAACTGCCCGAATCCCTGCCTGATCCTTTCAATAATATTATCATTATCCACGATCCATACGCTGTGACTTATTCCATCATCGGCCGTAAAATCATACTCGGGATCACCGGCAACAATCTCCCTAACCATGCTATCGATCGTTTTTGATGCCCTGTGTGTCAGATAGATGGGGCCAGTCTGCGCGTTTACCTTATCTATATGTCTTGTCCGATCGGCCTCTTTGTCTTTCCGAGTCAGTTCATGCTTCTTGATAACCCCTGATTCGTAATCGGCCACATTGACACAGCCAACCACCCCGTACTGAACGTGATCACCCATCCTCTGTCGGTAGATATACAAGTTCTCCTTCTTATCCTGAAACAATATCCCCTCGCTCAGGAAGGTATCCAGGTTTGCTCGCGCCCTCTCGTACACCTCCTCAGGGGTGATATTATCATCCGGGGAGTCCACCTCCGATTTCACGATACGTAAAAAACTCTTTGAGTTCTCGCGGGTGAGCTTCCTCGCCTCGCGTGAATCTATAACATCATAGGGATAGGATGCAACATCCTTGACATATTGTCGGACTGGCCTCACGGCCCTGAACGGCTTCAACGCAACCATCGTAACCACTCCTCTTCGGTTTGGACACCTTCTAGCATAGTCACTATCTTCAAGGCAATATCTTTGCTGAAAGTGCTTCCCGGTCTCCTTGAACCACCATCAAAATAGCCATAGCCTCCTGCTTTGCCGGAAGTTATGGCTATCATTTTGTTTTATCCTTTGTAATATCTCAGATTTTAAAAAACATTTACATCGGTTTTACAAAACAATGTACGATCAGCATGCATGAACATATAGAGATGCCCATACACCGGGAAACGATGAAATTGTCGACAGGGCCGCCTCCAAAGTTCACAACTGTCAGGAACATTGCAATAAAGGTATTAAACAGGATTGTGTATGAAAGGGTCTTGATTATCCTTCGTTTTAAAATTAGAAGGTATACTCAAGTCCTATCGTGCATTGACAGACCAAAGGAGTCGTGAACTCTGTATCCCTGCCCCCGGAATTAACGCTTCCCACTAAGAAGAGCTGGACATGATCACCCACGAAGTACTCAGCAATAGATGTAAGCTGCCCGGACCCGTCGTCCATGTTCTGTGTCCACCGGATGGTGATATTGAGTACATCCTTGATATCATTGTTGTTATACTGAAACATGCTGTAGTTGCGTCTCATAAATCTCAGTTTGGGGTCCGCCGTCCGGCTGAGTGTTAAATTCGACAGACTCCGGATCAAACCTGTGAGGGCATAGGCATCCGAGGCATTCTGCCTCAGCCGATAATATGCGTCGGCCTGGGTGTCGCTGTAGCCCGGGCCGTTATGCAGGTATTCCACAGTAAGGTTTGGACCCACCTCCAGTGTGTATGAGCCTCCGACCAGTATGATGCCTTTCAGGGACGAAGCCTCATCATCTGTCGTCTCCATTGAGGCGCCAAGAGGATTGCCGGAGTTCCGGGGGTAAAGGGCATTGCTACCTCGGGAAACGACCCCCTCTCCGTATAACAGAAGGGCATCCGAGGCGGTCCAGCCACCGTAGACCCCCAATCTGGTCCTGTCATTTTCCTTATGCGACAGAATCAAGCCGGCATACTCTTCCTGCCCCGCATAATCCAGTTTCAGGGCATAGGTCTTGTCAAATTCATAAGTCCTGGCGCCCTTCGTCAAGATTGGCGATAAGAGAGACTGTCCATGACATTTCCGGAAGCCATACAAAACGGGCAAAATCCATCCCCGCCACTTCCCGTTTGGGATTGCTGCGACCATTATCCATAAAAATGGGTTTGAAGGAGAGAATATGGGAAAGCGTCGTAAGGGAGATTTTGACCTTTAGAAATCAGATTACCCTCAGTCCCCGCCTTTTTTATTCTGAAGGTTCACCTGGATCGGGGCCTAAGCTATATCTTTCATCATAGGCAAGCATCACCGTGTCATCGTCGGGGTCGTAGTCAGGGTCGTGTTCTAAACATCTTTTATGCAACCATGCGATTTTAGCTTCCTTGTCAGGAAGCATCACAAATTCGTCCCAATCAGCTTCGGTCATTTTATTGCCCATTAGTATTTCTCCATCTTTTTTTATTCCGAAGGCACCCCGGCGAGGATTACCATGTCGTCAGTAGGATAGCTCTTCTATAGGATTTCCATCAGCGTCACGCTTCCACTCATTCCCACGAATCCAATACTTGTTTTTAGGATTGGCAACGGTTTTGCCACGGCTTACCACATCCTTGAATTCTTCAAAGCTCTTCACCTCTACCTTTGCCTTGAGAATGTCTTCACGGCGAAACTCTATGATGCAGGGTAAATTTTCAGGTTTAGGAATGTACCCATCAAGGTCGAAGTTTTGATTTACGAGGAATGCCCTGAAGATGTCGCTGCTAACGTGGTACACCGCTATTCCTCCGCTGGCTCATAGACATATGAGCCCTTTTGCCCCTCAATGATGTGATCGTGGGTGATTTCTCCTAGCAAGATTTTCTTCGGTATCACATCAAATGCCTTGCAGTCCGGGCCTTCGACGTTGTAGAGATAATGCTTACAGCTATTGCATTTGATGATGAACAGGGGTACATTGTCTTCCACAAAAGAACCATGTTTTAGTTTATTTTTCATAACCTAGTGTCCATCCGGAAACGCCGGTTTTGGGTTGTTTGTATTACGAATAAAAGGGCAGCGATATTTTGCTTACAGCGTTTCGGAGTTAATTTTGTTGCGTTGTATTGTTCTTTCTCAATTTAAGGCA
>JAQULO010000085.1 GCA_028718565.1 Syntrophales bacterium | reverse complement strand
AAATTCTCAGTCGTGAAGACTCCATCGAAAGGGCATTTCCTGATTTACACCTCGCTATTCTACATTCTTCTTGAAGAAATGCCTAAAAAGGAGTAGAGGGAGGGCGTAGAGTGCTCTTTTTATAGCCCGTCACCGGACTTGAGGAGGGGAAGATATGAGGAAATATCAAAAGATCCTGGTGTTGTTTATCGCTGCTTTATTTTTGGTATCAGTGGTCCCAATGGCCCTGGCTGAAGAAGTGGAAAAGATCAATATCAATACCGCGTCGGTTGAACAGCTGGCCAAATTGAAGGGCGTGGGGACGGAGTTTGCGCAGAGGGTGGTGGAATACAGGGAAACCAACGGTCCCTTTGCAAAGGCGGAAGATATTACGAAGGTAAAGGGGATCGGGTCGAAGACGTACGAGGCGAACAAAGATATAATCACCGTGGAGTAACTCCATGATCAGAACGCCGGTGACGGGTTGTAAAAGAGAGAACGGTTCACTTAGTGTCGAATCCGTAATGCTTAAATTTAATTTGAGAAAATTCTACCCCGAAAACTGAAAGGATCTTGGGAGTGGATGCGGTAGATAGAAAAATTCTCAATATCCTGCAACGCGATTTTCCTCTTGATGCCGAACCGTTTAATGTCTTGGGCGCGCGGGTGGGGATCGGTGAAGACGATCTGCTGGAGCGTGTCGGTAGGTTCAAGGAGGCAGGCATTATCCGCAGGATAGGGGCTGTCCTTGACACCTCCGGCATCGGTTTTACGAGTACGCTGTGCGCCGCAAAGGTGCCTGCCGACCGGTTGAAGAGGTTTGTGGATGTCGTCAATTCGTACCGTGGTGTCACGCACAACTATCTGAGGGACCATGAGTATAATATCTGGTTCACATTCATAGGGTCCACCGGAGAGGAAATAAAAGAGTCTCTCTACGATATTTCGGAAGAGACCGGTATCACCGATATTATAAGCATGCCGGCAAAACGAAGGTTCAAGGTTGACGCGAGGTTCGGTCTGTAGGGTCGTGTCAAACAAAAAATCTCAATGATGCAAGTTGATGTAATGATTTCCCCTTCGGTCGAAATGGCAGAGTATCGTTGACATAATAGTGGGTTGCTTTTGCCCTATTGACTTCGCATAACCAGTATGCTATAGGCGGTCCGGCGATGGGTGAAGCTAACAAAAAAAAGCTGGTGTTGCAGATGGGATATGCTGCGAGCCTCGGCCTTGCCATGGTTGTTGCGATCTTTGGCTGCCTCATGCTCGGGGTGTATCTTGACAAAAAACTGGGGACGAATAACATCTTCACTCCCCTGCTTCTGGTGATAGGCGTTGCCGCGGGCTTCAGGAATTTTTATCTCTTTATCAAAAGCACCTTTCCCGATGAGGATGGGGTCCCGCAAAAGGATAGAGTCAGTGGTCGACATACAAAAAACCATCCTACAGAGAAACATTGAGATAGGAAACTGGATAACGCTCGGGGGGATCCTCATTCTCAGCTTTCTGCTCCTGTCGGGCAGGTTCACTCTTGGGGTACTCTTGGGAGGCCTTGTCAGTATCGTAAATTTTTACTGGCTCTCCAGGGATCTGAAGAGTACCTTGCTGAGACACGCCGACAGGGCGAAGCCCTTTATGATGGTAAAATATTACATACGGTTTATCGTTACAGGAGTTGTGCTCTTTGTTGTCATAACACGGGCACCGGTTGATATCTTCGGGCTTGTTCTCGGACTTTCAGTGGTCGTGATAAATGTCATATTGACGGTTATAGGTGCGAATTTGAAAAACCCATTGAGGAGGTTCAGAAAGAAAAATGCATCCCTTTTTATTGTTAGATAAGATTCCGTTACCGGCTCATGTTACGTATACGTGGGTTATCATGTTGACCTTGGCCCTGGTTTCTTTCCTCGCAACGCGGAGACTCAGTATGTATCCCGGAAGGCTGCAGCATGTGTTCGAAGTGATCCTGGGGGGGATCAGAGGTCTGATGCTCGATGTTATGGGGCCTACCGGTCTGAAGTTCTTCCCGCTGATCGCGACCGTTGCCATCTTTATCCTGACCGCCAATCTGCTTGGGCTTATTCCCGGATTTGAGTCCCCCACAAGCAATCTCAATACAACCGTTTCCATGGCGCTTGTGGTGTTTTTCATGACGCATGTCGTGGGGATCTGGTTGCACGGTTTTAAGTATGTGAAGCAGTTCCTGGGACCTGTCTGGTGGATGACCCCCATTATGTTGCCCATTGAACTCGTCAGTCACCTTGCGCGCCCGCTTTCCCTTTCCATGCGTCTCTTCGGTAATATCATGGGTGAGGATCTCGTCCTGGCAATCGTCCTGCTGCTGGTTCCCTTCCTCGTCCCGCTTCCGATCTTTGTCCTGATGATCTTTACATCCATCATCCAGACCCTGGTTTTTGTCATGCTGTCGATGATCTATATACAGCTGGCGATGGAGGAGTCACACTAGAAAGACAAGAATGCATTGAATGAAAGGCCCCGGCACCCGTGTCGGGGCCTTTTTTTGATGAAAGAAGCAGCGTTTATAACCTCGACTACAGAGGCGCGTCCCTCCTTCGTAGGTCCGATTAGGGATAAAGGGGCTATTCCTTCACTCTTTTTCGAAGGTGATGCCGTATTTTTCCAATTTTCTTTCGAAGGTGGGGCGTGATATTCCCAGAATTTCGCAGATCTCTCCCTTGTTTTTATCGGTTTCCCTGATGACCTTTCGTATGTGCAGATCTTCTATCTCGTCGAGGGTCAAGATCTTTCCCGGTTTATCTCCGGCGATCTCCCTGTCTGTTCTCTTGTCATTTCCGCCTTCCGTCAAATCCGGAAAGTCTTCCCTTCCGAGGATCTGTCCCTTCGATATAACGGCGGCCCGGACCAGCAGGTTCTCCAACTCTCTGATGTTCCCCGGCCAGCTGTACCTGAGAATGATCTCCATCATTTCGTCGGAGATACCGGCGATCTGTTTGTGAAGCTCCCTGTTTGCCTTGTTGAGCAGGTAGTCAACGAGCGGTGCCAGGTCTTCCCGCCTCTCTCTGAGCGGGGGGATGTTGATGGACACGATGTTCAGGCGATAGAAGAGGTCATCCCTGAACGTTCCACTCTTGACCATCTTCCTGAGATCCTTGTTGGTCGCGGCTATGATCCTCGCATTCACCTTGACCCTGTCCTTTCCACCGACCCGTTCAAACTCCATCTCCTGGAGCACCCGCAGGAGCTTGGCCTGGAGGTTTATCGACATCTCGCTTATCTCGTCCAGGAATACGGTGCCATAACGGGCAAGCTCAAACTTCCCCTGTTTTCTGGCTATCGCGCCCGTGAAAGAACCCTTCTCGTGGCCGAACAGCTCTGACTCCAGGAGTGTCTCCACAATGGCGGAACAGTTGACCGCTATGTAGGGCTCGTCCCGCGACGTGTTGTAGTGGATGCACTTGGCGATCAACTCCTTCCCCGTTCCACTCTCGCCCTGTATCAGTACGGTTGTCCTGTTCTGGGATACAACGCCGATGGTCTTAAACACCTCCTTCATCTTGTTCCCCGTGCCGATGATGTCCCCCACCTTGAAATCGCGGGGGTTCTCCATCAGAAGGCCTTTGATCTTCTTTTCCATTTCTATGGAGCTCAGCGCCTTTCTGATGGCTATGTCCAGTTCGTCAACGTTGATGGGCTTGTGGATGTAGTCAAAGGCGCCCCCCTTCATCGCATTGATCGTTGTTTCCATGTCGTGATGGGCGGTGATCATGATTACCTTCACCCTCTCGTCCTCTTCCAGCAGATCCTCTAGAACGGTGAACCCATCTATGTCGGGGAGGCGTATATCGAGGATTACCACATCCGGCAGTATCCTTACAAATTTGTTCAGACCTTCCGTTCCGGTAGAGGCGGTGTGCGCGTCATACCCCTCTTCCATCAGGTAGAGTTCCAGACTTTCACAAATGGATTTGTCGTCATCAACAACAAGAATCTTCGACATAGTGTGTGTATCCCCTCTGTTGGAAGTTCAGATCAAATTCCCGATAGATACCATCAAAGACTCATCGGGGAATCCTGAGATTGTATCGCCGATTCGGGCACAGCCTTCTTTACCTGTGCCGGAAAGGTTATCATGACGACGGTTCCCTTTCCCTCTTCGCTCGAGATCTCTATCGTGCCATGGTGCAGGTCTATGATCTTTTTGATTTGCGCGAGCCCAAGCCCGGTTCCGAAACTCTTTTTGGTGAAGAAAGGGTTGAAGATGTAGGGCATATCTTCCTTTGAGATTCCACACCCGTCATCCCTGATTTCGATACGGAACCGGCCGGTCTCCTGCCTAACGGATATTGAGATTTTTCCGTTATCGGCCATCGCGTCGATGGCGTTATGATAGATGTTAAGGAAGGCATGTTCCAGCATCGCCGGATCGGCATCCAGGGGGGACATGTCTTTCGCAAAGGCGGCTTCTACCTGGATGTGTTTGTCCGACATGGATTTTTCGGCCATCGCAAGGGCATGGTTTATGATCTTCTTTATGCTTGATGGTTTTTTTGTGGGATCTGAGGGCTTCGCGTAAATGAGTATATCATTGACAAGTGTTTCAAGGTGTTCGACTTCCCTTCGGGCTATTTTGAACCGTTTCAAGTCGTTCCCCTCAGGCCGCATCCGCTTTTCAAGGATTTGAAGGCTCATTTTTATCGAGGAGAGAGGATTTCTGACCTCATGGGCTATACCTGCCGATAACTGCCCGATGGCGGCAAGTTTCTGACTTTCATAGAATTTTTTCTCCAAGGTCTTGAATTCCGTGATGTCTCTCTGAACGATGATATATCGATCTGTTCCCTTCACCGGCCTGGGCGTTATCAGCAGGTTTCTTCTCGAGTTGTCCTTTGCGGTTACCGTCATTTCGTAGGGGGTAAAAATTCCCCTCTTGGTATACTCCCATTTGTCCAAGACAAGCTGCCTGTTTTCCTCGTCAACAAAATCCGAGAAGTGTTTCCCTCCGAATGTCGCAGAGATGATTCCTCCATCTCTTTTCACATCCCGGCTTACATAATTTATGATCCCGTCTTTACTGAGGTCGAATATCTTGTCCGGTAGGCTGTCGATTATGGATTGGAGATAGTTGTACAGTTCCTCGACTTCCCTGCGGAGGTTGATGTTTTCGGTCAACTCGTTCTGAAGTGTTTCGGCATATTCCTCCAGCCTGATGTCCATTTCTCTCTGTTGTGTCACATCCTGGATGGTTTCAATGGCCGCGATGATCTCCCCCCGCTCATCGTATATCGGGGCGGCAAGAAAATACAGGTGGCGTTTCTTCCCTCCAAGGTCATTGAAGAAATCCGTGGCCTCGTAAGCCCCCTTAAGCGTCGCCGATTTCCGTAACTCCTTAGTGTCGTAGTATTTTTTGAGGGTATCCATATTGGGATCGACGATTATGTCGGCGATCGTGGGCCTTTTGCTCTTATAAAAGGGGATGGGGTGATGATCGGTTCCTATCATACCGTCGGCGCCAAAGCCTGTAAGTTCTGAGCATGCCTTGTTCCAGAGGATGACGCGATGTTCCCTGTCCAGCACAAAGGTGGGAATCGGTGATCCCTCGATGATACCTTCTGTTGTTTTGTGTTCCTTCAACAGTCTTTTCTGCCATTCCTCGCGTTCCCTTAGGCGTTTCAGTTCTTCCTTGAGGCGTAGT
Organism: Syntrophales bacterium; assembly: GCA_028718565.1. Classification (GTDB taxonomy): domain Bacteria; phylum Desulfobacterota; class Syntrophia; order Syntrophales; family UBA2210; genus UBA6078. The sequence goes on along the minus strand of JAQULO010000085.1, from coordinate 4,162 downwards.
CGCTTCGTGTTGGAAGCGGCTATCAAAATGCTGGCTACAATAACGGCAATGATAAGCCCTAATGCGCCGAACATGATGTTTGAGAACCCCTTTCGCGCCAGGAGGACTATTTCGTCGTGGGGTGTCGCGACCGCGATGAACCAGTGCCCCGGATTCAGATCAATCGGGGCATAGGCTATAATATTCTTTTCGGTCTTCCCGCCCTCTATGGGAAGCGGGTACTCGCCGTAGCCCTCCAACCCCCTCATCAGGGTTTCTTTCAGTGATGCTCGACCGCCAGCCTTCACACGTTCCAACGCTACAAGGCTCTGACCGATAAAGGACGGGTCGGGGTGGGCAAGTATGGTGCCCTCACTGTCCATTATCCAGGCGCAGCATGGGGTTTCGCTCTTTGACATGATATAGCGGTCGACAATGGTGAAAAGTGAAAGAGTGGCCAAAACCGTCCCGGAGAATCTGTTTTCTGAATCGTATTTGGGGACGGCGACGATTACCGATTGCGATTTATCGTGTCCCCCTTTACCCTTTTCTCCCTCCGCTGGCAATTGCAGGGCGCCTACGTACGGTTCTCCCGTTTCCTGTATTTTCGGGGAATAGGGGCGGGATTCAAAGCGCTTCCCGAGCATTCCTGCAATAGCGGAGGGGGGGTACCCGGTTGTTACCACACCGTCTTTGTCTTCCAGTGCTATAAATTCCACCTTCCCGTCGAGGTCGTCGTAGATTACCCGTATACTTTGGCTGGTCGCCTCTGGCAGGCTCCCCCTTACATACGACAGCTTGGAAATAAGAATCATACTCTTCTCAACGCTGGAAATGAAATCTCCAACTCCGGTTGCCGTTCCTCTGGCGATGACCATTTGCTGACGGCTGAATTGCTCTACTATGTCCTTTTCACGGGTCTGATTGACGGTAAACGCCAAGAGGAGAATAAGTACTACAACAGCTGTTGTGGTCAGCCATACGGGGATTTTTGTTTTGGTCTGGACAGACTCGCGGCCGTTGTCATTGTCTGTTGTATCCATGACTACCTGTCATATTTTTTCTTGTTTTCACGCCACCTGACGGCCGATAGTACGTAGATCAACACAGCTGCGCCAAGAGAAATAATAAGGGTGACAAGTCCGCTCTGAATTCCCACAATCTCTTTGCAGATCAACCAGACAACCAGGTAGGCTATCACGGTCAGTATCTCCTGCATCGGTTTTCCCCCTTGATTTAATAGAACTCAATTACTGACAGGCGCCTTTGGGCGCAACAAAAAACGTAATGTGCAGGCCTATGGCGCAGCACAAGGTGCGGATCGAATCAGCGCCTCGAGCCGTGCGTGTCGCGGGACACAGTACCAGCCCCACAGGGTACGGAGGTTTTATATTTTACGTTACCGGTTAAGCGCATGCCTTCTGAAATACAATATTCCGAAGGAATGGGGAAGTGTTAACCTAAAAGCTCCCACCTCGCGATACTACAGACCTTACTTCCAATTTTCAATAAAAATTATGAAAATCTAAAGGAGTCGAAAATGAGGGAAGAGCAGAATGATCTTTGTGCCCCTTACTCGCGTATTGACTTTATTTGTTCGTGAGTATAAAGGGGTCCATCAGGTTCCAATGCTGGTTGCGGCTGTTGGCCGGTCCCTGTTTTCTGTTCCGTATCATTCTATTTTTTGTTCAATTTGCCGGGCTGGTTGAATGAAATGTTAAACATGGGGTCCTATAATTTTACCCGGTGTCGCATGGAGAATACATTATATACGTAATGATACCATCACGTTGATGGGAATGATGTGGATGAAGACATAAGTGGCATGTCTATTGCAGAACCACTGACGGTTTTAATGAAAAGCATGCTTGAAAATTTTTGTACGGTCCGTGGATAATAAAATAGAGTATCAAAAAGGAAAGGAGATAAAAAATGTTAAAAAAATCAGTAAAGTGGATATCAACCCTGCTGACAGCGTCGGCGGCCCTGTTGTTATCTTCACCGGTAGCATTTGCAGCTGAGGCCCTTCCGGAAGATGGATCATTCGGTAAGGTCATTTTTGCCGTGGGTGCCATGATAGCGGCGGGACTCGCAATTGGCGTGGGGACAATAGGAGCCGGATTGGGTATCGGTAATGCCGCGAATGGAGCCTGCGGTGCGGTTGGAAGGAATCCCGGTGTTCAGGGAAAGATCATGATGACCATGCTGGTCGGTATGGCTATGGCGGAATCCATTGCCATTTATGCCCTTGTCGTTTCGCTTGTTCTTCTCTATGCAAACCCCTATACAAGTTTAATTTGGGGCTAATCCATAGTAGTTTATTAGCTTCAAAAATAACAAAAGTCAGGGGGAGAAGGACATGGCAAAAACGACAACAGGTAAGCAGTTTTTCACTGTAGCAAGGGTATTTTTTCTGCTTATCGTAATCCCCTTATTGCTGACGTCTTTTTTGGTAGCCAACGGCATTTTCCAATTGGGGGATACATCAAAAAAGGGAGCGGCAGCTGTTCTTGATCAGAAGGCGCAGGAAGAGATTATGATGCGCACTGCTGCCGTATCCGAGAATGTAGCCAATTTCCTGCGGGAATGTGAGAAAGACACACTGGTAGCTACCATTCTACCGGCAAACGCCGAGACGTATAAAGAGTTTATGCTGAAAAGCAAGCAGGCTCTCTGGATCAAGGGAAATGATAAGATTATCAAATCTTACGAACCTCTGTACGTAGAGATGGCCCTAGTGGGCAAGGCGGGTAATGAGGTTATCAAAATTGCCGACGGAGAGATCGTGCCGGAATCGGGGCTGGTAAATGTGAGCGATCCTGTGAATACGACTTATAAGTCAGAAGATTATTTTGCCAAGACAAAAAATCTTGACAAGGGGAATGTCTATGTCTCCCACGTCACCGGCTGGTATGTGAACCGGGCTGAGTTTGAGCAGGGAAGGCGATTTATGGGTGTCGTTCGCCTGGCGACGCCTCTGTTTGATAAGCAGGGATTTGCGGGGCTTGTTACCCTTGCACTTGATGTACGACACCTTGCAAAATTTACAGACAATATTGTGCCAACCGAGGCAGGCTACGTGTTTGAGGCTGATTCATCGACGGGGAACTACGCATACATGGTTGATGACAAGGGGTTCGTCATATCGCATCCCGATGATTACCATGTAGCAGGGCTCTACCGGGATGGAACCCCCGTTCCGTGGCTTACGGGTGAGGTGCTGGAAGACAAAGTGGGTGAGGAGGTTCTGAATCTCCCCTTGCTGGGTTTCATGGATCCGGCGTTGCCTGAGATTGCGAAGGATGCGGCTGCGGGTCATTCTGGAGATAAAATCTATAAGTTTGGCGGTCATACCAAGTTTGTCGCCTATGCGCCGATACCGTTTTACTCGGCAACCTATCCCGAGCCTGCCGGGTTCGGATGGGTTGGTATGGGCCTTGATGTAGACAAATTTAACGAAATGGCGCTGGCGGCCTCTCAGAAGATAGAAAAAGAAGCTCATGCGTGGCTGACGACAATCATTCTGATTCTTGTCATTGCGGTTTTTATTCTCTTCCTGATCTCTACCCTCCTTTCGAAGGGAATCACCCGTTCGATCGAGGCGGAAGTTCCGGAAGGAGCGGTGCCGCACTATTACGATGATGAGGATTAACAGAGGGATTGAGAATTACTATTAGGGGTAAGGGCTATAACTCTGGGGGGAATATTCCCCCAGAGTTATAGCTTTTTTCGGCGGTGTTAGCACCAAATACCGGGGGCTGATGCTCCCGGTATTTTTATAGTCCGTGAGTCGGAACTCCGTTTGTATCTCTACATTTCATCACTTCCTCAATAACCCTTTTCCCGATTGTCTTCAACTCGTCGGCATAGCCATAGACAAGGGCCGCATCGGATATGATATCAGTAAGTCTTGGGGTTCCTTTTGAATACACATGGATGGTTTCGATTGCTTCATGATCGAAGATATCGGGGTCTTTCGATTCCCTCGCGTGCTGCATGCGGTGGCGGATATACTGCCCAACCTCATCTTTGCCCAGCCCCCCCAAGTGACAGTGGACTGTCACCCTATGAACAAATTGCTTTACCATGTTTCGCTGAAGCTTCTGCTTCAGTTCTGGACGACCCGCCAGGATAATTTGAACCAGGTAATGCCCCCCCGTTTCCAGATTTGCGAGCATCCTTA
>JAQULO010000084.1 GCA_028718565.1 Syntrophales bacterium | reverse complement strand
CCGATGCAGGTGATAGTCATGCCCCCTCCCCTTCACCACTGAGGACCTTCAACAGCTGGATCATCAAGACCAGCGCGATCACCAGACAGCCTAGAGAGACACAATACACAAAAGGGAAATATATAATCCGAAGGGTCTCGGACAATTCATGGACCTTCCAGAGATTGGTCCCCAATAGCCTGGTCTGCCAGGCTGCCAGCAGGAAAAGGGTGGTCCCGATCAGGTAATTCAGAACACCGAGGACGCGCCTTACCCTGACCGGGAATAGATTTATCAGAACATCGACGGCGATATGCTGCCGTTGCATCTGTGTTGTCGCCAGGGCGAAGGAGGCGATGACGGCGCCAAAGAGACCCATAAGCTCGAAGGTGCCATTTATGGGCATGTCAATACTCCTGAGTACCACGTTTGCGCAGGCAAGGCCCATCATAGCCACGAGGAAAAAACCGGCAATCGCCATCAGAATGTTGTTCAGGATACGGCTCATCCTCTCGAGGTATCCGATAAGGTGTGTCATGGTGACCGTCTCCCAATCTCTACCGATATTTCTCCGTATATGTGTTCTTGAACGCTATAATATCTTCGATGATCGCCCCGGCGGGGATCTTGGAACCTGCCCGTTGAACATACTCGTCAACGAGCGGCCCCATGCGTTTGTTTATTTCGGCCTTGTCTTTCGGACCAAACTCGATCACTTCCACGTTATACGTTTCTTTTGACCATGTTACGGCTTCATTCACATGATCGTCGACATAGCGTCCCGTCCACTCGGCCTGTTCACGGCTCAGGTCACTGAGAACCTTCTGCACATCGACGGGCAGTGAATCCCATCGGTCACGGTTCATGACCACGGCAAAGGTCACCACCTGGATATTGGTCATGGTGATGTATCGGCAGTACTCGGCATATTTGAAGTCCTTCATCACCTCAAGCGATGAGGCCATCCCCTGGATGACCTTTTTGTGGAGTGCATCGGGAACGTCCGACTGAGGCATCCCGATGGGACTCGCACCGAGCAACTCGAAGACCTTGACGCCGGTGCCGGCGGCCCGTATCTGCATCCCCTTCAGATCCCCCAGGGTCCGCACGGGGCGTATCGACATGATATTGGTCGGTGGGCAGGTAAACATCGTGAGGACCTTTACCTTCTTTAAGGACTCAGGCTGGTATTTTTCATGCAGATCGAGGAGTGACATGCTCGCCACGGTGGCGTTTGGCCATCCCAGCGGCAGGTCAATCGCCTCAAGCACGGGGAAGCGGCCGGGGTGATATGACATGGCAAAACAGCCGATATCGGCCTGACCCGCCACGACCCCGTCTAACATGTCCTTTGCCCCCAGGAGTGTACCACCCGGAAAGGTGTTAATCTTCAGGGCTCCCCCCGTGCGCTTTTCTACCTCTCCCTTCCACCGTTCCATCTGGACGCAGGGAAAGGTGGAAGCTGGTGGAAAATTCGCGTAGGAAAGAGTTGTTGATTCTGCCGAGACCGGCACCACACCTGCCGCGCATAATACTGCCGCAGCCACAAAGACCACCATCGTTTTCAGTACTCTTACCATATCAAACCTCCTTAATATAATTATAGTTGCAATCCCTTCTCGAATCCCCGGAGGTTGAGATCAACCTGCCGGGGACGAGAAGCCTTTTTGATAACCGCTCTCATTACCGCTTCATCGCAGAAGAGCGCCTTACGGAGGACGGCATACCCTAAAAGGACAAGATTCGTCGCGAGCAGGGAACCAAGCTGTGCGGCGCAGGCTGCCGCGTCAATCCCCTCATACTCTCCCGTGCGGTCCGTATTTACGATACGCCGCCCATACGGTTTGACAAAGGCGCCATGAATGGCGACGTTGGAGTCCGAGAGAAACAGCCCGGTGTCTGCCCGACCCCTTCGTATCAGGGGACTTCTGAAGGCTCCGACCTTGACATGGGAGATCACGGTCCCGCCGCGCATGGCCATCCCGTGTGTCTCTGATGTGAGGACGTCCAGTCCCATCTCCAGTCCCGCTTCGGCAAGCAGGCGCGTTACAAAGAGGATCCCCTGGCCCCCATTTCCGCTGATAATGATTTGCTGTTTCACTCTTCACCTCCGGTTTTCTGGACGGCAATCGCCCCCACGGGGCACACCGCTTCGCAGACGCAGCAGCCGACACAGCCGTTCTGATCCACAAAGACCTTTTTCGATTCTTCATCAAAGATAAGAGCGGGACACTCGAAGCGCTTGATGCATACCCTGCATCCCGTGCATGCCTCGGTCACCGTCACGCGGTAGCACCTCTGGTCCTTCTGCGCCTCCCGGTCCATCATGCAGGGGTGTTTTGCGATGATGACCGCTACCCCTCCCTCGTCACTCCGGCAGAACCGGCCCGCATCCTTGAGGAGGACGGTAAAGGATTCCAGATCATAGGGATCGCATTCCTTCAGGAATTTTACCCCGCTCGCCCTGACAAGATCAGGTATGTACACCACATTCCCTGGGCTCCCGTCGGCCAGCAGCCCCACCTGCGGCGTTGGCTGATTCCCCGTCATGGCAGTGGTCGAATTGTCGAGGATCACGATAATGAACCTCGCCCCGGTGAAGACGGCGTTTATGAGCCCGGGAATCCCCGCGTGAAAGAAGGTTGAGTCGCCGATGGTAACGACAATCGTTGGATAATCGGGGCCGTCGGCTGCGTAGGCATGATAGAGCCCCGCCCCCTGGCTGATACAGGCACCCATACAGTGACAGATATCGACACCGCCGAGGTTCATCCCCAGGGTATAACATCCGATATCGCTGGGGAATATCCCTTCCGGGAAAGTGGTGCTGATCCCATAGAAGGCGGCCCTATGGGGACACCCGGCGCAGAGGCTCGGCCTGACGCCCTTCACCTCCTGCACATCCTCCTCGGCTTTTCCGGGCACGTTCAGGAAGGTCTCCAGGACCTTCCCGATCACCTCCGGCGTCAATTCACCGTAATCAGGGACATCCTTCGAGGTCCTCCCCTTGATCGCCCGATTCGCCATTTGCATCTCGATGGTGGGGGAGGTCTCCTCAATAACGAGGATCTTTTCGTAATCGGCGTTGATAGCACCAATGAAGTTCCGGTTCAGTGGATAGGGAAGATCGACCTTGAACAGGTCGACCTTTTCCAGGAGCCCCATGTCCTCCAGGATCTCATAGGTGTTGGCGCAGGCAACCCCCGAAGAGACAATGCAGTGGGCGGCCGAACCGTCGCCGGTGATTCGTACTGGGTACATCTCTTTAAGGCAGGCTATCTCGTCAATCTTGTCATTGAGCCTGCGGTGAAGATCGGTCAGAAACTGTGGGGTGGCGACCCAGCGCCCCGGGTCCTTTTTAAAGTGGGCCTCGCGTGACAGGGTTTGTGGGGTCTGGCAGCTCACGCCCTGACGGGCATGACAGACCCGCGTCGTCGGCCGCAGCATGACGGGGATTTCATACCGTTCGGACAGCTCGAAGGCCCGCCCCACCATCCCTTTCGCCTCCGCTGGATCTGAGGGATCAAAAACGGGGATGCGGGCAAACTGCGCGAAAAACCGGCTGTCCTGCTCCGTCTGTGAACTGTGGGGACCCGGATCATCGGCGACCACCACCACCAGCCCGCCCGTAACGCCCAGGTAGGCGGATCGCATAAAGGGGTCGGACGCCACGTTTAGCCCCACCTGTTTCATGGCAACAGCGGAGCGCTTCCCTGTGTAGCTGTGCCCCAGGGCGACCTCATAGGCCACCTTCTCGTTTACGGACCACTCGATATGCACAGGTGCTTCTGTTTCCCCGGCAAAGGCAACAACCGACTCCAGTATCTCCGAGGCCGGCGTCCCCGGATAGGAGGAGACAAGCGTGCACCCCGATTCAACGAGGCCCCGCCCTATTGCCTCATTTCCCATCAATATTCTTCGTTTCATCTCTTTTCCCATTCCCGCTCACAGCTGTGTCATGTCACAAAAAAAGCCGTGAACATGATCTATTCACGGCTTTTACAGTTTCTTCTACATTATCCTGCTTTTATGCGGCGAACAGATCTCCCCCTGGCATTTTCTGCCACCACCAGGCTGTTGAAAATCCGTTCAAACGTTTCATAATTCACCACGTCATACTACTGGTTTGTGATTCATAAAGCAGTCTCATCAATAAAGCAAGTTTTTTTCATGTTTTTTTAATCACGGTGATCAAAGAGGCGCCTTGCTTTCCTATCCGTCCGGGGAAGCGAGTGATACTCTACGATCTCGACCGTCCCGCTCACCATAATACCCTTCTTGATGGCGGCCTCTATCTTTGCGGCGATCTTTCCGTCACGGTCGGAACTGGCCCCTTCGGCCCGCTCAACGCGTATCGTCATGTAGTCCTTGCCATCATCCTTCCTGTCGAGGTGTATCTGATACTCGCTCCCGATCCCCTCCTGACCCGACAGGATCTCGTCAATGTGACCGGGGTAGATGTTAACACCCCGGATGATAAACATATCGTCCGATCGACCCAGCAGGCTGTCGTGCCGGGGAAAAAGCGATCCGCAGGGGCAGACCCCGGGAATGCGTCTCGTCAGATCGCGCGAACGGTATCTTATCAGTGGCGCTCCCTCCTTGCGAAGGGTCGTGAACACCATCTCTCCCACCTCACCATCGGCCACCGGTTCGAGCGTCTCGGGATCAAGCAGTTCCATGATATAGTAATCAGCCCAGTAGTGGATGCCGGTATGATGTTCGCAGTCCAGGCCGGTACCCGGGCCGTACAACTCCGTCAAGCCGGGGATATCGAAGGTCTGCTCTGCGCCGATCAGTTCCTTGATGGTTGCTTTCATGGCGTCGTTTGAGCGTTCCGCCCCGAATATCACCTTTTTGACATTGATCTTGCCACGCAACCCACGCCGGTCAACCTCCTCGGCCATCAGAAGCCCCATGGAGGCCGTTGCACAGATCACGGTTGGCTGAAAGTCCTCAAGAAATTGCATCTGCATGTCCATGTTTCCCGGACCGGCGGGAACGGCAAGGGCGCCGAATCTTTCACAGCCGAGTTGGAAACCCGCGCCGGCCGTCCAGACACCGTACCCTACGCATATCTGAATCCGGTCCTCTCGTGTAAGCCCGGCTATCTCGTAGCAGCGGGCAAACATGTTTGCCCAGTCGTCGATATCCTTTGCAGTGTAGATCATCACCTTCCGCTTGCCCGTTGTCCCCGACGAGGCGTGGAGACGAACGATATCTTCAAAGGGGACCGACCTGAGGGGCCATGGATACTGTTCCTGGAGATCCTTGGAGGTTACAAAGGGGAGTCGCCTCAGGTCATCGAGGGTTCGAATGTCATCCGGTTTTACCCCCGCTTCATCGAGACGCCGACGGTAAAAATCTGAACCATGATAGGCATGAGCAACGGTCCATTTTAGGCCCTCAAGCTGTAGCGCTTTCAGGTCTTCTTCCGTCTTGATGTTCGGCATGAATGTCTGTTTCATAATACGCTCCTGGAATATATCTCGATCCGGCACAAAAAAGCCGTGAACAGGATCTGTCCACGGCTTCTAGGTTTTCCGGTTTTCTTTAAGGGATCAGCCTGCGGACGGACGGCGCTCAGTGTTATTTTCCTACCACCACCAGTATGCATCATATCGTACGATCATCGCCATTGCCCTGCACGTTCTGGACAACGCGCGCATGCTAATGTAATCGGCATGAGAAATCAATGTTTTTTTCACCTACGATCCCATAAAGGGTAGATGGGAGAGGTCCAAGCATCTCAACTGTGGAAGATGAGCTTCCCCATATCCTTCAGATCATATCCCGGCAAGTTTTTGGAAAACCTGTTCACCCGGATGGGGTCCAGATAGGAAACAAACTTTTTGATGGTAACCGTGGGCCATAACTCCTCGGGGACAACGAGATCAAACCTCTCTTCCTTGAGGGGGATAAAGTCGAGGCCGAGCAGATGCGTCACATACTCAATGCCGAGGCCCACGTCAGCGTCACCGAATAAGATCTTCAGCGCCATTTCCATGTGGCTATCCTCCTCATCGGCAAACCCGGAGATATTTTTTCCGTCGAGACCTTTTTCTCCCATCATATGCTCGAGCAGGACCCGTGTCCCCGAACCCACATTTCTGTTTATAAACCGCGCCCCCTTTTCGACGATGTTCTCAAGCACCCTTATTCCGAGGGGATTCCCCTTCTTCACTATGAGCCCCTGCTTCCGGTACCAGAGGTTAACGACTACATACCTCCCGGGGGAAAGTAGCCTTTCGAGGACAGGGAGGTTGTACTCACCTGTTTTCACATCCAGGATATGGGTGCAGCAGGCCTGCCCCTTCTTTTGCGACAGAGACTGAATTCCCCTCAAACTTCCCACAGATGAATAGAACGCCTGAGATTCAGGAAGATTCTCTTGAGAGTAGGAGGAAACGAGTTTCGTCATAAGGATGTCGTCACTCCCGACGATCAGGATATCCTTTTCTCTCTGAACATTTTCGTCTATCCAGCGCAGGACATGGCTTTTGGGAAACAACCATTTTCCGGCGATCCTGACATGAGGAATGCCGCTGTCTCGGACGAGCTGGTATATCTTTTTTTCATTGAGCCTCAAAAAATCCGCCAGCTCTTTTGTGGTAAGAAGTTCTTCCTTCATAAGGGCTGCTTCTATCATGTACCGGTATGCTGGTCAATGCCATTACAAAGCAAAATCTGACCCAAACGGGGACGGAGCAGGCTCGGAATGTAGAGCAAAATGGCTACCAGTGCTACGATTCCACCAGCGGCAAAAAGGTAGCGGCCATAATCCCTGCGAACGATGATGCCAGTCTGTAAATCGGTAAGGCCCTTGTCCGTCATGGAGATGTGGAAGCTGTACCCCAACGCGTACCCCGGTCTCAATGTCGCCGGATGTACCGTCGCTTTCCTCCCCCGGCTATCCGTTACGGTGAATTCGGCCTTCGTTACCATAGGGATATCCTCCCCATACACCGTGACAAATTTTCTCTCAATGGATAGAGGAACAACGGACAACCCCACTTCTGGGAGGTCGGTGTTGAGCCCTTTTTCGGCAACCGCATTCTCACTGACTCCCGTAAATCCATACAGGAAATGTCCTGAGAAAAATATAAGAAAGCAGATATGGAGCATGACAATACCCCATCTCCGTGCCGACATTCCCGATCTCACGGTGTTTTTAACATACATAACCGTGCATACGAAGGTGTTGGCGGCAAGGGAAAAAAGGGTTGCGAAGAGCAGCAGTATCCAGACGTAAAGGAGGGGACTTCTGTAATACTGAGGGAACCAGTCCTGAAATGTTATAAAGTTCAATTTTTTAAGCGCCGCCGGATTAAAGTCGGTTATGACGGCCCCTAAACTTAAGAGTACGGATGCCGCGACGAGGAGGAAAAATCCTATATCCATACGGGCAGCAAATCTGATTAATTTATTCATGTTATCCTCGCCGACAGCATCTTTAGAAGACCGATTATCTGATGATGATACATCATATACATAAAGGGGATGATGCCAAAGGCCGCGCACGCCGCCTTCAGCCGGGGATGTATCCCTATGAAATGGGCGTGGATAAAGGCCGCGTAGAGACACCAGAGCGAAGCACTTGTCAGATGCCTGGTGCTCCAGGAAAAGGGATATGACCACCCGAGGTATGCCCAGATGGCACCGGATATCTGACACAAGGTGTAAACCACAAACCCCCAGAGGATCATACGGCTGTAGGACACTTCAACATTCGGACTCGATACAAGACACGCAAAGGCCAGGACACCCGCAACCACCAGCAGAGCGAAGCTGAGTGCCTCCGTCAGGAAGAAGAGGGCGGCTGAGATGGTCTGATATTTCGCCCAAGGGAGCGGGGCTTCAATGGGGAGTAGCATCGTGATGCCACAACAAAGGGCAAAAGGGGCAAGGGCGAGTCTGCCCTCGACAATTTTTCCCCGTCCGAACAAGAAAAGGACTGTCACGGCCATGAGGGAGGGAAGCATAAAAAGTTTCTCCACCATCAGGCTCGGGTACCAGGTTCCCTCTATATACCCCCTCCCGATGAGAGCGGCGATATTTGCCGCCACCCCGGCGACGATTAACATCCCCCCCATGCGCCTTTGACCCAAGAGGTAGGAAAAATTCGATATCAGGTAAAAGACAAATGCGGTTATTATCCAGTTTTTGAAAAACAATACGGCTGTTTCCATAGGTATCTGCTGCTAACGATATTTCTCCTCTTTCAGACTCACCACCCTGATCTCCTGGATGGCCTTGACAGACCTGTCAGCGGAAAGGTCGTCCGGTATTACCAGAAAAAATTTACCCCGAGCCGTGACGGCTTCCCCCGCCATGGTGTCTCCAATCAGGGTATTTTTACCAATGTTCGAGAGGAACAGCTCCCCATACGATAGAATCGTTCTGTATCCATCGGGGGAGGATACGATAACTGCGGTGTCGATATCGCCCCGGATCCCGGCCTGTCTGAGCAGGTCCGTCAGAGGTACCCCCCCAAAAGATTTCAGCCCGTGATACCCCTGTCCGTCTCCCACCTCCTTAAATAAGACATTCGTACGGTTGCTATCGGGAAGGACCGATATATCAGCGGGGTTGGCCACACTACCCGATATGGAAAATGTGGGGGAGAAGAGCACCTCTTGTTCTTCTTTATGTACATCGGGGTGCAGATCAACCACCTCAATGCTCTGGATATCCTCAAGAGAGCGGTCCGAATAGAAATCGGTTGCGACAACAAGCTTTGGAAGGCCGACAATGCGGTCCAGTTGATCAAGCCACGGCCAAAAGGCCTTGGGGATGCGGTTTCTCTCGTGGTGCGGTCTGATCGGTTCGGCTTCCACGGCCACTATAATATCGCCGGGGTTCCGGTAGAATATCTCGCCCCAAGAGAAGACAACCTTTTTTCCCTCCCTGTTACGCACCAAAATGGCAAGATCGAGATCCTTGTTAAAATCGGACCCTTTTTTCTCTATGCCGGAAAATTCGAGTAGGGACCTGAGGGACGGGCCTCGGAAGGTAAACGCACCGCTGTAGTGACCCGATCGTGAAACTTCGTTCGATCTTGCGGTCACATTATCAAACCTCTCAAGATCCTTATTAACAAAATGCAGTTCCTGTTTCACCTCACCGAAAATCCTCAATCCCGATAGAGCAACAGTCTCTCCACGAAGCTTCATTACATTTGCCGGTCTCTCGCTCAAGTTTTTTACCTCGGACTGAGGCGTCTCAACTTTGTCCGCAATCTTTGTCGTTTGGTCCGAATCCTTACATCCTGAAACAGAGATCATGATAAAAACACACACCATCACTGAGAGGGAAAGTGATTTATTTGACATAGCCCATACCTTTCATTACCGGTTTTTTCTTACATCCCTTCGGTCACGATACTGAACCCTGGTGCTCCCGAAAGTCTCACCTCATCTACCACCTGTATCAAGGTACCGACAGAGACATCCTTGTCCGCCTTTATTTTGATCGACTTCGTGTTGGAACTATGCAGTCGCTCCCGTACGGCGCTACATATTTCATCAATTTCTATTTTCTTTTCACCTATAAAGGCCTGACCTTCCCTGGATATAGAGAGCACGATTTCATTCGATTCATGAGGCTGCGAAGTCTTTGATTGCGGTAGCTTGATATCTATGGAAGGCTCCAATGAAATGTGCGACGTCACCATAAAAAAGAGCAAAAGGATAAAGACCACATCCACAAGGGGCGCTATATTGGTGTGAAGAGGGACTCTCTTTCTCCGCTCAAATCTCATCTTCTCCACCCTTGAACGGCAATACCAGCGCTTTCATGGCGAGCGATATCTCATCCAGGCGCCCTTCCAGATAGTGGTAGGCAATTTCCGCAGGGATAGCGACCAGGAGTCCCGCCGCCGTCGTAATGAGGGCTTCCCATATGCCTTTTGCCAGAAGACCGACACTCGCACCGCCTCCACAGGCGGCCATAACTCTGAAACTTTCGATCATACCGAGAACCGTACCGGTCAGTCCCATCAAAGGCGCAATAACGGCTATG
>JAQULO010000083.1 GCA_028718565.1 Syntrophales bacterium | reverse complement strand
ATCCTGCAGTCGGGGGGGGAGACGCAGCCCCGCCCCCTGAATCCGGACTCAAAGAACTTCCTCAATATCTTCATGAACGGTGGTCGGGAGTTCAGCCGGGCGAGTCTCGGCGACCTTCTGTCGTATCTGGGAAAACAAGATCCGGAAGATATCCGAAGTACGATAAGATCGTTGATCTTTTCTGAACAGAGTACACAAAACCCCTTGTTTCTCAAAGAGTATGTTCACAGGATCGGGTATCTGATGGAGGCGACATCGAAGAAACTCCTGGAGAAAAAACCCGGATCGAACAAAAGCGACGTCAAAAGCCTCAAAGCACTCTTGCTCAAGATATCGGGCAAGCTGGATCTCCTGGAGAGAAGTAGAAATGTTCCAGGTATGGAAAAGATTACCCGATTTGTGCGTTCGTCTTTGAGCGCGATTGAATCGCAACAGGTGACAAACTGCCTGCTCCAGTCTTCCGATGATACGTATAGTTTCCAAATTCCCCTCCTGTTTCCGGGAAAGCTTGGTATGGCTGAGATAGTGATAGGGCCTGACGCTGAAGATTCGGCAAGCAGGGGAAAGGGGAAAAGAAGGAAGGTTTGCTTTCTCCTGCGGATGGATGCGCTGGGTGACATTGTTGTTGAAACGGGAATTGCACAAAAGGAGATAGAGTGTGTGGTAAAGTGCCGCAACGAGGATGTGTGCGCCTTTATAGAGCCTTCCCTGAAAGAGCTGGAGGGGGCATTGACAGTCCTGGGATACCGAGTAGTCTCGCTCGCATGCGTATTGGAACAGGAAGAGACGGAAAGGGAAAGGCGGACGTTTCGTTGTTTGTCTGATCGGGAGATCATTGATCTGCGGGTTTAACGTGCCGCAATTGTATGAGAGGACCTCTTGCGTGGAAAGAGATGCAAAGAAAGATATCATTGCGACCGCTGTGCGGTATGATGCTGCAAAGGATGGATCTCCCCGGGTTACCGCCAAGGGACGGGGATATGTAGCGGAGCAAATCATAGAACTTGCCGAGGAAAACGGGATTCCGATAAAGGAAGACCCCGCGCTGGTGGAGGCATTGAGCCGGCTTGATATTGACCAGCATATTCCTGTCGAACTTTACAAGGCGATAGCGGAGATTCTCGCCTTTGTGTATTCTCTGAACGACCGGTACAGGGGGACACCCTGACCGGGAAAATTTTTCCGCAAGAACAAAATTACCCGCCTGCGATTACCCTTGATGATCCTGTAAGGATTAGCCTTCTTCTCCTTGGTATGGGTGCTTTATCGGCAGCTCCAAAAATAAGCGCAACAATTATAGGTTGTTACTAAAGTGTACGGCGACGGTATCGCCGAGCCGGTTCCCCTGTGGTTTTGAGATTTCTCAGGTCCTGCTCAGCCCCTGTCCCAATCCTGAATAACGATTATAAGTGATTGATATAAGGAGGTCTATTGGATTTATTCCTGCAACTGGACAGCCCGATATGCCATGGCATGTAAATTGCTGCTCAACGAGTAGGACAAGGGGGTGTGCCGTGACAAACGACCTGAGTATAATCGCAAACGAGGGCATAGCGCAGATCATGAGGCTTGACGGGGTTGCAAATAATATTGCCAATGTTGATACCCCGGGGTTCAAGGCATTCCAGTTGTACCTGGCGGATGTAGAACCGGTGGATGAGGAGGGAAACACGCAGCCCTCACCGGGTCTCAGGTCGGTAGCCGATTACTCGCAGGGGACGATTCAAAGGACCGGTAACGTCTTGGACCTGGCAATAGAAGGGGAGGGATTTTTTACCATACAGACGGAGCGTGGAAACGCGTATACGAGGGACGGTCGTTTTTTGGTGGATGGAGAAGGGAAGCTGGTTACGCTGTCCGGTGATTGTGTCCTTGGAAAATCGGGGGCGATTTCCCTTGAGGGAGACACGATAGAATTTAGTCAGGCGGGCGCGGTCATCGTTGATGGTGCCGAGGTGGATGCCTTGAATATCGTAAACTTCGAAAACCCCTCCGCTCTTAGCAGACTTGGGGGGAGCCTGTACAGTGACCCCGACAACTTGGCCGGTATGCGGGTAGAGGAAAATCCGGCCATTCAATCCGGATGTCTGGAAGCTTCCAATGTGCAGGTTATAACGGAAATGACCAGGATGATTGATATACAACGGTCATTCGAGTTGTATCAGAAGGTGATGCAGACCCTTCAGGATATGGATAAATTATCAACGACACGCCTCGGAAAACTCGCGTAACAGCGGAGGCATGACAGGGGGGATGGTATGATACGTGCTTTATGGACATCTGCTACAGGGATGCAAGCTCAACAGATAAGCCAGGATGTGACGGCGAACAATCTTGCCAATGTCAACACGGTAGGGTTCAAGAAAGGGAGGGCTGATTTTCAGGACCTGATGTATCAGATCTACTCAAAATCGGGGGCGGAGATGTCTGCCGGCAGCCAGTTGCCTGTCGGCATGGAGATCGGCATGGGGGTCAAACCGGTGGACGTTCAGAAGCTTTTTTCTCAGGGAGACTATCAGGAAACCGGCAATGACTTTGACTGGGCAGTGGAGGGGAATGGTTTTTTTCAGATCGATGACGGCAGCAGCACGGTGTATACGAGGGCGGGCAATTTCAAATTGGACAAAGATGGGTATGTGTGCAACTCCGAAGGATTGAAGCTGATACCAGAGGTGTCCGTACCTGCGGAAACGGTCTATTTCACGATTGATAATGGAGGGACATGGACGGCCGCGAATGAAGCCGGCGCCTCCCTGGCGAGTGGCAGGATCGAGCTTGCTAAATTTCTGAATCCGGCGGGTCTGACCAGCTTGGGAAGAAATCTCTACGCCGTGAGCGAAGGGTCGGGTGACCCTGTAACGGGCAATCCGGGGGGTGAAGGCTTCGGAACCATATCACAGCGCTTTCTCGAGATGTCCAACGTCAGCGTGGTGGATGAAATGGTGAAAATGATTGTGGGGCAGAGGGCGTACGAAATCAATTCGAAGGCGATTCAGACGGCGGATTCAATGTTGCAGGCAATTAACAATCTCAAGAGGTAATGATGAAAAAAGTTTCCGTCATGCAGTCTGTTACGGGTCTTCTTCTTGCGACTTTCGTTATGGTGGCCGTGGGTGAAGCCACCCCTGCGGCGGCGACAATCATAGGGGAGGAGATGATCAGGAAGACGGTGACCGGGTATATCACCGAAAACATGCCGTGGCCGAAGGGATCCGTGCGCATCGCATTTCATTCCCGTATACCTGCCGTAACCTTTTCCGGTGAGGATATCGTGTGTCGTGTCGAGGAGGCGAGGAATGAAGACTTTATCGGATATTCGAATTTTACCGTCGGTTTTTTCGACAAGAATCTCTTCGTCGGTGAACGGTCAGTCAGGGTCAAATTGGAGGTGTCCAGGGATGTGGTGGTGAGTGACGGATATCTGCCACGGGGTACCGACATCCGGAGAAAAGATATCAAACTGATCCGGAAGTGGTTCGATCGTATGCCCTCTCGCGTCATCTCGTCGCTGGAAGAGGCGGTGGGAAAGAGATTGTCCACCAGCGTGAGACAGGATACGGAAATAACGAGAAATATGCTGAGAGATCCCGTGATGGTCAGCAGTGGCAAGCAGGTACAGGTTGTACTGGAAAGAGGCCCTATCAGAATAACGACGGTCGGATTATCGGAACAGAACGGAAGCAAGGGGGATATTGTCAAGGTGCGGAACCTGTCGTCAAATCAGCCTATATACGCAACGGTTGTGGAAGAATCTCTGGTTCGTGTTGATTTCTGATGTGTTGCAGTCAAGGGAAGGGCATCATGGTTGTCTCTTATATCCAGGACGTGGCGAAGAATGGAAATCTCCGGGGAATTTTGGCGATCCTGCTGCTTCTTATCTTTTCCGCCGGGTGTGCGCAGCATCATGAAATCGTGAAAAAAGAGATCCCCGTCCTTGTCGGCAGTGAGGAGGCCGTGTCCCAAAGTCCCGGTTCCCTGTGGACCGGTGAGCGGTCGGCAAATATGCTCTTTGTGGATACAAAGGCCCGGTATGAGGGGGATGTCATCACGGTGCTGATCAATGAAAGCTCGAGTGGGCAGAACAGTGCCGACACAAAAACCAGCAAAGACACGAGCGCGAAAGCGGGAGTAGCTTCCCTTCTGGGCCTCGAACAATCGGTGCTTTCCAGAAATTCCAATATGGGGACACAGATCGGGCTGGAGGGTTCCTCTGCCAGTTCCCTGAAAGGCTCGGGCAACACAAGCAGAGATGGCGAATTGGTGGCTCGCATAACAGCCAGGGTGAGCCGGGTTCTGAAGAATGGCAATCTGTTTATCGAAGGGACGAGGCAGTTGACGGTGAATGCGGAGGAGCAGTATATCACGATCTCGGGTATCGTGAGGCCCGAAGACATTACCTCGGACAATCTTGTGTCGTCGCAGTATATAGCCGATGCCCGGATTCTCTATACCGGCCGGGGTGTTATCAATGACAAGATGCGGCCGGGGTGGGGTACCCGCATACTTGACTGGGCCTGGCCTTTCTAGGAGATCCTCCTGCAAGGGGAAGGGGTTGTATGAAGACAGGTAAGATTATATGGTGCTTGATCTTTCTCTTGGGGGGGATTGCGGTTGTGCCTCAGGCGGAGGGGTCGAGGTTCAAGGATATAGCCGGCATAGAGGGGGTCCGGGACAACCAGCTGTTCGGGTACGGGTTGGTGGTTGGTCTCAATGGGACGGGTGACAGCATAAAGAACGGATTCACGGAGCAGACACTCTCCAACATGCTGAGCAAACAGGGTCTCGCAATGAAGGGGATGACCCTGAAGGCCGATAACGTGGCGGCGGTTATGGTTACCGCGAAACTTCCTCCATTCGCAAAGGCGGGGACAACGATAGATATCCAGGTTTCTTCTTTGGGGGATGCGGACAGCCTGTTTGGGGGGCACCTTCTTGTGACTCCCATCAAAGGGGTTGACGGGAAGGTGTACGCCGTAGCTCAGGGCCCCGTGATTATCGGGGGATTTTCTGCCGGGGGAAGTAGCGGCGGAGTTGTCAAGAATCACACAACGGTCGGGTGTATACCCGATGGCGCCCTTGTGGAACGAGAGCTGGACTACGATTTTGGCGACAAGCGGGAGTTCACCATCAATCTCCATAACCCTGATTTTACAACGTGTCAGAGGATGGCCGAGATTATCAATGCACAGATAGCGGGAGTTCATGCCGTTGTTGTTGACTTCGCCTCTATCCGTGTTTCTATGGAGGATTCTTTTCAAGGGAGTATCGTAGCGCTCATATCGGCTGCCGAAAATCTGGAGGTAACGGTCGATTCGAGAGCTGTTGTCGTCATGAACGAGAGGACCGGGACCATCGTAATGGGCGAAAATGTCAGGATATCCACGGTGGCTATAGCCCATGGTAATTTGAGCATCGTGATAAGCGAGGATTATGCCGTATCTCAACCCCGTTCCTTTGCACCTTCCGCCCCCGCCGGAGGGGCTCCGACCAAGGTGGAAAAGGGTGCCGTCATGGCCCCGGGAGGACAAACGGTCGTGACAACCGAAACGACCGTTGGCGTTACGGAAGAGAAAAAGAAATTGATGGTGGTGAACCGTGGTGTGACGATCCAGGAGGTCGTGGGCGCTCTCAATGCGATAGGGGTTTCGCCCAGAGACCTGATCGATATACTCCAGACGATAAAGGCGGCAGGGGCGCTCCAGGCCGATCTCAAGATACTATAGGAGAGAGGACCATGATACAGGGTGCCCTATTATCCGGCGCACAGGTAAGTTCCACCGGGCGGGAGATGGACCCGGAGAGCAAAAAGGCTTTAGAAAAGGTCTGTAGCGATTTCGAATCGATATTTATATACCAGCTGTTACAGGAACTCAGAAAAACGGTTCCAAAGGGTGGCTTCTTGTCCGGTGGCGGCTGTGTCAATAGCACCTACGACATGGTGGTATATCAGAAGGTGGCGCAGGATATGGCTGAAAGGGGCGGCGGGATAGGGGTTCGGGAGATGCTTTTTAATCAGATCAGCGGGAAATATCGGGCCGGGTGATTAAAGTTCGGTTGCAAAGATTCCGATAAGGTAGTACAAGAACAGAACCTCAAAAGGAGAGGCTTTCGATGAAGATTACCGAAACCGGAAACCCGGCGCGAGAGATTGCCCAGCAACAGATATCTAAAAATACGCTGAAGCGTGAGAGCACAAAACAGGCAGGGAGTAGCGGGGTTTCGGGAGAACAGGTCAGCTTTTCTCAGAAGGCGCGGGACATACACCAGATAGAGATGGCTATCAACAAGCTTTCCGATATTCGAGAAGACAAGGTTGCTCAGTTAAAGAGTCGGATCGAAGCGGGAACGTACAGTGTGGATGGAGAAGAAATAGCCACAAAGATGATAGCAGAATCGCTTCTGGATATTCTGGCCTGATCTCAGGTCCTGCCAACCCCTCCCCCCCAACAGCGTTGATCCCTGGCACCTGCGGATATAGCAGTAATAGTTTTAATTTTTAGTGTTTCGCCGTGCCCGTGAGGCGTATGTCTGCCCGCGATCAGGTCGGTCGGCGGTTCCTCTCGTAGAGAGAGGGACTCGCTGTCCTGCTCGCTTGCTCCTGGGCGGATACACGGCAACGGCACGGACGATGACAGGAGGTCTGTGGTGTATCAGTTTGAACCTACGTTGCATCTGGGAGTGTTCCCAGACGTGTGTCCTCTCTATGATTCTCTGATTGTAACCTTGAAACAGGAGATTGAAATCTATCGGGACCTGCACACGGCCTACATAAGCGAGAAAGAAATTCTTTCCGGATCCTCTCTCGATGAGCTGTATGAGAACAATTCCAAAAAGGAGACATACATTCTGAAGGCAAGGATACTGGGTGAGGTGCGGACCAAGACGGTGAAGAAAATTGCCGGGTTCCTGGATCTTGGAGAAGACCCCGATCTCTCAATGCTCATATCGTGCAGCGACGACGGACAAAGGGGCCCGTTGATGAAATGCCAGTCGGAATTGCGCGCGCTGTTGGTCGATATCAGTGACCTGAATAAACAGAACAGGGCGCTGCTGGATTCGTCTCTTTTTTATGTGCAAAGCGCCATTGACTTCATCGGACACATTGTGTCCCCCGGCTCCGGCTATGCGCGTACGGGCAGGTTAGCAGCTCGGAATATACAGGGGAGGGTTGTACACAGGGAGGGATAATATGTCCAGTATATTGAATATTGCGAGAGAGGCGATGTTCGCCAATCAAACCGCGATCAATCTGACGGGGAACAATATTGCGAATGTCAACACACCGGGGTATACGCGGCAGCGTCCCCTGTTCGGCTCACTGGGGGCGGGCACGGGTCAGGTCGGCCTGGGTGTCGGGGTAGAGGCGATAGAAAGGGTGTATGACGGCTTCCTTGAGGTGCAGATTAACGAACAGAGGAGTGACCTCAGCTATAATGAGGCGAAAAAGAACACCCTTGACAGAGTCGAGCTTATATTCAACGAGGCCAACAACGATGGTGTCAGCGCCTTTCTTGATGAATTCTGGTCTGCGTGGGAGGATCTTTCGGTCAACCCTTCGGGACAGGTAGCCCGGGAGGCACTCCTTTCCGATGCCCGGGGTCTTGCCTCTGTTATTCGTTCATGCAGCGAAGAACTTGCCTCCGTTCAACAGGACACAAACTCACGGATAGTGGGCCTGGTTGATAGTATCAACAGCTGTCTGTCCGATATAGCGGTCCTGAATGATAAAATCGCGCAGGCCGGCGCCGGGGACGGGGATGCGAACACACTCATGGATACCAGGGCCGAACTGCTAGGGGACTTGGCGGAGATCATGGACTTCAACTCCTACGAAGATTCGAACGGATCGATCAATATCTTTCTGTCAAACGGGATGATGCTTGTGAGTGGCAATCAGGCAAAGAGACTTGACACGGTGATCGGGAACCATGCGGAAAATCCCTCCTTCCATGATGTCGTGTTCGAGGGGCATGACGGGGATGTGATCAACGGGGTTGTAACCGGTGGGCAATTGGCCGGGGTACTGGCACTGCGAGACGAATTAATAGGGGGAGATGGTGGGTACATGAGCCGCCTTGACAATCTCGCGGTCGCTATTGTTGATACGGTAAACGGGCTGCACGAATCCGGGTTCGACATGTATGGAAATCTCGGGGGAAATTTCTTTGATCCGATTACGAAGGCCTCTGATATGTGTGTCAACGCAGACATTGAGAGCGATGTAAATCGAATAGCCGCGTCCAAGACGGTCAATGGTGACGGCGCTCTGGCGGCACAGATAGGGGCGCTTCGTGATGCGCTCGTTATGAATGGCGGGAGGGCGAGCTTTGGCGACGAGTATGCCGCTTTTGTGGGGTGCATCGGGCAGGATGCCGCCGATGCGACCCGTGACTGCGACCGGCAAACAACCTTGATGGATCAGTTGACGACCAGAAGAGAGAGTATATCGGGGGTCTCCATTGATGAAGAGATGATCAACCTCATCAAATACCAGACGGGCTACAGCGCTGCGGCGAGGCTCTGCACGGTTGCTGAGGAACTCATGGACACACTGCTGGCGCTGGGGGAGTAGGTGCGACGGTAAGGGGAGGGTGCGATGCGTATATCTGAAGGCATGAAATTCGGTTTGATGTTTGACAAACTTTCCCGGATACAAAGCGAGATCAACAGCCTTACGGAGCAGCAGGCCTACGAGAAGAAGATCAACAGACCGTCGGATGACCCCGCCGGAATGACCAAGATTTTGGGGTTTCGATCTGCGAGGGCCTCCATCGAACAGTACCAACGTAACATGGACAATGCGAGGGCGGGGTTGGAGGTGACGGAATCGGTCCTGTCGGGTATCAGCGACCTGCTGTCTCAGGTACAGGGAATCGGAGGAGAGGGAATGTCCCCCGAAACTATGGCGGCGAATCTACAGCATGTCCGATCTCTTACGAATGAGATACGATCACTTGCCAACTCCACATACGGCGGCAGGTATCTCTTCGCAGGTTCCGTGACGGATTGTGAGCCCTTTGCAGAAGAGGCGTTCGGGGCGACTGTCGGGGTGGCGGGTGCGGCAGGGAATGTCGGCGACGCGAGCGCGACGCCGGGGGGGACATACACCGGAGCGGTCAACAAAACCTTTGTGGTGAAATTTGAAGCGGGTGATGTCGGCACCGCCTCGTACCGGATTTCGTCCGATGGGGGGCTGACGTTCGGCGACCTCTCCAGCGTCTGGGCCGGCAGCACAATCGATATAGGTGATGGCGCGGCTGTTACATTCGATCCCGAAGGCGCCGGCGCCGATTTTTCCACCGATGATATTTTTACCGTCGACGCATATGCGCCCGGGTACTACAGGGGGAACAGTGAAGAACTTTCGGTGCATATCGGGCAGGGGCGGGCCGTCTCCTACAGTTTTTCCGGTGAAGAGATCTTTACGAACCGCGGGGAGGGGACGATTGACCTCTTCGCCTCCCTTGACGCCCTGGAGGAAGCCCTGGAAAATGGAGCTGAGGATGGGATAAGACTCCAGCTCGGGAATCTCAGGGAGGCCGCGACGCATATCAACGAATGTATGGCACTGTCGGGCGTCCGCCAGGAAGAGTTACGTGTCGCGGAGACGAACTATACGGCTCTGTACGAAAAAGTTACCGACCTGATGGCGGATACGGAAAACATTGACCTTGACAGGATCATTCTGGAGCTTCAGATGAAGAGCCTCACCCTCCAGACATCCTATTCCATGATCTCCGAACTTGAGGGCCTTTCCATACTCAACTTCCTGCGTTGAACCCCTTTCCCCTGAAAATATTTTAACAAAGTATTAGGCTCGTAGCTGTCCCGTCTGCATACCTGTCTCAGTTCATTTCTGTTGATAAAAATGATTTATTATAGATAGTTACGACAATGCCCCCGGTTGTTTCATCGGTCAGGCTGCGGTGGCGGACCGGGCCTCCTTCTGAAAAAAGTTCTGAAAAACTAAAGTTATATCCTTATCTCTCCGATATACGTGTCAAAAGCGGACAAGAACGTCCGGGAAGGGGGAGGAGCACTGAGGAGGGACGGATTGGTTTTCACAGGATAATTTTTGAAAATCCGGCAAGAATGCCGAAAAAACCTAGAAAAGGAGAAATAGAATGTCAAC
>JAQULO010000082.1 GCA_028718565.1 Syntrophales bacterium | reverse complement strand
TCTTGTTTGGACCGAGGACTCATGATTATCCCTCCTTTTGGAAGTCGATGTTCGGTAACATCGAATTATGAGTCAACGATCCTTTTTATTCACCTCCTTCGGTAACATTTAATATGAGGCAATTCGGCCCCCAGTTTACCGTTTCCCCTCGCTTTCGTTTGTAGTAGAATGCCGCCTATGCTTGCACACCGGCAGCCATGTAAAATGAACAAGTTTACGGGTGTGGGATGTATGAACCCGTTATACAGGTTATGGAAACGGAGAGATATCATGAAAAGAGTTGGATCGTTATTGCTATTTTTTGCGGCAGCCTTGATGGTCTCCTGCGGGGCCACAACGGTCCAGCCGCAATCTTTTGATTATATCCTGAATCGGCCCGAACTGCCCAAAATAGCGTTGGTCCTCAGCGGCGGATCGGCACGGGGCTTCGCACATGTCGGTGTGATTCGGGCGTTGGAACAGGGGCATGTCCCCATTGACATGGTGGTGGGCACGAGCGTGGGAAGCCTCATCGGCGCTATCTACGCCTCAAACCTGAATAGCTTCGATCTGGAGTGGACGGCCTTTACCTTGGAAAAGGAAGATCTCCTGGACTACGGGTTGCTGACAACGCTGACCGGCATGGGCACGGTGAAGGGGGACAAACTCGAGAATTTCATCAATTCAAAGATCGCCGTAAAGAATATCGAGGAGATGAAGCTCCCATATGCGGCCATTGCCACCGACCTGAACCGGGGAACACGGGTCATCCTCCAGAAGGGATCGATTGCCAAGGCGGTCCACGCCAGCAGTGCTATTCCCGGGGTGTTCCAACCCGTGAAATATCAGGATAGGTTGCTTATAGACGGCGGTGTGGTGGACAATATGCCTGTTTCAGTTGCGCGTGAGATGGGTGCGGATATCGTGATAGCCGTGGATATCGGCAAGAACGTTACGAACTTTAACATAACGAACACCCTTGACGTAATCCTACAGTCCGTCTATATCATGTTTAACGAAAACGTTGCCTGCAAAAAGAAGGATGTAGACATTCTTATCACACCTGACCTGGAAAAAATGGGGATGTTTGATTTCACCTGTAAGAAACAGGTCATGCAAGCCGGGATTGACGCGGCGCAGAAGGCCATGCCGGAGATTATATCCAAGATAGATAGGTGGATACAGGGGAAGGGGAGGAAGGGGTAGGTGCAGGCCATGGTACCGATTCAAACCTGTAAAAGGTTCTTGGTCATTTGCAAGATTGGCCTTCGGGCTTTCATTCATACCGAATAAGCTTTGGTCCAAGTAAGGAGAATTTGTTGTGGACTTGAAAACTCTTTCTGTTGTGTTTTCGGCCGTCTTTATCGCTGAGCTTGGTGACAAGACGCAGTTGGCCACTATGCTCTTCGCGACGGACAGGGGCGTGAGTAAGCTGACCGTTTTTCTGGGCGCTTCTCTGGCCCTCATTGTCGCGTCGGCAATCGGCGTCCTTGCGGGGAGTTTTATCTCCAATTATATCAGCGAAAAGCACCTCTCCATCATTGCGGGGATCGGCTTTATCACTATCGGTATCGTAACCGTTTTCCGGGCGTGAACCGGGCCTTACTACGCCCCGGCAGTCCGGCTATCCACCCTTAAGGGGACAAGCGATCACATGGAATATTTTCACTGGCTGTGGGACACGGATGTCCTTCACGATCTGATGTCGGGGGCCCCTGCCCTCCTCCTGCTGGTCGTCATTATCGCCTGCATTGCGCTCCTGTCCAAGGGCGCGGACTGGATGGTGGACGGCGTCGTGGCGCTGGCCCAGCGGACCGGTCTTTCCAAGATCGTGCTCGGTGCGACGATTATCTCTCTCGGCACCACTATGCCGGAGGCGTTCGTGTCGGTTATGGCGGCATGGATGGGAAATCCTGGCCTCGCCCTGGGAAACGGCGTCGGTTCGATCGTCGCCGACACCGGCTTGATATTCGGTCTTGCGTGCGTACTAGCGCCCATCCCGGTCAACCGTTTCATCCTCGACAGAACCGGCTGGGTGCAGGTCGGAGTTGCCACGCTCCTGGTCATCACTTCCCTATACGCTCTCGCCGGAGTGCCGGGCCAGCCGGTGCTGCACCGGTGGGTGGGGTTTTTGTTCCTGATACTCCTTGGAGGGTATCTATTCCTGGCCTACCGGTGGTCGCGACAAAGCGCCGGTGTGGATCAAACAGATGAGAACGGCGATTCAACGATAATGAACCCTGGCATCTCATGGGCAATGGTCGTGGGGGGGCTGCTACTGGTCGTAGCAGGGGCGCGTCTCCTGGTTCCCGCGGCGGCGGAGATCGCTTTGCGGGTCGGCGTGCCGGAGGATGTCATAGCCGCCACCCTGGTGGCCCTGGGCACCTCGCTGCCGGAGCTGATGACCGCCATAGCATCCATCCGGAAGGGTCATCCGGAGATCACCGTCGGGAATATCGTGGGGGCCGACGTTCTCAACTGTCTCTTTGTAATCGGCGCCTCGGCGGCGGTCAGGCCTCTGTCCATACCACCGAACTTCTTCACCTTCCATTTTCCCGCGATGCTGATTATCCTCTACTCATTCCGGACCTTCATCTTTATGAACAAAAATGGGTGGTTCAAGCGGTGGCAGGGGGTATGGCTGCTGGGGGTGTACCTGGTCTACGTCGTGCTCCAGTACGCCCTCAATATCAAGCTCCCCGGATAGCCTCCGGCCTCATACCACAACCATGCCCTCATACTTTGCTCGAAGGGCCTCGTCCAACCCCTCACGATCCATCTTCACCGCAAGGGGCAGGCGTCCCATAATGTCCCCGGCCGTAACGCCGTCTTCGCCTTCATATTCGGCGGCGAGGTCTCCTGCAAATCCATGTATGAATACGCCCTTCCTGACCGCATCCTCAATGGGCAGACCCAAGCCGAACATCGCGGCGATCGTTCCGGTGAGCACGTCGCCCGATCCGGCGGTCGCCATCCCGGAATTGCCGCTGAGATTGATAAAAACCCTACCGTCGGGGTACCCTATCAGCGAGTGCGCGCCCTTCATAACTATAATCACCTGTAGGTCGGAGGCAGCGCCCTGCAAAATTTCTATCCGGTTTGCCCGTATCTCTTCGACGCCGATGCCGGTGATCCGGGACAGCTCCCCCAGGTGGGGCGTCAGGATCGTCACCGCCTTCCTCTCTTTTATAATCTGCAAATCCGAGCACAGGGCGGTAATCCCGTCCCCGTCTATCAGCAGGGGCCTTTCTATCCCGCGAGCAAGCCCGCGCGCGAGTTCCTGTGTCTCCTCGTCAAGCGACAGGCCCGGCCCCAGGACAGCCATATCGACCTTCCTTGAAAGTTCCAGAAGGGCAGCCTTATTTTTGAGGGCGATGCTCCCGGAGAGGGTCTCCTCCTGGGGGACAAAGACGATTTCGCTCCCCCTGACCGCCAGGTAAGGCGTGATCGATCGCGGCGAGGCAAGGCGCGAGTAGCCCCCTCCCGCCTTCAGAAAGGAAAAGGCCGCAAAGTACGGTGCCCCGAAGTAGCCGGCAGCCCCCGCGATAAAAAGGACATCGCCGAAGTCTCCCTTGTGCCCCTCCGCCCCCCTGGGTGGAATCTGTGGCGGGACATTTATCTCGACCTGCAGGGAATCATCGTTGTAGTGCGATGGGGGAAAGGAGATGTGGCTCACGTACAGCTTCCCGCACAGGCCATATCCCGGGAAGAGCATGTTCCCCACCTTGGGGAGACCGAATGTGACGGTACAGTCCGCCTTCACCGCCACGCCCATGATCATCCCGGTGTCGCCGTTGACACCCGAAGGGATGTCGACGCTGAATACCGGCTTCCCGGCGGCATTTATCAGGTCTATGACCTCCCGGTGAAAGCCCTCAACCTCCCGCGCAAGGCCCGTCCCGAAGATCGCGTCTATGATCGCATCTGAGTCGGAAACGGCAGCCCTCACAGAGGCGGCGTCCCTGAGTTCTTCGACCTGAATGGAAAGTCTTTCGATACTGGCGAGGTTCATCGCCGCACAGCCCGTAAACCGTTTTCGGTCGCCGAGGATGTACACCCCGACCTGTCCGCCGTTTGAATGTACCTTCCGAGCAATGACAAATCCGTCGCCGCCGTTGTTCCCCACACCGCAGAAGACAACAAACCTCCGGCCCTCTACGCCAATCTCACTCTGAATGGCGCCGCATACGGCAAGGCCCGCGTTCTCCATCAGCAGTTCGTCCTGTATGCCGAATCTTTCGATGGCCGTTCGGTCCAGTTCCCTCATCTGCGCCACACTGCTTACCTTCATTGTCCACCCCTACCGCCCCAATAGTACACTCGTATAAATTCCCCATACGTGCCTCACAATAGATGATCCTTGCCCGGAAAAGCAAGGCAGAAAACCAACGGGGAAAATCAGGACAACTTGTCGATTACGAGTCACCCGCGAAGTTTAATGTCGATGGTTACAAGCTGATCCTGCGCCTGATGTTCCGCGTTTTTTCCCACAGTTCCAGGCCCGACACCCAGGCCTTTCCGTTTTCAACTTCCAGCATTGCGTAATTGTTGAAGACATACAGTTCACGTGACCATACAGGGGGTATGGTAAGTCTCCGGACTATTTTCTTCCCGGGCGACGTTTTCATCTCGGAGGCCACTTGTTCCCGTGCCTCCGCGACCATAAAATGAAGCCGGTTCAGTATATTGACCTCGCTTGACCCCGCATCCATATCGAGGGAAAGCAGATTGAAACGAGGATACATCTCCTTGAGTTTTTTCTCTACACCCCTCCCGGTAATGTGGTTGGCAATGCAGCCGAACGGCTGTAGGCAGACGATGTCGCCGACCTCTTCCCTGAGCATGGCGATCATTTCGGCTGTCAGGAGCCACCCTTCGCCGAACTGGTTGGCCAGACTGAGCACCTCGCTGGTGACTTCAGACAGCTCCCTGAGATCGTGAGGCTTGCGGTAAAACCGGAATTCCCGCATGACCTGCTCGATTTGACCAAGGTGGTACTCGGCATAAATCTCCAGCAGCATGAATTTGATGCGATCCGTGAAGGAACGTTTAAAAAGCGCTTTCTGATCATAGGTTTCATTGATGAAGCGCTGGGCAAAAAAGCTCTGTAAGGCAGGGAGAATCACTTCCACCCCCTGGCCGGACAGCCAGTCGATGATATTCCCATTGGAATAGAAGTTGTATTTGACAAAAATCTCGCCTACGATACCGATCCTGGGAACGGGTTCGCGTCTGATCTCAACCTTGTTGAAGTCTGTTACCGCCTTCCTGAGAAGATTGAGAAGATAATGGTGATCGGAGTTTTCAATACCCATCTCCATTTCTGAGAGATATCGGCCATGAAGGAGCTTGGATGCGCCGGGTGTCTTTTCCCTGGCCACCGTGGACAGATACATCTTGGCAAGGGGATCGGCGAACATAACGCCCAAGGCAATCCGCCTGGCCAGCCCCTTTTCATCTATTTTACACCCCAGCTGGCGGTTAATCCCTCCAGCGGACAGCGTGACTACCGGGACATTATCCAGGCCAAAGGCAGCCAGCCCTTTCCTGACGAGAGACGCGTAAGAGGAGGCCCGGCATTGCCCCCCGGTCTCGGTCAGAATAACAGCGGTCTTTTCAGGATCGTAGCGTCCTGACTGAAAAGCCTTGATGATATCGCCTGCAACCAGAACGGATGGGTAGCACATATCGCTGTTGATAACTGTAAGTCCACATTCAACCGAAAGTTCGTCCTGAGGGGGGAGCACCTCCAACTTGTAGCCAATGGATCTGAAGGCGGACGGGATCAATGGTGAATAGAATGGCGAGAAGAAAGGGGCGATCAGGGTTTTCTTGCTGCCTTTGTCCATAAGTAACCGGTTTGTTTTCTTGCTGACGGCCCCTGTGCTCCGCATGTTGCCTTTATTCTCTTTAACCGCCTCAAGCATCGAGCGCAATCTGATCCGGACTGCGCCAAGGCTGGCGACTTCATCCGTCTTAATCAGGGTATGGATTTTTCCGCTGCTCCGAATGATCTCCCTGACCTCATCGGCGGAGACGGCGTCCGGGCCGCAGCCAAAGGAGGTCAGTTGAACCATCTGGGCGCTACGGGTTTTGTTCACCCACATGGCGGCAGAATACAGCCGATTGGTATAGCTCCACTGAGTCAAGACATTGACATCGCCCAGATATGCCCCGTCTGTGTTCAAGGGAACAGCCGTTTCGCTGACAACATCCACACCCAGGTCTGTCAGCAGGTCCGGAACGCCATGATTGATAAACGGGTCAACATGATAAGGTCGACCGGCAAGAACAACGATTGTCCGTCCCTGCTTCTCCGCCTCGGCTACCAGGGATTTTGCCCGTGCCGTAAGCTTTCCCCTGTAATCTTTTTGAGCAGCCATCCCTTTTGTCACGCCCATGGACACCGTCTTGTGATCTATTCCAAACGACGCAAAGAAGAGGTGAAGCTGCTCCCTTAAAAGACCTGAGTTTTTAAAGCTGATAGCCGGGTTATCCAGGGGAATCCCAAATTTATTCATAGGGTTTACAGCGCTTCTCAACAGATCGGGATAACCGGTAACTATCGGGCAATTATAGGTATTCAGAGCATCCTCATATTCCTCTTGCTCATAAACCACCGTGGGGAAAAAGATCCTGTCCACTTTCTTTTCAGCAAGATCGAAAATGTGGCCATGAGCGAGCTTGGCGGGGAAACAAATGTTTTCCGACATGACGCTGGAAGCGCCCTTTTCGTAGAGTCTCAAGTTGGAAGGAGAGGAGAGAACCACCCTGAATCCGCACGTGGTCAAAAAAGCGGACCAGAAGGGAAAGTTTTCATACATGTTCAGACAGCGGGGTATGCCATAGGTGAGGATGGGTTCGCCTTCGGGCTCCGTCTTCCGCTCGAACAGGAGCTTGATCTGTTCATCCATCAGATTTATTCCCTTATGTTTTCTATCGGGATCATTACTGAATTGTCGTTCGCATCGATTCCCCGTATAAAAGCGGTTCTTGTTTCCGAACGTAAGCTCCAGAACGGCGCACCCGTTCTCGCATCCTTTGCAGCGAATCTCCTTTTGGGTGAAAGCTGTCCCCGTCACCAGGTCGCCATATGCGACCAGTGCGGTTGATTTTTCCGCTGGAGAGCGATGATTTAAAAGGGCTGTCAGGGCCGCACCATATGCGCCCATTAATTCCGAGATATCCGGTCTGATTACCTCTTTGTTCAGTAACAACTCCGCCGCACGCAACACGGCCTGATTGCAGAACGTTCCTCCCTGGACAACGATTTTGTCCCCCAGAAGGTCTGTGTTTTTCAATTTGAGCGCCTTGAACAGGGCATTCATGATGACCGAATAGGCCAGTCCGGCTGAGATATCGGCGACCGTCGCCCCCTCGCGGAGCGCCTGTCTGACCTTTGAATTCATGAAAACGGTGCATCTGGTTCCCAGATCAAAGGGCGAATTCTTCTCACATGCTATTTCGGCAAATTCCTGAACGCCGTATCCCAGGGAACGCGCGAACGTCTCAATGAAAGAACCGCATCCCGATGAACAAGCCTCGTTGACCTGAATCTCCGCCACGGCGCGATCATGAATATAGATTGCCTTCATGTCCTGTCCGCCGATATCCAGAATAAAGGAGACATCCGGTTCAAAGCGCTGTGCCGCCCGGTAATGCGCCATAGTCTCAACCACACCGTCATTCAATCCAAAGGCGGCTTTTATAAGACTTTCGCCATAGCCTGTGACGGCCGACCGAACGATACGGGGAGAAAAACCGGCTTCAGCGAACTTTTTCATCATCCCGGACAATCCTCTGGTTGCCGCCAGGATAAGATCGCCGTCATTGGCGCCGTAATGTCCGAGGACCAGCCTCCCCTCCTCATCGACAAGGACAAGCTTGGTCGTGGTTGACCCGGAATCAACGCCCAAGAAAAGGCCTTTCCCTTTTACATCGGCTATGTCAACAGTGGGGACTCTGGTCTGTTCATGCCTTTTTTGCCATATTTCAAACTCGGATTTACTTTCAAAAAGGGGCTGAAGTCTTTTAGTCCGACCGCTTGTTTTTCGGGCGGCCTCAACTTCAGGGATGGATAAAAGGCGCCTGATCCTGGCGTAGTATGGTTTCCCATTGCGTATTGTGGCCGCGCCCATAGCCGGAATTAGTACCGGATGATCCGGAATGATCAGATCATCCGGATACTTAATGCCAAGCAGATTTGCAAAAGTCTTCCGCAGGTTCGGGTTAAAAGTCAGCGGGCCGCCCCCCATGAGTATTTTTCCCTCCATACTCCGCCCACGAGATAAGGAGGTGACCACTTGAAGGGCAACCGAATGAAATACGGAAGCGGTAACGTCTTCTCTGGATACATGCCGGCTCAGCAGAGCCTGGATATCTGTTTTGGCAAAGACGCCGCACCGGGAGGCAATGGGATAGATGTGTGTCGATTTTTCAGCCAGGGCGTCCAGTTCCGATACGTCAACATTCAGAAGAACCGCCATTTGATCGATGAAAGCACCGGTCCCCCCGGCACAACTGCCGTTCATGCGGATATCGGGGCGGCCATTGTCGTCGAAAAATATGATTTTAGAGTCTTCACCGCCGATTTCAATGAAGGTTCTGACTCCGGGAAAGAATGTTTTAATGAAGTGCGCAGAAGCCACCACTTCCTGCACAAATGGTAGTCCAAAGACTTCGGCTGCGCCCATCCCCGCAGAGCCGGTAACCGCCAAATCAAGTTCAATGTCTCCCAAGCGCCGGAGGGCCTCTTTGAAAATGTCCAGCGTTGTATCCACGGGTTTGCCCTGATGGCGGCAGTAGCGGGAAAAAATCATGTCGCCTTTTCCATCAAGTATGACCGCCTTGGCCGTTGTTGAGCCTATGTCGATTCCAGCAAAATACAGGTCGCCCATATTTTTTCTCATACCCGCTTGCCACTTAATTCCTGGCCAAGGCGCGCCGCAACCGCCTTTGGTGATTTTTCACGCTTCTCCACGATCAAATAGTCTCTTGTGGAACAAAATGTATCCACCAGGGAAACGATAAGCGACTCCATGTATCGTGGCGGCACAACCGTGAGCGGCCACATGTGCTTTTTGATAATGTCTTCTTCTTTCTTCGAGAGGCGTGTTATTTTGCGCGCATTTTTCAGGGCGGTAGTATGATGCCTGAAACCATGCCATCTGGGTCCTTCACGCAGCCAGTCATAGAAGAATAAATCATGCAGCAATGCGCCCCGGATTATCGCCTCACTGTCCAGAGAAAGGCGCTTGCCCCAGAGAAAGCTTACGTATGCCACTTCCTTTACGTGCTCCAACCTTGTTTTGTTCCTGTGATGGTTATATTGAGAAAGCGTTGCAACCACCGGATTTTCAAGCAATGGCCTTGCCGTGTTCATGAATTCCGTATCCATTATCACCTTCTCTTCCGGCGTCGTGCCGAGAAAGCTGTTGATAGAAACCGTCAAAAAATCCACCAGCATCAGTGAAAATGCCGCCGCCGCAAAGCTGCCTTTAATAACGGGTGAAACCTGATTGAGGAAGCCTTGATAGGGGGGCATTATGAGATATTCAAAAGCGAACGCCAGCAATATCCAGTAAATTGAAAATTTGAGGCAGATGCGACCTTTATAATTAAAACGCTGATCCGAATAGTCCCAAAGACGGGCATGAAAAAAGTATTGGGCGATAAGTCCCGATCCGAGTTCAAATCCGGTGGTGACGACAAAATAGACGAGGGATTTCGTCATCACAGGGGAGCCCTGCAACAAGGGAACCGTCCCTGCGAGCATCAAAGCAACCGCTCCGTAAAGGGGGAGATACGGTCCCTTCAAGAGGCCGGGATTGACAAACCGCCTGTCACGCAAAGAACGATAGAAGATCTCCAACATCCATCCAAGAATGGAAAAGAAGGAAAAAGAAAAAATTATGTTTAAAATGTCACTCTTCATCTTTTGTATGCCTCAATCCGTGTTGTCCATGTTCACATTGCATCTTGATTGCTCACCCAACCTTCTTTTCAACCATCAACCCGAAAAAAAGAAGATTCAATAATTCATCGAGATACCGCTCAATCGTCTCTTCACCTTCCTGAACCAGCCAGTTCAGCTCAAACCCTCTCAATGCGTGAGCAATGGCCCTGGCGGCAAGAGACACATCGTTTAACCGGAACACGCCCTTTTCCATACCTTGCCTCAGAATCGAGTCGATGATTTTGATTTCCTGTTCCAAAAAATCGTTTCGGATACTTTCGGCGGCAGGGGAGTATTTCTCTATTCCCTCCCGATCCAGATACAATATATTTACCGCATGACGCATATACTGAAATTTGGCGCGTACAAAGACGGCAAATTTCGCTTCCGGCGAAACCTCTTTGCCCACAGATAATGATATTTTTTTAACAACCTCATCTGCTTCCTGACTCAGGACCTCCAAATAAACCCGATCTTTGCTCCCGAAATAGCTGTAGATGGTACCCTTGGCAACTTTTGCCATCCGGGCAATCTCGTCAAGGTTTGTCTTTCTGGGACCATATCGGGCGAACATCTTTTTCGCGGTTGTTAATATAGCTTCCAGTTTTTCCTGTTTCATACTATGACCCTTTATTATTTTGAACGAAATAAGTTTTTGAGTTCAAATAATAATGAAATTTTGAAGCTTGTCAAGGTGTTTTTTTGGTAAAATCGAAGTGTGAGTAATTGTTCCCCTCTTCCTGGATTCAAGGCAAGCGGTAAAAACCATTTGACATTGGGGCGGGATACGGTTACTCCATCTCCACCATAGGGCGAGCAAACCGTACATCCGCCG
>JAQULO010000081.1 GCA_028718565.1 Syntrophales bacterium | reverse complement strand
TACACTCACTTCCAGTTTCATGGCGCTTTCTCCTTTTTATTTAGGTTTTGGGATAAACCCTTTTTTAAAGGAAAAGCGCCTTTTTCTACACCTTTTTAAATTTACACAAAATATATTACACTGCCGGATATCATCCAAAGTAAAACAACCGGGAGCTATTACTGGGGACAAGACTTTTTTCAGACGGGGATAGTCAAAAAACACTTACTGATTTATGTAGAAAGGTGACGGGAATTCATTCTCGCCACCTTTCCTATGTCAACTGAAAGGTACAGATATAGAAGGGGGGGGACCTCTCAGGTTGTTGGAGAGTGGAGCGGTGAGCGGAAAAAGGGGGAAACAAAACCACCCACCGCTATGAAGACCTGGACCAAGATCGAACGCCCCTCTCACGAGGGTAGCGATTGCGTTTCTCTTTATATTTGCTTCGGAGGCGTGTTCAAAATCTCGGCCAGATCGATCTCTTTTAAAGAACTGTATTGCGTTTGAAACCTCGTATTGATCATATCAAGCGCATCGTTCTCAAGTTGGCAGCGTGCAGCTTCACTTCCCGGCTTCTCGGCAGCCTTATCATCATTCATGCTTCTACCCTTCGTGCCGGTGTTTGAGAAGGGGGGGACTGGGAAGAAAAACCTACCGTGCTAAAACCGCCTTTATGGTTTGAGGTTTCACCATTTCCCAATCCCCCCAGTTACTTGTCGACAACCCTTAGTCCTCCTTTGCTACTGCCGACACCAGACCAGTAGTTATTTCGTTCCGTTGACCCCTCATCATCTCTTTTCCTACAGTCAACGCTTGTCTCTTGATATTTCACAAATCGTGCCATTTTGGTGTTTCTGTATTCTAGCGATGAAAGTGCACTGTTTCTGGGCCGTTGAAAAGATATTCATCTTTGTAAGACCGTTAATGGCATAAAAGATAAAAAGGGGGGATAGGGTCACAATGGCATTACATGGATAGCGTATTAGATATGTGCTATATATTGCCGGCATTTAAACTTAGATGCCAAAACGACATGTCCAACGTCATTCTGGCGTATGTCCTGTGTCACCCCATTCCTTCAGTTTTCTCTGGAGGGTTCTCAGCCCTATTCCCAGCATACCGGCAGCCTGCGTTCTATTTCCACCGGTTGCACTAAGGGCTCTGCGTATGTGGTTTTTCTCCACTTCTTCGAGGGTCATTATGTGATCTTTTCCCCCTTGAGGGTGATCAGACAAGAGAAAAAGATCACGTATGGAGGAACGGGTGAGGGCCTGTGTGCTTTCCAAAAGCACCGCTTTTGCTATGATATTTTCCAACTCCCGTACGTTTCCCGGGAATGGATGCGAGATAAGGCATTGCGCGAAGTCAGGATCAAGTGAATGAATGGCCTTGTTGTTTTTTTCTGCGTGGATTTTTAAAAAATGCAGCGCCAGGGGAATGATATCCTCACTTCGTTCCCTCAGTGCCGGTATATTGATATGAAACATATTCAGGCGATAAAAAAGGTCTTCTCTGAAGCGACCCTTACCAATCTCCTCTTTGATATCTCTGTTGGTGGCGGAAATTATTCTCACATCGATATCCCGCGCCCGCGTGCTCCCCAGCCGGTAAAGCTCTCTCTCCTGAACGGCACGTAGCATCTTTCCTTGCAGCGACGCGTCGAGTTCCGTTACTTCATCCAGGAAGAGAGTTCCTCCCCTGGCTGCCTCAAAGAAGCCTTGTTTTTCAGAAATAGCGCCGGTGAACGCACCCTTGGCATGGCCGAAGAAATCGTCTTCAAAGAGGGTCTTGCTGAAGGAGGCCATGTTAACGGCGACAAAGCGTCCTTTGGATCGTGTGCCTAAGTTGTGGATAATCCTGGCAAGCATCTCTTTGCCTGTGCCGGATTCACCGGTGATCACAATGTTATAGTCAGTGGGCGCCACAACCTCGACCTGATGAAATACCATGGCCATCGCCGGATCTTCAGCGACCATGCTCACAAAAGCAGACGGCTTTCCCAGATCGGAGAATGTCTGGCTCCTCTCAAAGAGGGCAAGCTTGTTTTTGAGGTTGTACCGTTCAAGTGCCCGATTGATGGTGATTATCAATTTTTCGCCGTTAATGGGTTTAACAAGATAATCGTAGGCTCCGAATTGCATGGCTTGAACCGCCGAAGAGGTGTCATCGACAGCCGTTATAATAATACACTCCAGAGACGGGAACTCCTCCTTTATCTGCTGCAGGAGTTTCATTCCTCCCGGTTCAGGCATCACGAGATCCAGAAGCGCCAGATGGAAGTTGTTCTTTCTGATTATTTCCATGACGCGCCCGCTATCCGAAATGAGTGCGGGTTCGGACATGCCGGAGCTGACCATCGAGGCTTTTATGCTCAACAAGAGACCGATGTAATCATCAACAACCAGAACTGGGGTGCTATCGAGGGGTATGGATTCCATATTATCTATTCTTGGATTTCTTGTTCGTTATTGCGGGGAATGTAATGGTAAAGGTAGTCCCCTCGCCCTTTTTACTGAGGAAGGTAATCTCTCCTAGATGGGCCTCGATGAGATTACAGGTAATGGAGAGGCCAAGGCCCGTTCCTCCTTCGGCCTGCCGTGACGTCACAAAGGGATCAAATATCTTGTCCGCTATAGTGGGATCGACACCCTTCCCGTTGTCCGATATTGAGATGACCGCCACCGCCTCTCCGTTTTTTTTCTGAAGCCCCGTGGATATGGTTATTTTGCCGTGATCATGGTCAATGGCCTGGGTTGCATTGATGGCGATATTCATGATTATCTGTTCGATACTCTGAAGGGTTCCCTCTATCATTGGACTTTTTTTCGCCAGTTCAAGTTCCAGGAGGATACTCGACTTTTTGAGGGTTGCCTCTATGAGACGCACGGCGGTTGTTACTGCCGTGTTTATTTCGATTGGCGCTTTATCCGTGATACTCGACTGCCTTGTAAAATGCTTCAAGTTGTTTACGGTTTTTGCGACGCGGTTTGCAGCCAGATCGATATCCGAAAGGAGCTGAGGCAGGTTTTCTTTGAGAAAATCGTAGGTGAGTCCCCCATACTTCTTCTCGGGCTCCGTTCGCGCCTCTTTCTCCAGGATAGGAAGCGCGTCGTGCCATACCTTCTGTAGGAGGGGCATATCGAACATGATCTTATTAATCGGATTATTGATTTCATGGGCGACACCGGCCACAAGGGTTCCGAGCGCCTCCATCTTCTGAGCGTGCAGCAATTGTCTCTCAAGTTGCTCCTTTTCTTGTTCCGAGCGTTTTTGATCGGTAATATCTTCAATCATTGCGATAAAATAGAGGGGGTTTGTCCTTTCATCATAGACGACAGACGCTGTTGCGTTCCCCCATATACTCTCTCCATCCTTTCTGATGTAGCGTTTTTGCGTCTTATAGTATGGTATGTGTCCCAGCAATAATTGCGCCACTTGTGAGAGGTCTTGCTCTCTATGTTCAGGATGGGTGACACCGATAAAGGTATTGCCTACCAATTCCTCTTCATCGTAACCCAGCATCCTGCAGAACGTCGCATTGATCCGCTCAAACCGATACTCGAGATCAAGGACTGCCATCCCGAGCGCCCCCCCCTCGAAGACCTTCCGGAAACGTTCCTCGTTTTCCCTTAGGGCCTCTTCCACCTTCTTGCGCTCTGTGACATCTTCGCCATGAATAATGGTCGCTATCAATATCTTGCTCGTCTCCGCATAAATGTTGGAGGAGGTCCACATCCCGATGCGTACCGTACCATCCTTACGCAGAATCGGCATTTCCTGGACATGTAAGTCTCCATCTCCTTTTTGTGCATGTGCAAGCTTTCGCAAGGAATCGGAGCTGCTGTGATCGGGAAACAATATGCCGAGTGGTCGACCCATCATTTCCCGCTCGGTTCTCCCGCTCATCCTCTCAAAGGCCTCATTGAAGATGGTTGTTTCCCCGTCCCGGTTCAGGACAACGATCGGTGCATTGGCACATCGTATAAGGTTGTTGAGATAATCGGTGGTTTCTCTGAGTTCCTTGGTTCGCTTTTGGACTTCACTCTTGAGGATGCCGGACCACCGGTAAACGGAAAGGGACGAAAAAATGCCCGCTACTACGAGAAAAAGGATTATGAAGGCGAAGGTATTGAGCGCCTGGACTCCCGCCGTTCTAATAATTCTATCGATCTCGCTGACGGGGGCGACCACGGCAACAGACCAGATCTGGTCTAGAACATAGACCGGAGAATAGGCAATCAGTTTTTCAATCTTTCCCGCCTTTCCCCTATGCCAACCGGACATATAGCGACCGATGCCTTCTCTGCCTGTCATGACCTTCTGCTGGATTTCGTTAATGGACTCATATGAAAGTTCCGGGTTCCTTTTCTCCCGTGCTTTAAAGGCATCCTGACCCACGAATTCCGCCACATCGTGGGCAAGAAAATAACCCTCCTGATCCATTAACCAGGCGTATCCTGTTTCACCCGATACGATGGGGGAAATAAAAATGTCGCCCACGGACCGCAGATCAAAGGAGATAACAAGCACGCCCGCAAATCGTTTCTTTTGAGTATCCCGGTCGTCTTTAACATAGATCGGGGAGGACATCCGTATGCGTTTTTCGCCCTTTTCGTTGACCGTGATCCCGTACAGCGTGACGTGTCCCGCTTCCTTCGTCCTGTTAAAATACGGTTCCGCGTCGTAGTTTCTGCCGACGATGTCTCCCCGCCAATCGTCGGAAGGATATATGAATCGGAGAACGCCGTGCTCATCGAGGCGACGTATGGAGGTCCTCGGTATAAACCCCAGATACATGTTCTGCATGTACTCGAGGCAATCAGGAGTCATATGCTGGATGGCCGACACCTTTGTTGCCGATACAAGCGACGCCTTGACCTCGCTGAAATAGGTTTCAATCCCGGCGGCTGCCGATCGGGCAAGGATCAACTGGTGTTCATTAAACTGATCGAGGGCTGTCTGTCGTGCTACATGAAAGGTTTGAACGCCGAGAAAAGCCGTTATGCTTATGGCGATAGTGGTCACACTGAGAATGATTATCTGGATCCACCAGGAAGGGCTCTTTATATACGCGTAAAAAGAATTAACCCCCTGCTGATTATCCATGTCTGTATGATCGACCATGCACTATTCCCCGATATAACTTATAAGAAGTCGCATCCACGTGCGGAAAGTACAAGAGCAAACTTGACCCTATAACAACCAGACCATAATCTGTAGTTAAAAAATAGTGACTATTTTCAGCCAAATACTGGCCTTATTTAAACAAGAAATATTCCCCCGGTGAATGCGGAAATCAATACATCTTAAAAGGATTATGTCAAGGAATTTAAAAACAGGAATCTTATATCATTGAAGATTAGCGTCATGAATTGATACTTTGCAAAACTACATAATGTCGAAAAAGATGGACACCAATGTTTAGGTAAGGAACCAAGACGGAGGTGTGAAAATGGAAAGGATACCTAACGAGCGATACACGCAAGGGTTTCGAGAGTAAGCGGTGAAGATGGCAACGGATGGAGGCTTGTCGGTACTGGAGATATCGAAGCGTCTGTCTTTACCGAAGTCAACATTAGCACACTGGATACGGGTTTCTAATTTCTCAAACCAATTATCAAGGAGTCCGTATGGTTTCATTTCTTATTCATGTTTTTCGCCATCGCAATCCATTATTCCTCCGGCAATTAAACACATAAAAAGATCGGAGACGGAATCGTGTTGACTTATCCGGCCGGCGAAAATAAAATCACCGCGCAAATAAGGGGAAATTTATCATGCTTGCCCGCTTTTCGCTCTACGGTTTTCTGAAAAATCAGCGGTATTATGAACCGTTCATGATACTCCTCTTCCTCGAAAGAGGCCTCTCCTTCACGCAGATAGGCATCCTGGTTGCCTTCAGAGAAATCTGCATCAATCTCTTTGAGGTTCCCAGCGGCGCGCTGGCCGATACGTACGGACGCCGCAGATGCATGATCTTCTCCTTTACCTCTTATATCATTGCATTTGCCCTATTCGGTTCTGTCAGGACATCTGCGTATTTCTTCGCGGCCATGTTCTTCTTCGCAATCGGCGAGGCGTTTCGGACCGGCACCCACAAGGCCATGATCTTCACCTGGCTCCGCCTCCAGGGTCGCCTGGACGAAAAGACGCGTGTCTACGGTTTTACCCGATCATGGTCTCAACTGGGCTCCGCCTTTTCGGTCATCGTCGCTACCCTTTTCGTCATAGTTACCGACAGCTATTCCTCAGTTTTTTATCTCTCTATAGCCCCG
Organism: Syntrophales bacterium; assembly: GCA_028718565.1. Lineage (GTDB taxonomy): Bacteria > Desulfobacterota > Syntrophia > Syntrophales > UBA2210 > UBA6078. Next base: position 4,737 of record JAQULO010000081.1, on the reverse strand, counting down.
TACATACTCGGCATTATCAATTTCATGCAGTATCCCGATGCGTTGGAGGGAAACCTTCAGGGAGAGATCACCCTGCGCGGTGTCTTTAACAATCTGTGGTCCACGCTGAAAATGTCGCTGAAGATACGACACCTGCGCCGCCTGATTGTCGAATCGATGGCATTTGAGGGGGTGTTCAACGCGGCCAAGGATTATCTTCAACCTGTTATCAAGGGGATGGCCCTGGCCCTCCCCCTCTTCGTATATATGGAAGATACCCGTCGCAGTGCGATCATTGTTGGAGTTGTCTATTTTATTCTCCATCTGTTGTCGGCCTGGGCGAGCCGGAAATCGCACAGAATCACGCATCGGGCGGGCGGAGAGGAACAGGGGGCGGCCCGCATCTGGATGGGCGCACTCGTGGTCTATTTCCTCCTGGCAATCATACTGTACATGAAATGGTATTACCTTGCAATTATAGGGTTTATACTCCTGTACGTCATGCAGAACCTGTGGAGACCGATACTCATCAGCAGGTTTGACGCATACGCAACCGAGACGCGTGGGGCAACGGTACTTTCCATCGAGAGCCAGGCAAAATCTGCTTCAACGACACTCCTGGCTCCCCTCCTCGGCATCACTGTCGACTTCGCAACCACACACGGGTTTGGAGGGGGGTTCTGGCCGGTCGCCGCCGCGGGTGCAATAGTTGCACTTATTATTCTGACCACCAACCGGAAATCTGCCTGACGGTACGACCCCGTGCCCCGTCACTCCTGCCAGACATATTTTGGGAGGGTCATCTTTTCCGCATTGACGATGCTCGGCACTGCCTTTGGAGGGTCGTCCTCCAGGAGGGACAAAATGCTGTGCTTTTCCCACGCCGGATATCCCATCAGGACACCGACAACGTTTCTCGCCGCAAGGAGGAGCCCCATCCCCTCTCTCGACCAGTCTGTCGCCGACCCTAGAGGGGGTGCGATGACTAAGTTCGTTTAGGCCCGACTTCAGGTCGAGTTCGTCCTCAAAAACATTGAGCCCCGCCCTAAATTCTGGATTGTCGCGTCAATGATCCACAAGGACCTCTTCGTCGACCAACGGCCCCCTGCTCGCATTAACCAGGATTGCATTTTTTCATGCACTTCAGACGCCCGGCATCTATCATATGGTGCGTGCTTGGATTGAGCACCGGATGCAGACTTACGACATCCGCAGCTTGAAGCACTTCCTCAATACTTTCAACACGCCTGCATGTCGCCGGCCTCTGTCCGCGCGATACAAAATAATCCGCGTAGGCGACGATATAATCTTTCAGAGCCCCGTCCCTGTGCCGGTTATAATAGCAGAGGTCCTGAGGCAGTATCACTTCTCACCTGTTTCGGTTGCACAGGAGGGAATCTAAGTACCCTACACATAAAAGTAGCGGATGGCGGCGCCCTGTCTTCCTCACCGGCGGGGAGGGATTCTGCGTGTGCGTAAGTTCAATTCCACATATTTGTCCGGCTATAGTGCTTTTTGTTTGCATTAACAACACAATGGTAGTATTCACCAAAATGTAGAGTTCTTATTAAAACTTCAGGCTATCCGATTCAACCATGAATCGGGCTTGGATGTGCGATAAATATGCCGCTCTGTTGCCGGTGTACTAACGACTGTTTTTTGCTATATGGCGGTTTGGTGCGTAATATCGTTAGCATAAGGCTGCCTCGCGACAGGCAGCCTTTTCGTATAGCGGTGTGAGGTGTGAGGTGGGAGGTGTGAGGTGGGAAAAGAAGTATGGTTCCCTCTCATACCGTAATGTATGAAAATGGAAAAAACGAATCAAAGGAGAGCTTAAGTATGTTAGATTTCAAGAAGATGTGTGAGGCCAATAATACAGGGGAACTCGAGTTTCTTCAGGCAGTTTCGGAGGTTGTTGAGTCGGTGGCACCGGTCTTGGATAAGCATCCGGAGTACCGCAAGGCGAAGATTCTTGAGCGCATGGTTGAGCCTGAGAGGGTTATCATGTTTCGTGTGCCCTGGGTGGATGACAGGGGCGAGGTACAAATCAACAGGGGTTACCGGATTCAGGTAAACAGCGCGATAGGACCCTACAAGGGTGGTTTTCGGTTTCATCCGTCGGTCAACCTGAGCATCCTCAAGTTTCTGGGGTTTGAGCAGGTTTTCAAGAATGCGCTTACGACCCTTCCGATGGGGGGGGCGAAAGGCGGGTCCAATTTTGATCCCAAGGGCAAGTCGGATGTTGAGGTGATGCGTTTCTGTCATAGTTTCATGCTCGAGATATTCCGACACATTGGTCCTAATACGGACGTCCCTGCCGGCGATATTGGCGTCGGAGGCAGGGAGATAGGGTTCCTGTTCGGGATGTATAAGAAACTGCGCAATGAATTTACGGGTGTCCTGACCGGTAAGGGGCTTACCTGGGGCGGCAGTCTGATACGTCCTGAAGCCACGGGATACGGCGCGGTCTATTTTGCGGCGGAGATGCTTGCCACCCGCGGTGAGACCCTCGAAGGGAAAATCTGCCTCGTATCCGGTTCCGGGAATGTGGCCCAGTATACGGTGGAAAAAATTCTCGACTTGGGCGGCAAGGCGGTGACCCTGTCAGATTCTTCGGGATATATATACGATGAAGAAGGCATTGATCGCGGCAAACTGGCTTTCATCATGGAGCTCAAGAACATCAAGCGCGGCCGCATTAAGGAGTATGCCGACAAATATCCCGGGGCGGTATATACACCGGTCGATCCTGCTCTCGATTACAATCCCCTGTGGAGCCACAAGGCGGACGGTGCATTCCCCTCCGCGACCCAGAATGAGGTCAACGCGAAGGACGCTAAAAATCTCGTCGCCAACGGTATCCAGTTTGTGAGTGAAGGTGCGAACATGCCGACCGTACCGGAAGGGGTGTTGACATTTGTTGATGCCGGGATTCTGTATGCGCCCGGAAAGGCCGCGAATGCTGGCGGTGTCTCCGTCTCCGGACTTGAGATGGCCCAAAACAGCATGCGTCTGAGCTGGAGCCGCGAGGAGGTTGATGACTATTTGAAGAGGATCATGAAGAGCATCCACACCGCCTCTGTCGAGGCCGCCAGCGAGTACGGCACGCCCGGAAATTATGTCAATGGCGCGAACATAGCCGGTTTCACGAAGGTCGCAGAAGCAATGATGGCCCAGGGAATCGTTTAATAGATCTGCACTGTGAAGCGGCGGGTCCCATCGTTTCTAGGGTGGGACCGCCGCGGGTGCGGTAGTTTGCTTATTATTCTGACCACCAACCGGAGATCCGCTTGACGGTGACGGTACGATCCCGTACCCTATGACTCCTGTCCATACATATTGAGGTAGGTTCATCTCTTCCGCATTGATGATGCTCGGCACTGCTTTGGGAGGATCATACTTCAGGAAGGGCAGCCTGCTGTCCTTCTTCCACGTCTGGATTTTTCAGCACCCCCTTTTTTTAAGGTTCACTCCCTTCGGATATTTTTGTGCGAGGGGATGCGAATATCAAAGGCTTGTTTGCCATCAAAGATCCTACTCGTCGCGAAAACCAGCGGTTTCAAAAAAACAATACCTGCTGGAGATATCTTGAAGGAATGATAGAGTGAATTACCCCGCCTAAAGGCGGGGCATCTAAAACAATTCTAACTGTTTGGGTGTTTTCTCCTGATGACGATGATACTCAATGTATTTCCTGATTACTTCAGCCGTCACTTTATCGCCTACGGTACGAACAAAATACCCGTCTTCCCAAAACTCACCACCCCAAAGCTGCTTCTTAACTCCATGATATTCCCTGAATATCATGCTGGCACTGATACTCTTCAGCATCGCTACTACCCTCGAAATGCTGTACCTCGGTGGAAAAGACAAAAATATATGTACATGATCAGCAGCTACTTCCATCGTACCAATCTCAAACTCGTTTGCTATCGCAATCTCATGAAATATACTCTTCACTCGCTCCTGTATGTCTCCTCGCAAAATCCACTTCCGATACTTCGGTGCCCGTACAAAATGATGTTTCGTGTCATATACAGCATGACTTGCTCTTCTCAGTGCCATGCAATATTTACATCATATTCACACCTGCCTCCGGCAGGAAAACTTTTCATCCCCGTTTAAAACCGGGGTATTCAAGTTTTGATTTTCATAAACAGGGTGCACAATTCCGATAATTTTGCTATCATCCCTCCGAATCATGGTTTTTCTCCCGATTAAAGTTTTGTCGAGAATTTTATCAGTGGATTACTGTGACTCTCTCCTCTATATTAAACAGGCAGGTTATACACTATTTGAAAAAAGACCCCCGTCAAGACCTCTCTGTCAGCACGATACACTTCCCGGACAATGACAAGCTGAAGGTTCTGCTCGGAGAGCAGGACGGTAATCGCAAGGTTGTCGAGAAGCTGGGCCGGGTGAAGCTCAATGCCAGAGGCTCAACCGTTTCCATATCGGGCGACGCACACGACTGTAACCTCGTCAAAAATCTCCTGTCTCAGCTATACGGTGTCATTGAGAAAGGTTATCCGATCTATTCCAATGACATCGATTATGCGCATCGAATACTTTCAAGGAACAGCTCTGCCGACCTGGAGGAAATATTCCTGGACACCGTTTTCATATCATCACAGGCAGTGTAATATATTTTGTGTAAATTTAAAAAGGTGTAGAAAAAGGCGCTTTTCCTTTAAAAAAGGGTTTATCCCAAAACCTAAATAAAAAGGAGAAAGCGCCATGAAACTGGAAGTGAGTGTA
>JAQULO010000080.1 GCA_028718565.1 Syntrophales bacterium | reverse complement strand
GAACATTGATGAGAACGATCGTGAGATACGCAAGTTGATAACGCGATATAAGATGTTTGAGAGCAGGCGCTATTCGTTAAGACGCCTGTTATCAAAGGATTTTATCTCTCAGCCGGCCGTTTTTTTTACGAAAAGGGTTTTCCAGGAAACAGGACCGCTCGATCTCAGTCTCGAATACACCATGGACTATGATTACTGGCTGAGAATAGGCAAGAGATATTCCCCCCTTTATATCAACAGCTTCCTCGCCAACTTCAGGTGGCATGAGGAATCAAAGAACGGCAGGAACTACAGAAAATCAGCCCATGAGGCGTACCGTGTTGCAAAGAAACACGCCACGGCGGCGGATAGATATCCGATACTGAGGCATTATCTTCATTATATGATGCTAAGTCTGTTATACAGGTTTCTATGAAGAAGATGTTATTGTCTGACCGATACGAATCGGTTGAATTAAAGGTAAGGATACTGCTCTTCGTTGTGGATATTGTCGGCGGATTCGTATTTTCAGTGGCGAGGCTGTTTAATGGTGGATCTGGAAAATACGAACCTGAAAAAGTAAAAAATATCATCATCTTCAGGCTGGACGGCCTGGGGGATCTCGTCCTTTCCACCGCTGCCCTCCGAGAAATCAGGAAGGGATTTCCCCGGGCGAAGATAACCCTGGTCATAGGTCCATGGACCGCCGGTATCGTAGACCGTATTCCCTTTTATGATCGTCTTATTGTTCACGATTGTTTTCTGTTCAGTGTTTTCAGAGGGAACAGAAGACTGCGTTTCAGGGAGGAAGTGGATTTTATTAGAACGTTAAGACGGGACAAATATGATTTAGGGATCGACCTGAGGGGTGATTTGCTGAGCATCATCCCTCTTTTTTTATCAGCAGCCAGTTTCCGGTTTGCAAAAGGCACAAGGGGGGGAGGCTTTTTGCTGACGCACGTTGTCAAATCAAAAAAAGGCGAATGTAAGCACGCAAAGGATGAAACCCTTCGGCTTGTGGAGGCACTCGGCGTGGCAGTAGAAGAAAGAGAAACAGCGCTCAATATCCCTGAGAATGATATGAAGTATATAGAAGAATATCTGGGTGAAAAAGGGATAAAACAGGCCGATTTTGTCATTAGCATTGCCCCTTGCGCCTTGTATTACTGGAGATCTTGGCCACCGGAGAAATTTGCCCGAGTTGCCGCCCTATTGGCCGAAAGCTATAACTGCGTGGTAGTCTTGGTAGGCAGCCGGGAAGACCGTAATGTTTTGGATAAGATTAGTTGCCTGGCCGGTTCAAAGATCATCAACAGCTCCGGCGACTTAACTTTGAGTCAGGTAGCTGCACTGATCAAACGGTCGGTTTTGTTTATCGGGAATGACAGCGGCTTGACACACATCGCTGCCGCGGTGAAAGCCCCGATGATTCAACTTTTTGGACCGGGAGAACCTGAAAAGTTCGGGTATAGAGGCGATAAAAATATTGTATTGATGAAGACCGTCTGTCCTTATCATCCCTGCAGCCAGCGAAGTTGTAAATATCAGGACCACTGGTGTATGGAACATATCTCGGTAGAGGATGTCATGGGGGCATTTCAAAAGTTATCTCTTCCAGGGTTTCTACATAAGTAGCGACCCCAAGACGCCGGCGGTACAAGAATGGTACAGAAAGTGTGCGATAGATTATGAAGAAGTTGCTCATCGTTCATGGTATATGGAGCCCTTACAGCCATGCTCGATTTGTTGCTATTGCCAAGAATATCGGGAATATGGAGCTGACTGTCTTCTTTCAAAATTCGGATGTCAAGTACAGGAAGTGGGATGCTAAGATAACCGATTCTCCATATAAAACGGTATTGCTGAAAAATATCGGTATCCCTGTCTCTGCAAATACAGCTTTCGTATGCAACATAAACTATACTATCTATCAGGATATCAAGAGGTATAATCCTGACCGTATCATTGTCGCGGGATGGGACAGCTTCGCGACCCTGGCGGCAATCATATATGCAAAAAAACATAACAAGGAAATTATTTTATGGACGGATAGTACGATTCATGAGGATAGCTTAATCAGAAAAATTTCATTGCTATACGTTAAATTTATTCTGCGGTTTTTCGATGGTTTTATCGGCGGTGGAACAGCGGCCGCAGAATATTTGAGGTTTCTGGGAGTCAGAAGGAATATCGAGAATTTTTATAATCCCGTCGATGTGGATCATTTTTCGAGACAGGGGCAGCTTTCCCTTCAAGAAGAATGCATATTAAAGGGGAAAATCGGTGTCGGAAGCGGTTCCAGGGTCATTATGTTTTCCGGACGATTGGTTGCAATCAAATGTGTAGATCTGTTGATCAAGGCCTTCCTTCAGGTACATGAGAAATTTCAGGACATTGAATTGTTGATCGTCGGCTACGGACCCGAGGAACACAGGTTAAAGAAACTGGCCGGGGGAAACAGTCGCGTACATTTCCTCGGCCACAGAGGAATAGACGAGATTCCAGGGATATACGGCATTTCAGACATTTTGGTCCTGCCCTCGATCAGCGAACCTTGGGGGCTGGTTGTAAACGAAGCCATGGCATGCGGTTGCGCGATTATTGCTTCGGACAGATGCGGCTGCTCCCGGGATCTTATTCGGGGTAATGGTATTATTGTCGAGGGCGGGAAGCTGGGTCCTCTAGTTGAGGCGCTTGAGCGGCTCTTGTCTTCTGAAAGCAGGCTGAAGCGGATGAAAGAAAAGAGTAAGAGTATCATAAAACAGTTTAGGCTTGATTTGCTTGTGAAGAGAATCAGCTTTTTCGGGGAATAGAAGGTGCATGAGACCAGGCAGATAGCGAAGCGGATCAGTATCGCAGCTCTTTTAACCTGTCACAACAGGATGGAAAAGACCATTACCTGTCTTGATCTGCTTTTTAATCAGGAACTAGATGAGACATGTCACGTGACGGTGTATGTGGTTGACGCCGGGAGTACAGACGGGACTGCCCAAGCAATAAAGAAAAAGTTTCCCCACGTGAGGCTGTTCTGTGGCAATGACAGCCTCTACTGGTGCGATGGTATGCGATATGCGTGGTCTATGGCGATGGAAAAAAATTATGATTTCTACCTGTGGTTGAACAATGATACTTTCCTGTTTTCAGATGCGATTCAGAGATTGTTAAAAACGGCCCATGAAACAAGGGAGAGGAAAGGAGATGATGGAATAATTGTAGGTTCGTGCCTTGATCCGGAGACCGGACAATATACCTATGGTGGAAAATTTTTAACAAAAAAGCGTCAATTGTTAAGATTCTATGATGTAATCCCATCAGAAGAAAGTCAACGGTGCGACACATTTAATGGAAACTGTGTGCTTGTTTCCAGGAACGTCTTTCAGTCAGTCGGCAATATAAGCCCCGATTTTACCCAGGTGATTGGAGATATAGAGTATGGGTTACGTGCTAAATCAAAGGGTATCAATAGTTGGATTGTGCCTGGATACGCGGGGACTTGTGTTGACGATTCGAAACTTTCATGGGGCAATTCCGCTGTACGCTTAAAAGAACGGTTACATATACTTCATAGTCCCAAAGGCTTGCCTCCCCGGGAATGGATGATTTTTACTCGGCGCTACATGGGAATATGGTGGCCTCTGTATATGCTTACGCTGTATCTACGGGTTTTTGTTCCGCGGCTATTTGAAATATGGGAGGGTAGGCAAAAAATGGCAGGGGTACAGGCTTGATAAGAGCGTAGGCAAAATCAAAGTTGACAGAATCACTTTCGGAATTCCGATGAAACAAAAAGACAAAATAATCAGGAATACCCTTGCACTATTCGCGGGGACCGCGGTGGGCAATGTCTTCTCGTTCCTCCTGATGGTGTGTATAGCGAGAACTCTGGGGGATGTAGGGGTCGGACAGTATTCGTTCCTGTTCGCCTTCGGATATCTTATCATGATCCTGTGCAATCCCGGAATGGGATATCTCATTATCAAGGATGTGTCGGCAAATAAGGGCGTTACTTCTGAATACGGCAACAACATCCTGCCCGTGAAAGCAATCCTCGCGGTTGTTTCGGCCCTCGCCGCTGTTTTTCTTCTTATCCTCATCAAGGATGACCCGCTCATTATTCGGAGTTTCATGATAGTAGCGGTGATTTACATGATTGACTGCATGGGATCGGTGTTTGCGAGCATTCTCAACGCTAACGAGAGGATGGATCTGACATCGTTGATTGACGTCATAGAACGCGCGGTCGCCCTTCTTGCCGGTGTTGTCCTGCTGTATATTACACGATCGCTCCTGTCTCTGGTTTTAGCCCTCCTGATTTCCAATGTGGTCAAGCAGGTGCTGTATGTTATCTCTTCAAGGAGTTATTTTATTCCAAGCTTTGGAATTGACTTCCAGTTGTGGAAAAGCCTGTTTGTTCGATCCCTCCCATTCGCGCTCAGTATCTCCTTCCTGTATATATATTACAGGATTGACACCGTTATGCTTTCGTTGATGGTCGGTGACCAGGTAACGGGATGGTACAACGCGGCCTACAGACCAATCGATGTCGTCCATTATATACCCCTCTTGCTGGTGACGGCAATTTTGCCCCCCATGGCGCAGTATTCCAGAGAAAGCGCAGAGGTTCTGACGGATATTTTCAACCGGTCGTTCAGATACCTCGTCATGCTGGCTCTCCCCATAGGCGTGGGAATGTTTCTGCTCGCCCCGAGGCTGATACTGTTTGTTTTCGGCGAGGGTTTTGAGAATGCGGCGCCGGTCCTGCGGGTATTGATATGGGCGGAGGTTTTTGCCTTTCTCAACTACCTAGGGGGACACCTGCTGAATATGATTGACAGACAGAAGATCTATACGGTTATTGTAGGAGCGACGGCGGTTTTTAATATCGTATTGAACCTGCTTCTCATTCCGGGCTACACCCACATCGGCGCCGCCGTTGCGACTCTGCTCTGCGAACTGCTCATATTTGCGCTGGTCTATGGCTGCATCCGGAGATATTTTTTCAGGCTTCATCTGTGGTCTCTGGCATGGAAGCCGGCCTTTGCCGCCCTGATTATGGGCGCACTTGTTGTAAAGATACAGTTTCTGCCGATCTGGTGTATCGTAATCGCGGGGTGTGTCTGTTATTTCATGGTCCTTTTTCTTCTCAGGGGGTTAAACATGCAAGACAAAGACGCGCTTTATTCCGTTTTTGATATTTTGGGCAAAGGCTCACACCTTAAGGCCAAGAGTGGCAAATGAAACAAAATGTCGTGATAGTAGTAATAAGCTACAAACTTTGTCATTCACCTGTGCCAATACGCGAAGAATGAATACGATGGCCCCTCAAGACAGTGCCGGTCTCGGCCATCGCCGTCTGAGCATTCGTTCCGGATTCGGGTTCACGCCCGCCGCTGCGGGCGGGTTCTCTATGGCCGGATAGTGAAGGCAGGCACGGTTATTGCGTGTACGGGGGAGATACAATAACGAGGTATAAGGAGAGACAAAGCATGTTCAAAAGAAATGTGGCTGTATTGATCGGTGTGTTTTTTGTTTTGATGTTTTTACCGCCTGCATCGATGGCGTTAACGGGCGGCCCTGATGCCGGTGGTTATAGATATTATGACAGTGACGAAAAAGGAGCGGCTCCATTTGACTGGAAGAGCATATTTTACAGTGGGGTCCCTATATCGGATTTCAAAGCGGAAGGAACCGGGGTGGGGAGCATTTTATCCGGCCCCTTTGACATAGGTTTTAGCTTCACATTTTACGGAGTTGAGTATAGGAAGGTTTACGTTTCAAAGTACGGTTATCTTACCTTTAACGATGGGCCTCCACTGGCTTCATGCAGCCTACAGGAAATTCCGACAAGGGGAGGATCTGCCGATAACTTCATAGCCGGGATGTGGGCATATCTTCATCCGGGCGCTTGAACGGCCAGTGTAAAATACGAAACCCGGGGGGTTTCGCCTAACAGAGAATTTGTAGTTCAGTTTACCGCTGTTCCTTATCTGTACCACAGAGATGCGCTGAATACTTTCCAGTATGTGTTGTACGAAGGGTCCAATGATATCCAGATCAACTATCTGGATGTAACCTCTTACGGAGCGAAAGAGACCACTGCAGGTATTGAAAATGCTAACGGAACAATCGGTCTTACATATCCAAAAATGAGTACTGCCGACAGGTACACAAACTTCTATGTGCGTTACAGCACCAATCAAGGCATCACTCACACCGGCCCTCCCACAGCCATCACGGGTCAAGGGACTTCCGTAACGGCAAGTTCGGCCACCCTGAGCGGTACCGTAAATCCTAACGGTGTAACTACTGCCAGTTATTTCCAGTATGGGACAAGTGCGGACTATGGATTGACTACGGCAACAACGAACTCAGGTTCCGGCACAAGTGATGTGCCGGTAAGTCTTGCCATAGCCGGCCTGACCCCGAACACGGTCTATCATTATCGACTTGTCGCCACAAACAGCGCCGGGACGGATTACGGGGAAGATCTGACGTTTACCTCGTCTTTGGCATCGTCGTCACGTCTCCTCTATTTTCCCCACATCGCCAGCGATGAAACCTGGGAGACGGAGATCTGCGTCATCAATACCAGTGACAGCGAGGACTTGACCGGATACTTCAGGGCGTATAACAACGCGGGAATTCTCATTTCCAGGATAGCGCCCATACCGGTCACCCTGGCTCCCCATGGGAGAAGAGAGCTGACGGTGGGTGATGCATACGATCCAATGTATGTCGGCTATATCGGCTATATCGTGTTTGAGTCGGATTTGGATGCTGTTGCGGGGTATTCCAAATTCTATGTCGAGGGACGATATCGTGCCGCAGTTCCTGCCATCTCGGAGATCAATACCGGTGATATATACATCTCTCACATCGCCTCCGATTCAAGGTGGGAGACTGAGATAAGCCTTGTCAACACAACATCATCAAAAAAGGATTTCACGATTGAGTTTGATGACGGACAGGTCATCGGGCAGTCTCTGGACGGCAATGCACACAAAAAATTTACAATAAGGGCTCTTCTTGGAGGACCGCTTGAGGAGCCTCAGCCGGATATTTACTCTGCCGTGATCAAGGGTGCAAACGGTGTTATCGGTCTGGAGCTTTTTACCAATGAAGCAGGCAACAAGATGAGCGGCGTATTGTTAAACGGTGACACCAGCACCCGTATCTACTATCCTCACACTACGAATAAAAATGGCTGGGAAACAGGCATTGTCGCCTATAATCCGTCGGATACCGAATGTGATATAAACATCACTCCCTATACCGAGGATGGACTTCCGCTGCCCGCCCAGTCTCGTTCAATTATCCCCCGGGGGAAATATATAGGAGCGGCAACGGTTGAAGATCTCAATCTGCCGGAGGATACAGCCTGGTTCAGGATTGACGCAACGAGCCCGATTACCGGGTTTGAGCTGTTCGCCAGGCCAAACCTGCTGGCCGGGTATGGCTGTGTCGGCATCAGCGGAAAAGAGGGGGTCTTTGCCAAGCTGGAAAAAGACGGCTGGACAGGGATCGCCTTTGTCAATATCGGGGACAGCGCGGCGAGAATCTCGCTGACCGCCTATGATGACGACGGCAATGACGTAGCTGCTGAGACAGTCGTTCTTGACGGTCACGCGAAGAAGGTCGGTGTTGCATCCGCCTTGTTCAAAGAGGACATCAGCGGCGCCACCCATGTAACCTATTCAGCGGACGAGGAGATTGTCGGTTTTCAGCTCAACGCCTCCTCTGATGATATGATGCTGGATGCGTTGCCTGGGATGTGAAAACTAAAAGCGGGAAACACAACGAGGCAGGGCTGCGGCCCTGCCTTGCTGTGTTCGGGGATCTAAACAGTCGGCCCTGAAACGTTCGTGGCGCAGCGGTATAGCGGATATTCCGGCGGTATTGCAACAGTGCGGAGATCAGTGTAGACACGGTTTGGAAAGGATAGTGAACAGTCCGGAGGACGGATAGCGATTATGGCCGGTTCAAGGTTCAGAAACACCCTTGTTTCGCCGTGGTTTGGGCTTATGATCATAGCTCTCGCGGCCTTTCTTGTGTACAGCAACACCTTTGAGTGTCCCTTTGTTTTTGATGACAATCACTCCCTCAAAGAAAATGTCGAGATCAGAGATCTTTCGGGCTTTTCTTCTCCGGCGCGGTTTTTAGAACCGAGGGCTGTTGTTGATTGTACCTTTGCCCTCAATTACAGATTCGGAAAGCTCGACGTCTTCGGCTATCACCTCGTCAACATCCTGATACATATGATAAACGGTTTTGTTGTGTACTTCCTCGCCCGTGTGATACTGAGGCTGCTTTTCCGACCGTCCGGGGCGGGTGAAGAATCTCAAATTTCAAAGCTCAAAGCTCAAAGGAAAAGGGGAAAGGGGGAGAAGAAAGGGGCCGCAGGCAGGGCTTCACAATTTTCAGCCTCGGATCTTCAGTCTTCAATTCCGGTGATCTCGCTCTTCGCGGCGCTTATCTTCATCGTCCATCCGATACAGACCCAGGCCGTTACCTATGTCGTACAGCGCTACGCCTCCCTGGCGGCCTTCTTTTATATGGGATCGGTGCTGTTCTATCTTCAGGCGAGAATAAGGCAGGGATCAGGGATCGATGCTCAGGGGTCAGAGGGGAGATGGGCCTTCCGCCTTCAGTCTTCAGCCTTTTTTTCCCTGTCCATACTGTTCGGTCTGCTGGCCTTTATGAGCAAGCAGAACGCCGCCAGTCTCCCCGGAGCCATCGTCCTTGTCGAGTGCGTCTGCTTCGGCGGGACGTGGAGGCAGCGGGTGCGAAGGTTCCTGTGGGTGTTACCGTTCCTTCTCCTGTTTGTGGCCTTTATACTTTACGCCATGGGCGTGTTCGGGGGAGGAGGGATAGGGAGGCTGCTGGAGGATGTCTCCGGGCTTGCGCGTGAGACGGAACTGGTGGGCCGGTGGAGCTATCTCTGCACCCAGTTCAGTGTCCTCGTGGTGTATATACGGTTGCTCTTTCTCCCCATCAATCAGAACCTGGATTACCTGTACCCCTTCAAAACGGGGTTTTTTGACGGTCTTACGCCCCTCGCCTTCGCGTTCTTAATGGGACTTGTGATGCTGGCGGTGTGGAGGAGAAAGAGATACCCCGTCGTCACAGTCGCCATTTTCTGGTTCTTCATCACGCTCTCCGTGGAGTCCAGTATCATACCCATCCGTGATGCCCTTTTCGAACACAGACTCTACCTCCCCCTGTTCGGGTTCGCTCTTCTCATCCCCTGGTTGATCTTTCGCTTCCTGCCGGGGAGATATCTGTCGTCCGTTATTATCTGCGCGGCCATTGTTGCGTCGCTGGGGACCGCGACATATCTGAGGAACGTGACATGGCAGGACAAGGTGACCCTGTGGACCGACGTTGTGGCGAAGTCGCCTCAAAACTCCAGGGCGTGCATGAACCTGGGGAACGCCCTTGCCTCAGAGGGGCGTTACGACGAGGCCCTGCGGTGCCATAGCCGCGTGCTGGAGTCCGACCCCGACAGCGCCATCGCCAACTACAACATGGGAGTTGCTCTGAAAATGCGGGGCGATACCGACGGGGCTGTCCGCTACTACATGAAGACGCTGAGTATCGATCCCGACCATGAAAACGCCCACTATAATCTGGGCCTGATACTGGAAGGTCGCGGGGATCTTGAGGGCGCGGCGCGTAACTATTCGGAGGCGCTGAGGATAAATCCAAAAAACGTGAAGGCGCAAGGCAACCTGGGGGTGATCCTGTCCCGTCTGGGCGATCCGGACCGCGCCCTTGAACGTTTTCGCGAGGCCGTCCTGATTGAACCTCAAGACGCGAAGGCACTCAACAACCTCGGCAGTGCCCTTGCGATGAAGGGGGATATCGAGGGCGCGGTCCGGTACTATTCAGAGGCGCTCGAGATCACGCCTGGCTACGCAGATGCTCATTATAATCTGGGAACCGCCTTGGCGCTCAAGGGGGACCGGGACGGTGCGATCCGCCATTTATCCGAGGCGGTGCGTATCATGCCGGACCATGCAAAGGCCCGCTATGACCTTGGGAATCTTCTTGCAGGTCAGGGGCGACTCGACGAGGCGATTCTCCATTTATCAGAGGCGTTCAGGTTGCGCCCTGACGGCAGTATTCCTGTCTGCTATAACATTGCCTGTGCCTGCGCGCGACAGAATAAGAGAGAAGAAGCCATCGCCTGGCTCAAGAAGGCCGTTGAAGGGGGGTTCAATAGATGGGAACTTCTCAAGTCTGATAAGGATCTGGAAAATATCAGGGATACGGTATATTACAAATCTCTGATCAAAGGACAGGGGGTGGGGAACGGGGATTAGTGTCGAGAGCGGGCCGTGTCTGGCTGTATTTGACCACACCTGATTATCTTTGACCAGTCGCATGGTCTTCCGGGCTTCGGAGAGCAGGGGGCAGGCACCGTTATCGGTTTATGGTCACCGGTTCACGCTGTTTTATTTGATCAACGGTTAACCGTAAACCGTAAACCGTAAACCGTGGCCCCCTGCTCCCTGCTCTCCGGAGGATGGCATATATTTTGCGTAGTATGAGCCCGATGAAAGCGAAAGTGATACATATTCTGGCAGCCGTGGTCCTGATACTTGGGATCTGTGCGAGCGCTTCGGCGGAGGGTGACGCCCCTTCCGGGCATGAGGCAGCGTTTCTTGACATGATCAACGAGGCGCGGGAGAACCCGCTGGCGGTGGCGGCCTCTATGGGCATGGACCCGAACCGGATACTTTTGGACTTTCCTGAGATGAAAGAGATCCTGACGGAGGGTCTCCCTCCTCTCAGCTTTAATAAAAGCCTCTATGAGGCGGCCAGAGCCCACACGGCTGATATGTTTGACGTTGGTTATTATGGATACGATTCTCCTGATGGTCGCACGTGTGAAGACCGCATTACGGCGGCCGGGTATGTCCCGGCGGCGAGCGGGGAATCTCTGGGGCTTTCGGGGTTTT
Organism: Syntrophales bacterium; assembly: GCA_028718565.1. Classification (GTDB taxonomy): domain Bacteria; phylum Desulfobacterota; class Syntrophia; order Syntrophales; family UBA2210; genus UBA6078. Next base: position 254 of record JAQULO010000080.1, on the reverse strand, counting down.
CGAATTTTATCGACCCCGCCGAGTCGGCCAGGACCATCTTTGAGCGCATGTTTCGCGACCAGCTTGATCCCGCAGGCACGGAGCAGCGGAACATCCTTGATCCGGGGCTTACGCATGTGGGGGTCGCCCTGGGTACGGGCACTCTGAATCTTGGCGGATACACCTTCAATGCCTATGTCGTCACCTGTGATTTCGGCCGGAGCGTGGAGAAGGCAGGGGTGCAGCTCATTCAACTGATCAATCAGGCCCGCTCC
>JAQULO010000079.1 GCA_028718565.1 Syntrophales bacterium | reverse complement strand
AGTATTCTCTAGATACGGAGAACCCCGATGCTTGAAGAATGCCGGCGACGACATCACCGATGACGGCACCCCTGGCGTGCCCTATGTGGAGGGGACCCGTGGGATTGGCGCTTACAAACTCCACCTGGACCTTAGAGCCCTTCCCTATATTCGATTCCCCATACCGGTCTCCGCGTTTGTCCACCTCCTCGAGGAGAGCGGCCCATGCGCTGCTTTTGATAAAAAAGTTTATAAAGCCGGGCCCGGCTATCTCTATTTTGTCGACAATATCTTCACTGTCGTCGATGTTATCGACGATGCGCTCGGCTATCCTGCGAGGGGCCTCTCTCTGGCTTGATGCAAGCACCATGGCAATGTTGGATGCGTAATCGCCGTGAGTGCCTTCTCGCGGAAGCTCTACTGCTATAAACGGGATCCCCGTTTCTTTCAACTCCCCCTTCTTCAGACAGGAGTTAATAGATTTTTCCAGTAATTCTATAAGTTTTTTTTTCATATCGAGTTTTCTTTATGGTGTAGAAAACGAAAAAGTTGGCCCGGAGGCCAACCTTTTTAATAGATTTTGAATGGCACATTTCTATACGGCTTCGATTTTTCCTGTTAGTTCGTTTTTTGATCGTTTCGTTCTATTTCATCGATATCGTCATCCTTGACGGCAAGATCTCGAGTGAAATCAGGACAATGGACCCTCCCACTGGAATCCTTGGAAACGGAAAACCGCTTTGCACAGGTTCCCCTCCACGCACATATGGAGCAGTATGTCTTTTCGGTACCCATGAGTCTTTCCTTCCGGCACTTCAATTTTTAACCCACTTCGACGGTGTATATATATAGCTCTTTTAAGTCAAGAAATTTCGACTTCTCGTTCCCTATTTTACTATTGTGGGCTCCCACACGGGAACCTTCTCGAAAAAGGAATGCTTGCGAAGGTGGTTTCTGGTTTCTACGGTTTCTGCCAATTGATAGATCTCCCGTGCCTTTATAGTTCCGTTCGGGAGTTCGAACCCCCGGATGAAAACTTTCTGTCCCCTCCTGAAAGATTCGAGAGACGTTTCGCCCCCACTGGGGTTTGTCAACATGGTCCTAAATCGTTTGCTTCCCTTTCGGAAGTCCACCAGCTCAATCATTTTTTCACCAGCTATCAGATAATTGTTTTGAGGGTGTACTTCCATAACAGTGCTTTGAAGTTTAAAAAAGTTAAGATCTGCCGACTCGTCTATCTTAAGATTGTTGTCTGCGTATGCGATCTGTGCAAGGGTAAGACAGACAAATAGCACGACACACAGGTCCACTAATATTATGCCGGTCCTTCGAGCATTCATATGGTACCTCCTTTTGAGTGAGTGTCCATCCAAAAAACATTTTCAGGAAATGGACACTAACTAATAGATGTCTCGCCAGAAAAATACGTTAATATCCGCTGTTACCGCCGGATCTTCCGTGTCCACTCCGCCTTCGATGCCAATGTAGATTTTGGGTCCGCCTTCAAGTACAGCAATAACGGGTGCGGTAGGAATGGCGGTGCCGATTTCCTTTGAGCGGTCATTTTTGCCGTGCTCTACGGTATTTCCATCCGCGTCGGTCTCGGTATCACTGCTGTAGTCATTTACGGATCCTCCGGTAAGATAATTTACCGCGTAGAGACGTGCTGTGCCTCTGGCCGTCGGCGCCCCGCATGGATCATCCTCCTCACCACCGCCACCTTCGGAAGAGGGAGTATAGGTAGTGAAATATACAACGCCGGCAAAGACCGTCGGAGATGCTGTCACCTTTTCCCCCGCATTCTCAAGTCGTATATACCAGCCTTTGGAAGCCGCAAGATCACCAGAAGCCTGTATTTTCTGTGCAGCGGTCCCCATCTGTATCAAGTCGGCGGTGACGTCCACCAGATCGGGTTCCGTTATGGTTGTAAAGCTGCCGCTTGGCTCCCAGTCATTCTTTATTGAGTACATCCTATTTTCCACCCCCACCGCTCCGGGGTTCGCGCGATCCCCCGTTCCGAAGAATATGACCTCACCGAACGGTTCCTTAACGCCATCCGGCGCGGAGAAGATTTTTTTCCTTTTACCGTCCGTCACCGGGGCGGAAAAGAGTTTTCTGTGGGACCACGTGCCATTCTTGTCATTATCTTCAAAGGCGAACATGTTGCCTCCAAGGTCGCCCGCGTACACGCTGTTGACTATGGCATCCGAATCGGTGTCAAACCCGGATACCGCCACGATGCAGTGTGTCATTGATACATCAGTGCCTGCGTTAACGTTCAGGCTGCTGAGGGCACCCGTGGAAGTCTTTATTGCGAAGACTGCTCGTCCTTCAGTATCGGAAGATGAAGGTGCCGCTGCATCCTGATTTGTGTCGTATCCGCCTGCCATCAGGAACACAGTGTCCGACCCGGTTGAGGTTTTTATGGTGCATATTTCAGGTTTGCACCAGGATTGTCCGAGAGACGCCGCACCTCCCCCCAATATATCCGGGCTTATTTTATACAGGTAGGATGGGGCCGTAATTGATGAGACATCGAGGGAGTAATAGTGCTTTCCCCCCCGCCGTTCTCCGAAAAACAGTATTTTCTGACTGGTTCCATTATATACCACTGGCGCGCCATCAACAAAATAGTCATGATCGGCATTGAAGAGCAATGTTAAGCGCCCGAGTTGCTCAGGGGGTATGAAGCCCCACTGTTCTCTGCCGTCAGAGTCATCGAAACAGTGCATCATCCCATCATTGCTCCCCACGAATAAGAAAGAGCTTGTTGTACTGTAATGAACAACTGCGGGTTCTGAATGGAGGATGTCTCCCAGTATCCAGGTACTGTTGTAGCCGGAGATGTCGCTGATCAGACCCTGCCTTTGATCATCGCTGGCCACCCCTAATACGGAGTTGGTAATCAGCGTGTTGTCTGCTGAGAACGCGTTATCGGCGTGGACAAGAGAGGATTGGGTGTTCATGTAGGTGTATATGTTTCTGCTTGCCTGGTCGAGCAGGACTTCTCCGACACCACCGGAGGTCACGTTTGGACCATCGGCGGAGGATGACCAGTACGACCGGGCGTTGTCTTTAATCGTCCCGGCGGAGGTTGTGGCCAGAGCACCATCTGCGTCTAACAGCTCTCCGTGCGAGTCCAGCCCGTATTTCTTTAGGTTTCCGAACCACGTGCCGCTCTGCTGGGGCTTGAAGAATCCCAGGTAGATACGATCTCCCGCATAGGTCCGGTTCATCCTGCTTACCGGGACAACGGGAGAGACAAACGTCGCGTTCACCTCAGCAATGTTGGACATGATTGCTTCGAATGCCTCCGATAAGCCGGATATGCTGTTGGCCGTGTAATATTCCCCACCCCCATTCAGGGCGGTGTCTTCCAGCAGTTGCTGTTCCGTCCTGAAGCCTATGGTGTAGGTAGAAACGTTCTGCTTCTGAAAAGAGGTTCCTGCTCCAAGCGAGGGATTGCAGTCGTTTTCATAGAGGTACTTTGCAACATCATCCAGGTAATCCGTTCCATAGCTTTCGTAGCTGCCGGGGTCATGTCCGTCCCCGTCATAATCACCGATCGTATCCCCGTTGATATATATCCCCGATGTAAGCTTTGAATGGTTGTCCATGGTCGGGGCGCCATCTGTCATGAGAATAATGTAGTTCTTCTGACAGCGTTCCTGCATGGGAGAGGTGTAGGTGGTGCCGCTGTTAAACCAGCTTTGTTTGCCCGCGAAGTAGAGCCCCGCTTCGGCTAGGGTTTCCGCAAGAGGTGTCCAGGTAGTGGCGGTGAGGCTGTTGACGGTGGTTACCAGCGTGGTCTTGTCGGTGCCGCATCCGCGCACGAGACGCCCCCCGTCTTCGTTGTTGAAGATCATGAGGCCGAATCTCACGTTTTCTGTGTCGGTTATAAGGTTTGTGATAACTTCTTTGGCCACTGATATCCTTGACCTGGCGTCGCCGATACCCGCTTCGTCATAATTCCAGTAATTTCCCAGTCGAAGCGTCATTTTGCTTCCGCCGCAGGTGTAACTTCCTGACCGGATTGCCTTCCTGGTGACGTAGCCCTTTGTGAGGAGTTCCTGTTTTATCGCCTCACAATTCAGGCTGTTGACATCGTCGGCGAACCATATCCAGGAACCCCCATGTTTCTGGTAGACTCTGTTGGTGATATGTGATCCGGGGTATGTTATCGCCGGGTTGTAATCTTCACCTCCAACGTCAACGGTGCCCATGCTCCCCGAGTTGTCGAAGATGATGAGGACGTTGGGTTGGACTGAGAGAGTCACGGTACCGTAAATCTCCGTGTCATCCGCTGTGAGTATCCCCGGCGATATGAACAGCATGACAGCCATTATGATTATTATAAATCCGGCCCGTTTCATGACATGTCCTCCTTTAAGATTTCTATGATGCTTGTTGGTTTTTATTAAACACCTTCCATACTCCCGTCTGGATCTTGGCGTTTCCGCCCGGGGATGTTGTCGTAATTCCGTATCTGTGAACCTCAAAATGTTTCATACCGTATCCCGATCTGCTCGGAGGTGATCCCCTGTGGGGTCTTGCCGGAAGGTCGTTCGCCTCGTCGCTCAATGCCAAAATAGGAGTATTCGTGATTTCGACATTACGGATTTCCACTGTGTTGTCGTCCCAATCCGCCTTGTAGAACGCGGCGTCTTCGTCGGCCGTCAGGAAATTTGTAGTCAGCCATGTGTTGGGAGTCCCTATCGCCCGCATGAGGGTGCCTTCAGTATCATAAAAGGTCTGCCTACTAGTCCTGTAATTACTACTGATCTTCAGGTCTGTTGAGGTCTGCATGCTGGCCGTAGTGCCCAAGATGATCAATGCGGAGACCAGCAAAAGAACCACAACGAGAACCATCCCCCTCTCGTTATGTGCAGTAACGCTACGTGTTTTTATCTTCATGTTCCTCTCCTACAGGCCGAGATTCCTCGGCGATACAATGGATGTTAGGGTGTATCTCCGGTAACCGCCATAGGCCGCATAATTGGGATCGGGGTTGGCTGTCCTGGCGGTTATTGTTATTCGTATCTGTCTGATATCAGCACTTGTAGTTGTGCTGTTGCCGGAGCTGTCCAGATAATCAAAAGTGAATGCTTGGGCATTTTCTAATAAGGGTTGGTCCCCACTTCCTATGTTTCGCGTGATTTGTTCACTAACCGAATTATGCTTGTATATGACATTTTCCTGTCCGGTGATTGTTCCATCCCCATCCAAATCAGCCCTCACCTGAAGCTGCGAGACATTATAAGTTGTGCCGTCGAAGCTTATCTCTGCCGGATTGTATCCTGCCATCCGTACCTCTCTGATCATTAAATCCATCGTCGCCCTGGCATTCTGCTGCATCTCGGCGATCTGTTCTTGCGTGCCGAAGGTCTTGTTATGCAAGGTAAAAACTCCGTACATGGCACCAAGGAGAACCAGTCCGACAGTCATGGCGATCAGCATTTCGACCAGGGTGAAACCACGGTCACTTTCCGGGGATGGGTGGAGTGCCTCCCGGCTTTTTCTCTTGAGATGTTCCATTATTGCGCTACCGTTGTTGTGAGCGTGACGCTGTGCTCGGTGCCTTTCCATGGAAATGCCACTGTAACATTGATGGTTTGCATGCCGGCGGCAGGCGAATTCGGGGTGACCGTCCATGTCCTCGTGTAGATGGACTCTTGTGTGTCGGGACCCCCCGATGCGAGGTCTGAATAGGCCGTGCCTCTGAGCACCTCCATCTGGTCTTGGGCCAGTGTTGTAGCGATGGTGATCTCCTTGCCGAATGTGTTTCCGTTGATAACGGTTGTCGCCACACCGGCTACACCCAAGAGACCCACCACAAGGACCAGTATGGCTATCATGACCTCTATTAAGGTGAACCCTCTGGATTTGTCGATCTTGATCATTATTTCTTCCTCTGATTTCTCCAGTTGTCACAGAGTTTATGGTGTATCTATTATCCTGACGCGTCCCGTAGAAGCGACTCTAACATCTTTTGATCCACCTGAGTTTGTGATCGTGACTGTGGCTCCGAAAGCGGTTCCACGCGGATAGAAGATCGGATCGGCAGTCGCATTCAGGGACACATCAGGATACTCGTTCTGGATGTCCCTCGTTACACTCGTTTCACCGACGGTTACCAGGTTGTTATTATTGTCGTCGTCGAGCACTTGGTACCGGTGGTTGTCTAAAAAAAATATCCTGAATTGATTGTTTTGAGTAGCCGCCCTCATCCTGGCTTCCATCATATCCGTCATTACCTGCCGTGCGGCCCCGTTCAGCCGCCTCTGTGTCATGTAGGTCTGAAAATTCGGTGCCGCGATGGCGGCAAGGATCGCCATAACGGCAATCACAATCATTATCTCTACGAGAGTGAACCCCCTGCTGTCGGTATGCTGTATCATCCTAAAGTCATCCACCTCATAAAGACACCGCCCCAGAAGATATAGGCGACGGCGCCGATAGACAGAAACGGACCGAAGGGAATGGCGTACTTTGTATCTTTTCCCTTCGAGATCATGACGGCTATACCAGCGGCGGCTCCGATAAGGGAGGCCGCCATCACGATGAACCAAAGGGACTGCCATCCCAGAAATCCTCCCACCAGGGCAAGCAATTTTATGTCGCCCCCCCCCATTCCCTCTCTCTTTGTAAGGAGCTGATATCCAAGGGCGATCAGATAAAGAAATCCCCCGCCCGCCAGGATGCCGATCAGGGACTCCGTGAAGGTGACATCCATGAAGAAAATGGCCGCCAGCGCGAACAACGGTATGCCCGGAAGGGTGATCACGTCCGGGATGATCTGATGCTTAAGATCGATAAAGGTTATAACGATCAGAGCGCATGTGAACAGGAAGGAAAAGAGATAGTCGGCCGACAGCCCGTATCTAAGGAAGAGGAGCACGGCCATTACGGCGGTTAAGAGTTCGACTGCCGGGTAGATTGGAGAGATTCTTTCATTACAGCTCCGGCATTTCCCCCTGAGTATGAGGTAGCTGATTATCGGTATGTTGTCGTAGAATGCTATGGGGTGTTCGCAGGCTGGGCAGTGAGATCCCGGCAGTGCGATGGAATTTCCCGAAGGAATCCTGTAGATACACACGTTGAGAAAACTTCCAACGACAGTACCCAGAATTGCCGAGGAGCTTCCCAGAAGGCATTCCGCGTAAGGTACCATTTGCTACCCCGTTATCTGTTGAATTTTCACCACACACAAGCTGGTTCTCGGATCCTACACTACTCTGATTCTCGGATCTTACACTACTAAAGATTGCCGATGAGCGCAATGAAGCGCTTCATGTCTTTGATGTGAAACGTATCACGTGGCGGGCTCTTACAGTCGGGCTCGTTTTTCGAGACGTTCCAGGTCGAGGATCTGAAGGGTGTCCCCCTCGGTGTCAACCAGTCCTTTTTCGCGCAACACTCTCAATTCCTTATTTATGCTTTCACGCGTTGTTCCAACGATGCTTGCAAGGTCTTTCTGGGTCAGCCGCAGGTCGATTTCTACGGCCTTTCCCGCTTCCCTCCGGCGACCATATTTATGGGCCAGTTCGACGAGTCTTCGGGCAAACCTCGTGGAGATATTGAGGAAATGAGAATCCTCAAGGAGTTTATCTGTTCTGCGCAGTTGCATGGAGAGATAGGAAAAAATCGACAGTATGGCCCCTTCGTTGCCTTTCAGGAAGGCCAGGAAATCTTTTTGGTTAAGGGCCAGCAGTTCGGAAGGTTCGAGCGCCACGACATCGGCCGAGCGCGGCATGCCGTCGAGAAGCGCCATCTCGCCGAAAAAGTCCCCTTCAGACAGGACCGCAGCCGCGACCTCGTCCCCCATCTCCGAGGGAAAAACAATCTTGACACTTCCTGATCTTACTATATAGAGTGAGGTCCCCTCATCACCCTTACGGAAGAGGGCCTCTCCCTTTTTCAGAGAACGGTGTTTGAGAGCGGCGGCGAGAACTTCTCTGTCACTGTGGCTAAGGGATTGAAACAGAGATACCCCTTGTAAAAACGCTTCAGGTTTCATGGTATGCCTACCGGGAATCCTTTATGTGCTTGAGTGGGGGCGAGCGTGCCGAAACTGTCTTCTGATGGGTGACTGAGCCCCGAGCCGCTCGGATGCGCAAAGTATAGACAATACGGCATAATAAGTCAAAAGATATATTGCAAGCAAAAGATTCCCGCCGTGGAATTCCCTGCTGTTGAGGAGGACAATATGGACCAATTCACAGTAAAGACGCACTCAAGATCTGAAATGATCGACATTACGGAAGAGATCATGTTTGCATTGAAGAGGAGTGGGGTAAAGAATGGGGCATGCTATGTGTTCGTGCCCCATACCACTGCGGCGGTCACCATAAACGAAAACGCGGACCCTGATGTGCCGAAGGACATACTGACGGAGTTGGATAAGATTGTTCCCCTGGATGGCGCCTACCGGCATATCGAGGGGAATTCCGCAGCGCACATCAAGGCGTCCCTTTTTGGCTCATCCGAGGTTGTCCTCGTGGAGGGCGGAAGCCTTGTCCTGGGACCCTGGCAGTCGATCTTCTTCTGCGAATTTGACGGCCCAAGGGCGAGGAGTGTCATGGTCAGATTTGTTCCCGATGTTCTCTGAGTGTTCGGCCGACCCTTCACCTCTGAAAAAGAAGGAGAGATGAGAGATGTGAACATGCAGGCGATCCGTGCGACAAGGCCGAGGGGTGCGCCGTCCGGGGGAAGTCCTCCTTCTTCATAGGAGATACGGGGCTTATACACCAATGTGATCGGTCTCCCCCCGTTCGAGGCGGTGAACGTTTTTGAGGATTCCATACACCCTTGGCTCTTAACTCGCTACTGGTTAGATCTTCCTTGGGAATCCACCCGGAACTCATTACAATTAGGATATAAAATGATGACGAAAGGACTTTAAAATGCTCTATAAATTTGACGGAAATCAACCGGTAGTTGGAAAAAATTCATATATCAGTGACAGTGCAAGAGTTATTGGTGATGTAGTCATAGGAGACAACTGCTATATCGGACATGGTGCCATTTTAAGGGGTGATTACGGAAGGATTGAGATAGGAGACGGGACAGCGGTTGAAGAAGGAGTAATCGTTCACGCTCCACCTAACGATATAAACAGAATCGGGAAAAGGGTTACCATTGGCCACGGGGCTGTAGCGCACGGGAAAAGCATCGGCGATCAAGCCGTCATCGGTATGGGAGCTGTACTTAGTATTCACTCGGAAATAGGAGCGTGGGCGATTATAGCAGAGGGAGGCATTGTGAAATGGGGGCAAGTAATTCCACCTGGAGTAGTTGCCGCGGGAAATCCTGCGGCGGTAGTAAGGGAAGTGTCTGAAAAGGATAAGAAAAACTGGAATTGGGGGAAACAACTCTACATTGATCTGGCCAAGAAATATTTAGATATCGGAATGGAACCCGTAGACAAGCAGTAACATCTGTTTTTGATGAAGCCGTTCTCATCCGTCGTAGGTTTCTATTCCTGGGAGATATAAGAAATATGAGCATGCAGGCATCCTTTATCTTGGCATCGGCCTCGCCCCGCCGCAGAGAGCTGCTCGGTGCACTGATACCGGATTTCGAGATAATTCCAAGTGATATCGATGAGAGACCGCTGGACGAGGAATCCCCGGAAGACCACGTCCTGAGACTGTCGAGAGAGAAGGCCCTCGCGGTGTCTCGTGCGAACCCGGGCAGGTGGGTTTTGGGAGCGGATACGGTCGTGGTCATAGACGGGGAAATGCTGGGCAAGCCGGCAACACCCACGGATGCCAAGCGTATGCTCGGCTTGCTGAGCGGCCGAGAGCACAAGGTCGTAACGGGATTTGCCCTCGTGGGGGGAGGTGAGGGGGTCGTCGTCAACGACGCCGTACAGTCCGGCGTTTTGTTCAAGGATATCTCCGAAAAAGAGATGGAGTGGTACGCGCGAACGAGCGAACCGTATGACAAGGCGGGGGGATACGCCGTCCAGGGCAAGGCCTCCTTCTTCATAAAGGAGATCCACGGCTCATACACAAACGTGATCGGCCTTCCCCTGTGCGAGGTGGTGACCGCGATGGAAAAGGCCGGGGCTCTGAGGCTGGTGTGATGAAGAGATGGCAGTATAAAAACAACACAAAGATCTCACAATTCACCCGGGTTCTGCTTACGCTGTATTGTAGTTCAGTACATCGGAGGTGATGCATGGACGCGGCAGTATCAGCGTGGGTTTCGGAGGAAACCGCTTCACAGTTCACTGAAACGCTCCAGGTCATTTCATGTCCAGAAGGTATTGGTCGCCTATTTGAAGGGCCGTTGTTGTCCAACCTCTTGTCTATATTTATGAGACAACAGTGAATTTCTGTAAATTATTGTTAAAGAACTTCAGAAATAGACCGATAACCAGTTGGGGAACATCTGTAAATAGTCGTCCTCAAAAATAGGACTTTTTCAAGTTTTATTGCAGGATCGCTCTTTTACAACTGAAGAAAGTGATGGGGTGAAAGGGTTCCCTTGCGGGCTTTTTCCTGTGTGGCCCGTCTCATCTGCCTTATGGTTTGCCTTTTCCCCCTGGGCGACCCACGGGACGTAGTACGCTGATAAGATGTCGTTGAGGCCATCCCCGTCAATCAGACGAACGGCGTGCAGCAGCTCATCCTCGACATTGATGACATCCGATCTCCAAAAAAAAAACAGCCATAACCCCACAACTTTTTTAAGTTTTCAAAGAACCGTATCCATATGTACGCGACATGTAGACCGCATTTTTCGGGACGGACCAAGTAGGCACCTATGGTGTCTTTGTATATAAAAAGATAATAAAAACCACCCCCCTAAAGGCTGGAGAACTCGTGAAATTAGAGCAAATACGCTGGAAAAGTGATGCATGGAATGTTGTCAAATCCGAGATAGATTCGAATGATCAGGTTCAATTAGTCCTGGCATTTGGGCATCCTGATAGTCTAAAAGCGCCTGAATGCTTCCGTAACCTTAAAAACCGTTACCCCAATGCCAATATCGTAGGGAGCTCAACCGCCGGAAACGTGCTCAACACAGACATAAGCGATGACGATATAGTAGCAACGGCCGTTCTTTTTGAAAAAAGCCGAGTTAAAGTTATCTCCTCAGAGATAGAGAATATTGGCAATTTGAGAAAAACGGTTGCAGATCTCGTACGCCAAATGGAAGCCCCGGATTTGAAACATATTCTGGTACTTTCAGACGGAATCTTCTTTAACGGAAGTGAATTGGCAAAAGGCGTCAATGTAATGAAAAACATCGCCATTACCGGAGGCTTGGCTGGGGATCAGGGACGATTTAAGAAAACATATGTTATGGCTAACGGGCCTGGTAAACCCAAGAACTTAGCCTTAATCGGATTTTATGGTGAAAACCTCGAAGCAGGATACGGATGTTTTGCAGGATGGGCGGAATTCGGGGTTGATCGAATAATAACCAAATCAGATGGAAACATCGTTTACGAAATTGATGAACAACCTGCTTTAGCGCTCTACAAAAAATATCTTGGAGACTTTTCGGAAGAACTTCCC
>JAQULO010000078.1 GCA_028718565.1 Syntrophales bacterium | reverse complement strand
TTGCATTTCCCTGGGTCCCTCTGAATGAGAAAAACGGGATAACTACTCGAATATTCACTTTCTTTCGTTATCCCGTCTTATCCCTCGTTGTCCCTGATCGTGCGTTCAGGGTCTAGTGGGCGTACGCCTGTCCGGGTTCAAATCCCGGCTTCGGCACCATTATTGTGCAGGAAGGGCCGGCTGTGTCAGCTGGTCCTTTTTTGTTTTGTTCTTCACGGTGTGTGCCTTTGTCGCCTGGGGAAAAACCGCGAAACAATCCTTTCCCGCACGCAACCTGTTTTCCGCGATCCTGCGCGGGCCAATGGGCGTTTCCTCGCATAAGGTTTTCTGTTGAACATCGCGTTATTTTCTGGTAGGCGTTGTTACACGGGGGTCCGGTACATCTGGATGGTGTGCGGGTGACTGGAGGACCATGCGCTATCTTCATATCATAGTCGTTATCACCTTTTTTATTGCCCTGTTTTCTTCCCCTACACGTGCAGGGGACGTTTACATGTGGACGGACGAAGAGGGCGTGGTACACATTACGGATAATCCCCACAGACTACCTCCCGGAGATGGTGTTGAAAGGATTGGTTACAGAAACAGGGATGACGCTGATGGACAACCCTTTCCAGATAAAGGTCAGGGTATAGAAACGGTGCCGGAAGGGGTCAAAGAAAAAGGAGCGGTCAGTGACCAAAATGGAGGATTGCTTGAAGAGCCGCACCGTAGAGGACTGGAGCGGGAGCTTGGACGGGCGAGAGAAGAACATGCCCATGCAAAGGAACTGGTGGAAAGGCGGCGAAGGGACTATAGTCGCAAAAGCACCCGGCGTAACAGAGACCAGTACAGGTACGCCCTGGACAGACTCGCCGAAAAGAGGGAGAAGCTGCGGGAGTTGGAAAGGCAGGAGTGACCTGCGCCGGATAAATAAAAAATGTATCGATGCCAAATATTTTAAAAAGGAGGCTTTGTAATGAATAGGAAAGTATGGTTGACCGGCTTGTTTGCGCTGGTAGTTCTTTTTATGGCTGCCGGGTGCATGGAAGAACTTGTTAAACCTACCGCCAAGACAGACACGGGGGAAGAGATGCAGCTTCCTCCTTACAGCGGGCCTAAGGCGAAAGTCGCGGTTGCTGATTTTGAATGGAAGGTCGGGGGAAGTGGAAGCACGACCACGATTACGGGGCTTGGACAGGACGTATCTGTCTCTCATTCCACAAACAGCGGGTACAGTACCGGTCTGAGGGACATGTTGACCACCGCTATGGTGCAAAGCAAGAGATACCGTGTACTGGAACGGCAGAATCTTGGATCGCTCAAGCAGGAAATGTCGTTAAGCCAACAAGGCTATGCAGACAAGAGCGGTGTAAAGAAGGGGGGCATCAAGGGTGCTGATCTCCTTATCATGGGGGCCATCACAGGATGGGATCCCGCCACATCCGGTACCGGAGGAAGTCTGGGCGGCGGAGGTCTTCTGGGCTCGGCAACTGCTGTCATCGGTGGTATCCAGGGTGCCTTTAAGAAGTCGTCAATGGCTATGGACATACGCATAGTGGACACCCACACATCGGAAGTGTTGGCGGCCACCCGCGTTGAGGGTGAAGCCAAGGATGTGAACCTTGGGGGCTTCTTGGGGGGATTCGGTGGAAGCGGTGGTATGGTGGGCGGACTGGGCGGCTTTGCTAAGACTCCCATGGAAAAGGCAATTCGAACCTGCATGTACAATGCCGTGAAGTATATAACGGAGAACACGCCGAAAGAATACATGAAATATTAATCTGATCCGGGAATACGCAACGTTACAGATCAATGTCCCCGCGGCGGCCGAGACAAACAACCGGTTGTTTCACTGCCGCGGGGTCCTTATTTGACCAGCCGGGAGATTTTCCTGAACCGGTCATCTCCGGCTATCTTCAGCAGTTCGAAGAGGGCCATTTCAGTGCTTGTGGGCTTCGCCCCCTCGTCCTTCATCCTCTCGATTCCAAGGGCTCTGTTTTCTTCCGTTCTTGATGAAATGCAGTCGGTTACCATGTGCACTTCATATCCCATATGGATCAGGTCGACTGTTGTCTGGTAGACACAAACTTGTGATTCGATGCCGACGACAAGGATCTGTTTCCGCTTCATGGCGTCCAGTTCTCTCATGAACCGGTCCTCTCCGCAGCAGCTGAAACTTAATTTGGGTATGGGCCTGATGACAGACCCCAGCAGGGAAGATATCTCCGGGATCGTGGCACCCAGTTTGTCGGGAGCCTGCTCAGTTACAATCATCGGAACATCAAGAATCTTGAAGCCGTTGATTACCTTCTGAAGGTTTTTGAACAGGGCATCCTTCCCGTGCATCAACCGCGCGAGGCTCTCCTGTATATCAATCACGATCAGCAAGCTGTCCTTTATGGTAAGCATATGTCATTTCCCTTCTTTGCCAATCAGTCAGGGGGGCGCCCCCTGCCCGTTGAGGGATGAACCCCAGTCCGGGCAACTCCTCATAAGACCATTTTGATCGCAGGGTGACCTTGCAATTTACAATATATCCCCGTGCGGTGCCCTTCGTCATCAACCAGCATTTCTAGGTTCAGACATTGGTATCTTCCGGTCTTGCTGATGTTGGACGGCGTGATCGTACAATCGCATCCCTGAACAATTTCCTCGATGGCCAGTTCCATTTCCCCTTTGTCGGTGCCTATTATCTTATAGATCCACCGACAGGGGTATTCCAGTATTGGTTTTAGGCTGCTCTTGTCTGGTGTTTCTTCTATCGTATCTTCCTCCGGAAATTTTAATCCCTCTTGGGGTTACTTCCCCACCGCTTGCGGCGGGGAAGTAACCCCAAGAGCTGTGTCGTTTTTACAATATCATCGGAATCCTGAATCCTTCGGTGAGAATCAGCCATCAATAGCGAAAAATAGCGGCAATGAATGATCCCTTCGGCACTTCTTTCCCGTTTATAGGATATACCACCCCTCCATTCAGGATCGTTTGCAGGGTAGCGAGATCCAGCAGGTCTTCGTTGCCGGGACTGGCATCTTTGTTCAGTTTGACTTCGCCTGTGGTTGCGTCAAACGTTCCCCACTGCTGGATGTCTACCGGGACAAACAGTACGCCGACACGCCCGTGAAAGGCCTCACGAACAATTTCTTCGACGTTGCTGGAGGTGAGGCCGGTCCCGGCGTTCTGGTTGTATTGCGCAAGGGCATCCACCCTCTTTGTCTTCAGAAGGTCCCTCACAATCGGCCACGCCATATCGCTCAGCCTCTCGGCACTCAACCCCTCCGGGTTTCCGGATATCCACTTGTCGGAGAGGTGGGGATAGGTATTGGCCTCTCTGTATATGGGGAACAGATAGTCCACACCTGCAAAGATAAGAGGGAACTTTTTGTCTCTCAGGAGTTCGTGCAATCCCTTATCAACAAGCTGAAAATATTGTAGTATTTTTACTTTAATATCCTCTGAACCCGTATGACGCTGGAGACGCTTCTCAAAATCGTCAAGATTCAGTGCCTCGTCAAGATTCTCCGGGATGCCTTTAATGTCCGTTTCTTTTACCCGTTGCAAAGAGCACTTGAGAAACCGGACATTCTTTTGACTGATCGCGAGAATAGAAAATTCCGTATCAGGGCTTAGGACCGGTATCAGGGGTTTGATGTGAAAACGATCCGCTATTACAACCAGTTCCTCGAAGCGCTGCGGCAGCCGGTAATAAGTAAACGATCCCGGCGACAGAAAGAGGGCAAGCCCATCACTCTGGCTCTGCCAGAAGGGTATATTGCCCGATAATTCCTGCGCCGGAGCGAGCACGTCTTTTATCTCCGATGGGCGCAATTCGCCGCTTGACAGCAGGCGATTTTCGGTATCACGCAGCAGATTTTTATATCGTATCTGGTTCTGTTGTGTCTCAGTTCCCTTTCTAATCGTAGGCATATAGATGGAAATACATATTCCAAGCTGCTTACGCATCAAAGACTTGATCTCGTTTCCAGATAGTAGGTCCATACGATCAATCTCCTTTCGTTAAAAAAGTTTCTCACTGTTTTTAAACAACAGATTGAAACCACCGGTAAATCGGGGATAGGTACTTTGCCAATTACCCCTTTCGGGGTTGCGATCGACAAAATCCATAAAGCGGGTATGAGTTTTAATGGTCTCGTAATACAGATGGAAGGCGTACATCCCCCATGACACCGTCTCTCTGTTTAAGCGCCCTACACCGGCTATCTTTGCTCCGGCAAATCGCAAATATTGCGCTCCTATGAGGAGATGACGCTCCTCCTCAGGTTTGTTCTCGACATACAGCTTTATAACTAATCTTATATACTTTCCTATGAGCTTTGATACCGGAAGATAAAGCCACGAATGTCGTGGAAGCATGGTGATAGTGGCATCAACACGCGACAAGAACGCACCCTTCTTTTTGATAAAGAGATCGGCATGGTGCCCAAGGATTTCTCCGATATTGGTAAAGGTCCGATCGTCGGGGCGGAACATCTCCACGAGACCGGTAAAGGCGCTGAGAGATATTGCTTTGTTGTCTCTTCTCCCCCAGAAATAGCCGAACGTCAGGAGGAATGAAAACGCGACAAAAAGGAAAAAGGCGGGTTGCGTCAAAATGTGCTCGTAGTTGAACATAGATTCAGCAGCTACCAAGAGTCGGGAATAATACTTCCAACATTTTCGTTTACATCATACAGGGTGCCCTGCTTGCCGTCAAGGAGAGACTGGTGCAGCCTTTCCCCGCAGGTGCACATTATCGAGGTTTTTACAATTCGTCCGCCGCTTCCTCTCGTGCAGCGGCAAAAGAAAAAAACCGCCCACGAAACATACCTGTATGGGGGGTAAAACCTGAATCACCTGCCGCAACACCTATTGCGGCAGGTGAGAAGTGCCCGAAGGGTATCCGTCTCGAACTCCTGGCTCTCCCCGTAGCGAAGCGGAGGGGGGAACAAGGAGTGTTGAAATTTCTCCTCTATGATCCTTGCACCGGATCGTCTACCCTGGTTCCCTTTTTCTTGTCGTCGATATCGCCGGGATAGGACATCGCCTTCTCGCTCCGTTCGCCAGTGCGAACGCGAATCACTTTCTCAATGGGAGAAACGAAGATCAGTCCGTCCCCAGGCTCGCCGGTATAGGCGGCCTTGAGAATGACTTCAATCGTCTCTTCCAGGTTGCGTTCGCTCAGGACAATATTGACCTGTATCTTGGGGAGCATATCGACCTGATAGGTGCCGGAGCGGCCCGTCAGCTTAATGCCTCCCTGGCGACCATGTCCCCGGATTTCGAACATATTCAAGCCCACGATCCCGATTTCAGCCAAGGCCTCTTTTACATCATTGACTTTGTCTTCCCGAATAATCGCTTCTATTTTTTTCAGCATGTTATTATCTCCTAGGAGTACTGTACTGTGGGGTTGCTAATACGACCTCTCTCCATGGGAGCTGATATCAAGGCCGACTTCTTCTTCCATGGGGGTTACCCGAAGTCCTATACTCACATTGAGAAGCCTGGCTATGATATAAGTCCCCACAAAGGAGAAGATTATGGTGACCACGATGGCGAGAAGCTGAATACTGATCTGCCCGGGATTTCCGGCAAAAAGGCCGTTCCCACCACCGGCGTTGACGGCCGTCGTGGCAAACAGACCGGCGGCGATCATGCCCCAGACACTCGACACTCCGTGGCAGGCCCATACATCCAGCGATTCGTCCAGATTGCGATTCTCCCGGTACCGCATGGCATAGTAGGACAGCGGCGCGGCAACCGCACCAAGACCCATAGCCGCCAACGGAGTAATGAAACCTGAAGCGGGGGTCACCGCCGCCAGACCGACAACCATCCCCGTGGCAATTCCCAGGGTACTGGGTCGACCATCCAGCCAGGAGAGGACCATCCATACCAGACCGGCTGTTGCCGCGGAGGTATTGGTCGTTATGAGGGCGTTCACCGCCACGCCGTTTGCGGCCAGGGCGCTTCCGGCGTTGAATCCGAACCAGCCCACCCAAAGTAACCCGGCCCCCAGGACCGTCAGAGAAATATTGTTGGGTTCCATAGGAGTCTTGCCGTATCCCTTGCGGGGGCCGATCACCATGGCGAAGGCAATAGCCGAAAAGCCCGCCGCGATGTGCACCACGGTTCCCCCGGCGAAGTCCAGGACACCCATCTCTCGCAACCATCCGCCCGCCCCCCATACCCAGTGACACAGGGGATCGTAGATCAGCGTGGCCCAGAGCAGACTGAACAGGAGAAAACTCTTGAATTTTATCCGTTCAACAAAGGCACCGGTAATCAGCGCGGGGGTGATGATCGCGAACATCATCTGAAAGGCGGCAAAAAGGTTATGGGGAATCGTTGAACTGTAATCTCCGTTGGGCAGGGCGCCTACCCCGCTGAAGCCGGCAAAGTTCAGCCCCCCGATCATCCCCTTGATGTCCGGACCGAAGGCAAGGGAATAACCGACAAGTACCCATTGCACACCTATGAGGGCCATGAAGACATAGCTCAGGGTCAGTGTAGAAAGGACGTTTTTCCGCCGAACCATGCCCCCGTAAAAGAGCGCGAGAGCCGGTGTCATCAACAGCACCAGGGAACAACAGACCAGAATCCAGGCCGTGTCGCCTGTATTTATTGCATTTTCCATGATCACCCCACCTGTGTTTTTATAGTAGCAACAGGGGTAGTCCTGAGCAATTACCCTGCCAGGCAAACGAGCTTTAAGGGTTTCTACATAATAGTGTGATTTAGGCGTTGCCTCTGACGCCTAGAAAAGTAGGAATGGAATAAATATAGATAATTATGAAAATGGGGGCTTGAAAAGATGACACAGCTTTGTTGTTTTATAGAATGAATATCGACAATTATGAAAACATGGGTTTGGAAAAATGACACGATTTTGTTGTTTTCTATGAAGATTTATACATAATAGTAGCATTCAGGCGTCGCCTCTGACACCTGGGAATAGGTTGCGGGGACAGGAGGTCCATATTTCGTGCGGTCCACGCAGGAATCGAGCGGGGGAAGACTACGGCGTGCCCTCTACCTACCCGCGGTCACCCTTGAGGTTGACAGCACCTTGAGCAGGACCTGATCCACTGTATCGTTCTTATAGCTGTGCCGCAGGGTATCGGCGCCCCGAACGCCACATGGGCCGTTCGGAGACTGACCCACAGCACCCGGGTCGCTCCGTCCAGGGTCTTGATGGCTTGAGCACGATTTTCATAATCCTTCTTGTGCGTAACCTTTCACGATCTCCAAAACTCGACCATTCTTTATATCCCGACTGTCCTCCCACGGCGCCACGCGGAGAGAGAAGAGCCGGTTGCTGCTTACGATGATCGTTGCATGACGGCGGTGAGTGCTCCGGCGCCGATCAGAACCGTTCCTCCGTAGCGGTTGAACCACCTGCGAACTGTGGTGTTGCGCAGGGCTTCGCGTACGTGGCCTGCGAAGGTCGCATATAACGCCGCATTGATGCCGGCCAACAATAAAAAGGTGGCCCCTAGAACAAGGAGCTGGGCCTGCGGCTGTTCCTCCGGATTGATAAACTGCGGAAGAAACGCGACAAAGAAGGCGATGCCCTTGGGATTCAGAGCGGTCACGATAAATGAACTTTTAAAAAGCGACCCCTTGGAACGGACCTTCGCATCAATGGATAATCCCCCATCCTCGGGCCGTGAACGCCATAACTTTACACCGAGATAAAAAAGGTAACAGGCGCCGATCCACTTCAGGACGATAAAGAGTGCAGCCGAAGCCGACAGAAGGGCCCCCAGCCCCAGGAGAGAGAGTGTCATCGCCGTCAAGTCACCTGATACGACACCGGCAACGAGGGGAACAACTGATTTACGACCGTGCGTGATTGCCTGACTCAGAACCAGAAGGATCGTCGGTCCCGGTATCACCAAAAGAATCGTTGCCGCACAAACAAATGTTATCCAGGTCTCTACGCCCATACACCCCCTCGTAACGTCCGACTCGCGCTGCTGAAGCCCGGCCTGACCACCAGAAAAGGTCCGGCCGTTCGGATGCCGCTGTTCACGATCAGATGTCAGTCTTCCACTGCCACCATAACGTTTGAAGCCTTGATGACCGCAACAACGGGTTTGCCGATCTTGAGATCCAGAGCTTTGCTGGACGCCTGTGTGATGATGGAGGTAATCTCATCTCCTTCGGCGAGTTGAATGGTTATCTCGCTGTTGACCGCGCCTTCCTTGACGTGTTTAACGGTGCCTTTCAATGTATTACGTGCACTGATCTTCATAAGCCGTCTCCTTTTCTTTCTTTATCATATCAAACGAAAATTCCTGAAGGGACCTCACCTTGAAATCCGCCTCGTTAAATCGCGGGTCGTCGTATTGATCTGCGGCAGGCACAGCAAAAACGGTCATCCCCGCCGATTTCGCGGACCGTACTCCCAACAGCGAATCTTCAAAGACAAAGCACTCGCGGGGATCAACCGCCAAACGATCAGCTGTTCGGAGGTACACCGCCGGATCGGGCTTCCCAAATTCATCCTCCTCCGCGGAGCATAGGGACTGAAAGAAGGCATGAATCTCCAACTTATTAACAACGGTCTTGATCAGGCTGAGTGGGGACGATGAAGCTATGGCGAGCATCAGACCCGCTCCCTGCAAAAGCTCCAGGGTCTCATGCACTCCTCGCAGGGCCTTCCCTTCTTCCGATATCTGCTTGTGCATAGCCGACAGCACCTCTTCTTCAACCTGCTGCAGACTCTTTTCTGTCCAAGGAAACTGTTGGTGCCAATACGCTACAACTTCGTCCAGACGCAACCCCATCGTCTTGAGGCACATATCTTTCGTGAGGGCAATTCCCACACGTCCAAAGACCTCTTTCTCAGCGCGCCGCCAGAGCGGCTCCGAATCGATCAACACGCCATCCATGTCAAATATTGCTGCCCGCATTACAAAACTTTCTCTGTGGAAGAGTCCTCAACGTACCGAGACCGTCTTCGCGTAGGTGCTCGGTATCTCATTTTTCGATTTGATACAGGTCCTTGGTTCTATCCTTTGATAGGTCAACCTTCTGAAAGGCCTCTCCCTCCGTTGGAAGAACCATGAAAAACCGGTTGCAGCGATCGATAGCGCAGATCCCGGTATCGGTTTCAAGACCAAGAATATGGCCTCCCCGCGCACGGTCATCACTGATGAAATGCAGGTGATACCCCGGGACATTGACCCCCTTTACATACGTTGGGCACCTGAACCCGACAATCGTTCCGGAAACATTTTTCATTTCAAAGACACTTTGATTTTTGGTTGCCTCCGCCAGGGGTGGGTAGGGTTTGTCCTGAGCGGGAACGCTTCGCGTTTTCATGTATGAAAATGTCCCCGTGATCTTTATCGCGTAAAACAGATTCTTATTGGAGATGGACGTATCGATCATTTCCTCCAATTCCTTGAAATCCATTCCTTTTTTTAAAGTAATGGTATCGTCAACTCCAAACCGGCATACGGCGGCAAAGGGGGTTGTAATCTTTCTATCCGGCGTGTACACCCTGCCGTCTGCCTTCACCTGGTACACCGTGCCGTCTAAAACCAGCATTTCTCCATCCAGGTGGTCGAAGGTGCCGATCCCCAGATCTCCATACTGCAGCAACCGGTCGCAGGACATCGTGCCGTCATACAACCCCGCCACTAATGCGTCTATCGTCGATATCTGCATGACGGTGTCTTGAGCCAGTACCGGGAAACTAGGGAAAAACAGGGAAAAATAAATCACTATAGCTACTACATATTTTCTCATCATAAATCTCCTTTAACATTGTCAGTGGTAGGGCGTGGGAGTGAAAACCCTGCACCATCAGCGAAACGACATCGTTGTTGAGCAAAATACCAAATAAATGCAAGTACCCTACAGGATTCCCCCGATCTTTGCCTCCTTACGAGGCCTCGGTTTTAATTCCAAATACATCCCTGGCGTTCCGGGAAGTCACCCTTTCCACATCTTCAAGGGGCAGATCCTTTATCTGGGCAATTCGACGCGCGGTGTGGGCCACGTAAGCCGGTTCGTTCCTCCTCCCCCTCTCCGGTTCGGGCGAGAGAAAGGGACAGTCCGTCTCGACCAGGAGCCTGTCAATCGGAAGCTTCCTGACGATGTCCCTGAGCGTCCCGGATTTCTTGTACGTTACCGTTCCGGGTATCGAGATATAAAACCCCATATCGAGACAGCTTACGGCCATATCATAATCACCCGAAAAACAATGGACCACGCCTCCGCGTCCCTCCCTTCGTCCCTTGAGCATCTCGACGGTCTCTTTGTGGGCCTCGCGGTCGTGGATGATCACCGGAAGTGCCAGCTGCGCGGCCAGTTCAAGTTGCTCGCCGAACCGCCGTATCTGCAGATCCTTCGGCGAAAGGTTTCTGAAAAAATCCAGGCCTATCTCGCCGTAGGCGACGACCTTGCTGCTTTTCGACAGATCCCTGAGCAGATCGTACGTCGTTTCATCTATATCCTTGACGTCATGGGGGTGTACCCCCACAGAGGCATAGATCATATCGTACCTCTCGGCGAGGGCAACCGCTTTGCGGCTGTCCTCCAGATTGACACCTACCGTGACGATACAATCGACACCGCTCTCCTGCGCCCTGCGTATGACGGCCTCTCTGTCTCCGTCAAATTCATCCATCTCAAGATGAGCGTGAGAATCAACCAGCATCTACCTTCCCTTCCCTGCATGAATTCGATTTACATACACCGATCCGTTATCTCAGACGCGGGTCGAGGGAATCTCGTATCCCCTCCCCTAACAGGTTGTACCCCAACACAGTCATCAGGATCGCAAGTCCCGGATAGAGCGAGAGCCACCAGGCGATATCGATATTATTTTTCCCCGCCGTGAGGATATTCCCCCAGCTCGGCGTGGGCGGCTGCACGCCTATCCCAAGGAAGCTGAGAGCGGATTCCGTAAGTATGGCGCCCGCAACGCCGAGGGTGGCGGCAACCAGGACGGAGGCCATGGCGTTGGGGAGAATATGCCTGAATATGATGCGAAGATCACCGGCACCTATGGCACGGGCCGCCTGGACAAAATCCCTCTCCCTGAGGGAGATAAAATCGGCCCTCACCAGACGGGTGATCCCCATCCAGCCGGTCAGACCTATCACGATCATGATATTCCAGATCGACGGTTCCAGGATGGCAATCACGGCGAGGATCAGGAAAAACGCCGGGAAACAGAGCATAATATCGACGAAGCGCATAATCACCGCATCCACCCACCGCCCGTAATATCCGGCAAGCGCTCCCAGGATTACCCCAATCAACAGGGAAAAACCGGTCGCCACAAATCCCACCTTCAACGATATACCGGCACCCCATATTATCCGGCTCAGGACATCACGCCCCAATTGATCCGTCCCGAAAAGATGAGCGAGGGAGGGCTGCACCAATACCTCGCTCAAGTTTATCTCATTGGGATCATAGGGGGAAACCCATGGAGCAAAGAGGGAGACAACAAAGAGAAGGCTTACCAGCGCGCCCCCGGCCACCGCCATCTTGTTCCTGAAAAATCTGTACCAGAAATCTGTCTTCATTCTCTGATGCAACTCCCAAACGCAAAACGTTACGAGACCCGTATCCGAGGGTCTGCGCCGGCATACGCGCTATCGGCCACCAGGTCGCCACTCAGGGTCAGAACCGCCCCG
>JAQULO010000077.1 GCA_028718565.1 Syntrophales bacterium | reverse complement strand
AGTTCCTTTGCAACAGGGTTGTTCGACGGAGTATCGAATAGAAATAGTTGGGGATTGCTTTTTCGGCGCATTGTTCGTCCTTGCTCTATAGATTAAACAATAGTTTCGGATATATAGCTATAATAAGGTGCCAAAATGCGTTGAAAAAAGCAAGCAAAAAATGCCACATTCTCCAATTATTCTAGAAACTTATTGTTTCCGGATGGACACTAATTACAATTCTCTTGGCGTCAGCTTCTTCGATTCCACCAAGTAGTGCATATTCAAGACCTTCGCAAAAGCTCGATTTGCCTGAGCCGTTGGGGCCATACATGAAGGTATATTTTTTGTCGAATGCAAACGCTTCGCTTGTTGTAAAGCCGCGGAACGGTCCTATTTTCAGTTCTGTTATTCGATCGAATTTTTCCGACTTGTCAGTTTGATGGCTCAGAATATCAGGGAATTCGTTAGAGAGTGTGGCATGATGTTTTTGAATCAGCTCATTCAACTTTGAGGCTCTATTGTTACTTCCCTTTAGAGTAGTGAGCGGTGCCAGTGTATCAAAATTGGTAACCAGCAGGTTGAGCAGTTTACGCTCAATATCTGTGAGCTTTGCAGAATCAAGACCGCCGATCCAACGAAAGAACTCCTGCTTGACTGCTGAACTCATTACTACCTCATTGCCTTGGCCAAATCAAAACTGTGTGATTGTGAACGGATCGATCTGCTTGGGGCTATCGCCCAACTATTTTTACCTCAATATTTCTGCCTACTTTAGATCCCGAACTATTCCCCACATAAAACAACAAAAACCATACACCCTGAAAAAATTATGTCAAGAAATTTATATGGTTGAAGCTATGCGTCGATAACTATCTATTACAGCTCTTCCCACCTCAGCAGGGCGGTCAGGTAGATCCCCGTGCGTATGTTGGTCTCCGGGATGTCTTTGAGGTGTGACAGCATCTCGCGATAGGCCTCAAGCTGTGGGTGATACCGTTCTTTCTCTTGGGCGATGAATTCCTCCACCGGCTGGCCTTCTTCGGGGCGCGAGGTCTTGAAGTCGCAGATCCACCAGGTATCTCCATCGAGTGCCGCGAGGTCGATTATGCCCGAGCGCACGCGTTCATCTACGGGAGCGTCTTCTATCTCCCATTCGTTTTGTGCGCCAGGGGTTGCTGTCAGCCGGGTGATAAAGGGGTCGGAGAGAGTCTTTTGGGCCTCTTCAAGGATTCCGGCGGCTGTCTTGTCGGCGCGGGTTTGCTCGACGCCTTCAGCTTGCAGGGCGCGGGCTGTTGCCTTTGTAGTGGGGAGTGCCATCCCGCGTATGGCAGCGCTCAGTATCGCGTGTGTCACCGCTCCGCGTACCCGGTTGAAGTTGGCCTCGTCGCCGTCAAGTTTTCCTTCCGATTGGAGTTTATCCTCGGCAAATGACGATGGGGATTTTGCCATGATGTAGGCTGGCCGCTCCGGTTTAAGGTCGTACGGTTCGGGAAGGGCAGGGGCGCTGGTCATCGCGTCCGGCGGCAGGGAAGGGGACGCGGGGTTGATCTCTATTGGGATGTTCCTTCCGACGGATATGTCGCCCATAGCCGCGCCGTTGATACCCTCATGTTCCATGACCCATTCGAGGATATTCTTCTTGCCGGGCGTGAGTATATTGTCATCCTTTACCTTCGCTATGCCGCTCATGAAAAGGCTTCCTTTTGCCCGCGTGGCCGCGACGTAGAAGAGACGTTTCGCCTCGCCCCATCGCCGGTTTCGCTGAAACGTCTTCAACAGGTTAAAGACCGGTGGCGTATCCTTGCTTCTCCGGTCCTTCCCCATGGCAACCAGATATTCTCCCTCGGTTCCCGGAACCCGTTCCATCAGGTAGGGGGGCGCTGTCGTCGATATGTCGGACAGGGGCGCCCAGTCCATGAAGGGGAGGAAGACGACGTCGGACTCCAGGCCTTTGGCCCTGTGGATGGTCATCATCTCGACAGGGGAGCGGGAGGCGGCCGGATCGGCTGGCTCGTACAGGGAGTCTATCGTGGCCTTTACCTGTCGGAGGGTTTCGAGGGGTGTCCCCTTGTGAGCGTCTTCCAGTATCTCGAAAAAGCGCATACAGTTCGCGACCCCGGCCATACCGTACCGCGATGCCGTCCTGCGTGGTCCGCCAAGGTCTTCCCAGAAAGTTCTGACGGTTACCCCCAGGGGATCGCGTCCAACGCGGCGTGAGGCGTTTTCTATCGCTTTGGTGAGGTGTTCCATGTCGGGATGGGAACGAGCGGTCATGGATATCTTCTCCATCCAACTCTTTGGTTCTTGCAGGGCGGTCTCATACAGGAGATTCATGTCAAACCACGACCAGGGCGAGCGCAGGATGGAGGCCCATGCAAGGTCGTCATGCGGGTGCGCCAGAAGCTCGGCGATCTTCATCAGGTGCATGACTTCCGGCCGCTGCATAAGGCCGAGGCCTTCCCGTACCTGAACGGGGATGCCCTGCTCTTTGAAGGCTCGGAGGTAGCGGCTGATCCGATTTCTGGTGAAGAGGAGGACCGCGATTGAGGTATTCGGGCCGTTTGTTAGCATGACCTCCTTGACCTTTCCGGCGAGCCATCCGGCTTCGTTGTCCTTCGCTTTTTCCTTGTCGCCGTTGGCGAAGAGGCTGAGGGATATCGCGCCGCCTTCCTTGCCTTCGTATGTCTCGGAGGGACTGAAGGGGACCTCGTCGGCATCGGTATCCGGGTCCTTCATTACCACCTCGCCGAACAGGCCATTGATCCATTCGATCAGTTTGTTGCCGGAGCGGAAATTCGTTGTCAGCAGGTGCGTGTCGAGAGTGATCGTTCCCCCGCTGGGGACGGGAATCCCCGCCTTTGCCTCCATGAAGAGGCTCACCTCCGCGTTTCTGAAGGAATAGATCGACTGCTTGGGGTCGCCCACGATGAAGACGGTTCGCCCGTCTTCCGGGGACCAGCCGCCGCACAGACGGCTGACGAGTTCCCACTGGGCACGGTTTGTATCCTGAAATTCATCCACGAGGAGGTGCTGTATCCGATGATCGAGATAAAGTTGAACGTCGGAGGGCTCGCCGTCGCCCAGCGCGCGGAGTGCGGCCTGCTCAAGCCCAGCGAAGTCGACAACGCGCCGCTGCGTGCATGCTGTCTCATAACGATCAATCAGGTCTGCCGCGGTGACGATAAAGTCCGAGAGGATATCGATGTCAGACCCGATATCGTCGGGGAAGGGTAGGGTCTTGGATTCTGCGAGGGCCGTGGCGCAGGGCTCGCCCATCGATGTTATCATCTCTCCCCACGGTGTCTTGCTGAAGTTGCTGTAGAAACCGCCTGCTGGACCTAATCTTTTTAGAGCTGTTCCTGCCTTTGTGGTGAGCGCGTTCGCGACCGTCTGCCAGGATGGCAGGTCTTCCCAGGTGTCCCCCGGAAGAGACGCAGGCAGACGTGATCCCATAGGTGCTCCCTTGTCGGACAGGTGTGCTATCAGATCTTTCCAGCAGCGACCCAGCTCCGTTTCCTTAAAGCAATTCAGGATGGTACACAGACGGCCTTCGACATAGATGCGGAGCCGTTCGTCGAGGATTGCCGGAAGCTCCGAAAGCCCCCGTCTACCCGCGCCACGGATGATTTCTATCAGCTCTCTGAAGCGCCCCCTGTTTCGTATGATACCGCTGAATTCCTGTGAGATACCGTTCCAGTTATTGTTGTGGTAGAGGAGGCGGTTTTCAAACGCCCTCCTCCTGTCATCGGTCGCGGAATAGTTAAAGAAGCCCTTCAGGGCGGCCTGGACGGTTTCTTCTATCAGGATCGCCTGTGCGTCATTGTCTATGATCTCAAAATCGGGCGCGACTCCGGCTTCAAGGGGTGCGCGCCGGGCTATGTGGCTACAGAAGCCGTGGAAGGTCATGATATTGAGGGTGTCGGAAGAGGTGAGAAGGTGCGCCTTGCCTTTGTGTGCGCGGATGGCCCTTTCGGCGAGCAGGGCCATTTCTCCGTCGGGGTCGTTCGCGGTTGCGTTGCCGCTCAGGAAACCGGTTATGCGCTGGCGCATCTCTCCGGCCGCTTTCTCGGTGAAGGTGATGGCCAGGATCTCAGCCGGGTCTCGAACCTCCCCCAGGAGTTTGAGAAAACGCCGGGTAAGGAGGGCTGTCTTGCCCGATCCTGCGGGGGATTCAACGTGGTGCGACTTGCTCGTATCAAGCGCGGCGCTTCGCTGCCTCGCGTCATTCGGGCTCTTCATCGGTCTCCTCCTCCGCGCCAGTTTCCTGAAGGCCAAGAACTCCCACCCGGCACAGCGTTAACGCCGGGCACTTCTCGCAGGTCTTGTAGCGGTCGGTTACCTCCGAGACTGGGAAGGGCTCTGCCCTAAAATCACCAGCCCCAAGCAGCTCTCCCAACTTAGCCATGGCCGCTCTCCAATTCTCCAGGGATGATTCGATCCCCTTGATCGGGAAAATTCTGATATCGCCTGATGACTTGAGTCGGATATATCCGGCCGAAAAGGGCGTATTCGAGTCGATATATGGCTCCAGTGCGGAAATGTGTCCGCTCAAAAGGGCCAGGAGGTAGATGACAAGCTGTGGATCTTTCAAGTGTGTCACGATGTCTGCCGCCGTGGGCGATTCGCCTGTTTTGTAGTCCCAGAGGAGAGCTCCTCCCTCTTTGCTGAAGTCCACCCTGTCTATTCGTCCCCTCAGAGAGAAGGGGAGTCCCACGACCGTGAGGGCATCAAACGAGCTTTCCTCCGCGACGCACTTCCAGCCTTCCTGGCAACGCTCCATCTCGCGATTGAGCCAGTCGGTGAGCATGCCTCCTTCGAGGCCGATCCAGCGCCTCCGTTCGACCTGCCAGTGTGGCTTGTCCACCACATCGTGAAGCGTATCGTCCACACATGCCGTCAGGAGTTTCCGCGCCTCGGTGAGCGTGTCCTCCTTGGTTAGATCCATTGCCCCATCCCTCAGCCTCTGCGTGAAGAGTGCCAGCACGCTGTGAATCCGGTTTCCTTTCTCCCGTGGGGACGCGTCCGGTTCGATCTCTTCCAGCGGTTCCATCTTCAGGATGCCTTCGACAAAGAACCTGTACGGGCAGATGACCGCCTTCTGAAACCGGCTTACCGAGACCGTTTCCGGAACAAAGTCGTGGACGGTAAGCACCTCTTCTGGGGGATCAGGCGTAATTTCTTCATGTAGTCCTTCATAGGCTGATCGAAGCCATTCTGCCCTCAGCCATGCCGGTTCTGGGGCGTTCCAGATGTCGATGGAGCGCTTTTCCTCGATACTTGGCCAGAAGGGGGAGGGCGCGAGGGGCTTGAGGTCTTCCTGCTCCGCCCGGAGAAGGGTGATATCCGGCGCGAGGGTCATCAGGTGGTCGAAGGTCCGCTTTGCGAATTCGTACTGACTCTCCGCTGTACCTCCCTGCACCAGTCTTCGTTCCATAGAGTCGAGGAAGGGGAGGGGACGTGCCGGTTCCGGGAGCGACCTGTTGTCCATGCCGAGGACGTAAATCTTGTCGAAATCAAGGCCGCGCGATTCGATTGTTCCCATGATCTGTATGCCTGCATCCTCCGCCGCGCCGATCTGCACCACCTTGCTGGCGGCGAGGTGTGTCAGCCAGCCCGAAAACTCGCGGCAGTCCATCCACACTTCGGACAGGTGCCGGTCGATCTCTTCGACAATCGCGTCAAGACCGTTCCTGTCAACGGTATCCTTTTCATCCGATACGACGGGGAACCCGAGACGGGTCCAGACCTCTCTCAGCTGCCCTGTCCAGAAAGCCCCTTTCTTCTTTTCAGATATCTGCGTTGTACGGCAGAAAGAAGAGATGTGTTCGAGGCTCTCTTGGGGAATAAAACTGTATGTAAGTGGATCTTCCCCCTTCAATACCCGAAGGAGACCTTCAAGGCCGGAGTCGATGGAGTGTTTCCTCCACACAATATCGGCCCGTGCGATCTCATGGCGTTTCCCCTGCCAGCACCACCCATAGTAGGGGGACAGGAAAAGGGAGAGGAGCAGCTCGCGGGATTGCCCCTCGAGTACAAAACGCAGGGGGAGCAGGGCCGCATTCATAAGATGTGTCTCAAGGAGTGGGACACCCTTTGTCATATTGAACCAGTGGAAGCCGTGGGGCGCGGACTCAGCCATAACGTCCCGTAAAGATCGCTCCAGCGTCTTGGCGTATCGGTCCATCGCCGGAACTATGACCCCTATCCGGTGCAGAGGTATTGTACGAGCGTCCTGCGCGAGGCGATGGATCAGGTAGATGACCTCCTGCTCGGGAGAGGGGAGGGCCAGGGCTTCGATCTTCTCCGCCCTTTGCTTAGGGGAATTTGCGTACTGGACATCGGCCTTTTCCTCAAGCGTTACAAAAAGTTTTTGCTCCAAGGGTGCGGGGGATTCAAAGCCGGCAAGTGTGATTCTCTCTGGAAGGACAATCCTACCCTCAATTATTGCCTGTTGTATGAGGGCGGGGCAAGTGGACGGATGAAAGAGACTACGGGATTTGAGCTCTTTTCCGAAGGCCGCGCTGACCGCTCTTCTCCATTCGACCAGGGTGGTGGAGGGGAAGCCGGAAGCGGGGTCAAGGTCGTGACGCACCATGACACCGTAGTTTTCATCGAGAATGGCGCACAGGTTCGTATCCACGGTCAGGGGGAAAGGGGGCGTGATCCTGGCTGTCAGCTCCTTCCAGAGATTTAGTCGGTAGAGATCGGGAGCGGGCATCTCCTCGGGCCACGATTCTGACCATGTCCGGTCAAGCCAGGCGTTCAGGCTGATCGCCCGCAGGGATTCCCATCCCCGTTTTCCCTCACGGAGGCACTTCAGGTGGAAGCGACGGGTGAGCTCGCGCGCCAGCCTTCCGGTGGAGGTCAGATAGAGGCGGTCAGGGTGTATGTCTGTCATAGATAGTTATGCGTTTTTAATTGGTTAGATTGTTCTGTAATGGGTCTTTGTAAATCAGCCTGTGTCCGCTTAGCATCGCGTTGATACCTATAGCAGATATCCGCAAGAGGGAAAAGGGAGAAGGAGCGTCTTCAGACCCCACCCTTACGGGTTTATTAACAGCAGGTCACTATATTATTGCTGAGCTTATGAAGCTTATAGGCTATCTCCCAGCCGGAACTTGTAAAACAATGCAAAATTTTAGAATTTCTATTGACTTACCATCCCTACTCTCCTACAAACGCTTATGGTTCGTGCGTTCAGGAAGACATCACTGATCAATGCAAAAGTTACTACTTTTCAACGATTAGGTATAGACAGCACCCATGATGCGAATCCTCTACAGGGGCCTTGCCTCGGCTAGGCTTACGCTATTTTTGTTTCTGATCCTGGCTGTTACATCTATTTTGGGTACCCTCGTCCAGCAGGGGTTCCCCCGGAAACACTATGAGGATGTGTACGGCCCAGCCTTGTCTTTACTCCTCGAATTCTTTCATGTTTCAGACTTGTACCACTCGTGGTGGTTTACCGGCCTTTTCCTTCTCCTGGCCATCAATGTCGCTGCCTGTACCACCCGGCAGATTTCCCGTTTCCTCCGGCAGGTTCGTTCCGGAGACAGAAATGGGGATGACAGGGTCTTTCAGAGGGTTCCAACTACAAGAGTTTTTCAGAGTCGCAGCCCCATCGATGATATGCGGAGACAGTCCCGCACGCTGCTGCTGTCGCTCGTGGGAGAGCCGACCATGATCTGTAGGGAGGAAACAACCTATCTCTATGCCGAAAGGGGGCGGTATGCCGGAGTGGGTATGATCGGCATCCACATCAGTGTCCTCCTGATCCTTGCCGGAGGCCTGATAGGAACCATCTGGGGGTTCAGCGGTCAGATGAGGATTGACGAAGGTACGTCCTCAAATATTGTTAGATTCTTCGGGAGCGACCAGACCAGGGTTCTCCCCTTTACCATCGCCTGCGATGATTTTTCCGTGGCATTGTACGAAAACGGTATGCCCAGAGAGTATCGATCCGATGTGACAGTCCTGGAAGGGGAGAAAAAGGTCCTCTCCGCAACCATCAGGGTGAACGAGCCCCTGAAATATAAAGGTTTGAAATTCTGCCAGGCGACCTACGGTATTGCAGGGGCAGGCAGTTTCAAGGTCGTTGCGAGGCATGCCGAGACTGGGAAAGAGGTCTCGTTAACCCTTGATCCATGAAGAAGGCCTCCCTGACGGACACCGTGGCCTCCTTTGTCGTTGCCAGGTTCGTACCCGACTTCCAGGGGCGGGGCCCCGCCTTGCTGGGGGTCCTGATCAGGCCGGGTGAGGAACACGATATCTTTTGGATTTTCCGTGACAACAAGGGGCATAAGGCGGAGCAGCACGGTGGCTATATTTTTGATTTCCAGGATTTCGATACGCGCTTTTACACAGGGATACAAGTCGGCAGCGACCCAGGTCTCCCGCTGGTCTGGACCGGCTTTATAATGATCCTGATCGGTTTTACCCTGAGTCTCCTCGGGACTCACAGGCGCATCTGGGTGAGGATCATCCCCGGACAGGGGGGTGGAGAGATCCTGATTGCTGTCGATGCCGGGAAAAACAGGAAGGGCTTCGAAGAGCGGCTTGATGAGGCATGCCGAAAGATATTCACCGCGTGAAACTATGGATGACACATTTCTTATCAGTATAGCGACCTTTGTCTATTTCGCCTCGGCCCTCGTTTTTCTGATCGCCGTTGTATCGAGAAGTCGGGGAGTGCAAAGGGCGGCCACCGTTATTGTGGCGGCCGGATTCGTCATCCAGACGGTGTCAATTGACATCCGGTGGGTTCTCTCCTACCGCCTGGGGATAGGACACGCACCGTTGTCGAACTTCTACGAATCCCTTGTCTTTTTCTCGTGGTCACTTATCGTGGTCCTGTTCTTCGCGCAGAAGCGGTACGGAAACGGCCTCATCGGTGCCATCCTTTCCTTTTTCTCCTTTATCCTTTTGGCCTCTGCATCTCTCTCGGGGAGTGTTGACACCCGAATACAACCCCTGATTCCGGCCCTCCAGAGCAACTGGCTGATCAGCCACGTCATCAGTGCCTTCCTTGCCTATGCATGTTTTGCCCTCTCATTCGGTGCCGGAACACTCTATCTGTTGACGGCAAAGATACGGGGGCGGCTGGTCTCCCGGCTGCCTTCTCCGGTATTCTTTGATGAGCTTGCCTATCGGAGCATATCGGTCGGTTTTCTGCTGCTGACGTTCGGGATCATTACCGGCGCCGTTTGGGCCGATACTGCCTGGGGTCGCTACTGGGGATGGGACCCCAAGGAAACCTGGTCGCTGATAACATGGATGCTCTACGGTGCCTATCTTCACGCCCGCCTGGTTCGGGGGTGGACGGGGGCCGCAATGGCCGTCATATCCATTGCCGGTTTTTTCGCGGTTATCTTTACCTATCTCGGTGTAAACTATATCCTCTCAGGGCTTCACAGCTATATGTGAGGGTCAACCTCGATGCAGTCCACTCTTTACGAGCTGTTGCCCGCTAAAAGGCAAAAAAATGGCAGATGTCACTCTTTTAGGCATTATTTTAAGTATGTTAGAGGTAATCCAGTGGTCATGTGGCCAATGAGACGGACAGAGATACCACAGAAAATCCGGAAGATGCGATTTGAAGAGGCTTATGGCGTACGGACAGAAGGTCGATATTAACAGCAGGTAGGGCGTTTTTTTACGGAGGACGCATCGTCCGGGTCGATGCTGCAGCTGCACCCGGTAGGTGATCCGCCGCCAAGCATGGAATTTATTACGGCGGCGGCGCATCCTACACCCGCGTTTACCGTCAATGCCTCGGTGGGGCAGTTGAGGGCGCAGGCACCGCACTCCATGCAGGCGTCGCGATCGGCAATCCGAACGCGCTTGTCGCCGTTCGTGCTGAATACGGCGTGGGGACAGACGGTCAGGCAGAGGCCGCATCCGATGCACTTTTCTTCGTCAAGCGCCAGTGTTACCACATTCTTGAGATATCTGAGTCGTGTCATAGGTGTGCTCCTATACGATGAATCGTGATCCCAGCCAGAGCAGGCACCCCGTTCCGCCGGCTGTTATTTCCAGAGGGAGGGCCCACCGCATCTCTTTCTTGACGCCCGAGAGGGAGGTATAGGTCGAGGCGCCGGTAAAATTCATGGCCAGGAACGCCGCTAAGGCAGGAACCAGAAGAAACCATACCAGCGTCTCCATGCGGTCGGACCACCGTGCCATATCGGGATTCCGGAAGAAGACGAGAACCACGGCGGCAATCAGGCCCAGTACCAGACCCTTCAGCGCAAAAGCCCGTCCCGGAATATAGGGAAGCAGGAGGGGTGTCAGCACGGCCCCCGCGAATACTCCGCCAAGCAGGGCAATAACGAAAAAGATTCCGTAAGCCGCTACATTGTTTGTATATGTATCCGGGCCTCCAAGTCCGGAAATGACGAGAGCTACCAGCGCGACTATGAGCGCCGCTTTGAGCGCCTGAACCAGCTCAATGGGAATCAATACCGCTCTCTCTGAAAGGGTGAAGGTCTTCAGACGCATTGCGGGAGTGGCCACCATCCCGCGATCAAGGTACTCCGCCAAGTCTTCGGCCCTGATTGGGCCGTAATGGACCGTAAAACCGGCGAGCTTCTTGACGACATGCGCGGCGACACCGGGGGCGCCAAGCTGCGGAAGGATGATCTTTCGGTGGGAGACGACCCGGTCGGTCCCACTCGATTTGATGCGGGCGACGAGTTCGGCCGTGCCAAAGGTCCCCTTTCCGGCAGCGCACCAGACATTTATCCCCTTCGTGTCGAGGACGAGAATCCAGGCATCACGTCCGGGGAGGGCCGACCGGAGACTGTCAAAGCTCAACTTGTAGTTTGCCGTAACCAGGACCGGTGATTCGGCGTTAGGATTCCCCAGGGCATAGAGACCGGGATCAACGGTATAGTCCATCCGATTAATGCCGGAGCGGGCCTTGATCGTTCCCCACCGGTCAGGCCACACAAGGGATGAAGAGACCTGGGGGGCGCGGCCGATGACGGGCTCGACGGCTCCGGTCACAAAGGGCTGATCCATGCGCGGCGGGTTCACCTGAACCTCGCAAGATGTTGCTCAGGTGAGCGGGGCTGAAACGGTCTCGGGACCTGATACCCTCTGTATGTCATCAAGTGATATTAAATTCGGTTTTCCCATTTTTAAGTTTCATTGAATCATTAGGATTACAACTACATACAGATGATGTGTTACGTATCGCATCAAGGATAGTTTTGAGGGCACGGTAGGCATCGGTTCTGTCATCTTCCGGAATCTTGCCCCGGATTGTCTCGGCAAACTCCGTAAAGCAACCCCATACCTTCTGATACGTTTCCTTCCCCGTAGGCGTGATGCGAAGATAAATTGCCCTCAGATCGTGATCCGCTTTTTCCCGCTGTACCAACTCCCTTTCGATGAGAGGTCTGACGAGCCGCGTGGTGGTGCTCTTTTCTACTGCAAGTACGGAATGGAGGTCCGTCATCTTCAATCTTCCCTGCGTCGCAAGGGCGTCAAGGATGAGAAACTGGGAGAAGGTGACCCCTTCGCAAAAGACGGAATCCTGTCTACAGAAACGCGCCGCCTGACACAGATCGGTGATCAGTAAAAGGAGTTTTCTTGTGTCGGTGGAAGGCTCCGTATGCATGGTTGTAATGTACAACTATTTTCTGAGATGTCAAGCCAATAATCGGCAGCGAATTGCCTCATATTAAATGTTACCGAAGGAGGTGAATAAAAAGGATCGTTGACTCATAATTCGATGTTACCGAACATCGACTTCCAAAAGGAGGGATAATCATGAGTCCTCGGTCCAAAC
>JAQULO010000076.1 GCA_028718565.1 Syntrophales bacterium | reverse complement strand
TAAAGATATGCCGCTGTGCACATAATAACCTGAGATTAACCAGCAAGATAGAGGAGACAGAACGTACGATAGGTGGGGATTATGACACAGACCGCAGCAAACGTAAAGGATGTATTAGAAGCCCGATAACGACCGGTTTTCAGTTGAGGACGCGCATTTGCGTGAATGGTTGGAAATGCTCATTCATCCAAGGGTTTACCTGTGGTATTCTGTCTCCGACCGCATAAAACAGTTGTTGCCGCTTACTACGAAGGCATCAAAGATGTATAAAAGTCTTGACAGTTTTTTGCAGGAAAGGTAGGAAATCGGGCAATGGGGTAGAGGATCATCGGAGTTCAAATGTATTCAGCAGCGAAAGTTTTGGAAGGTGATGTTCAAGCCGCAGCCATGCTCATGCAGGGCATCGAGGACGAACGCCCGGACGCGCTTGTGGCGTTGGGGGTCGTTTATCCTCATACCGGCAGGGCGTACGTGATCGGGTTGACGGGGCCTCCGGGCGTCGGCAAGAGTACCTTGATCGACACGTTAATCGGCGCTTTCAGAAAGAAAGACATGACCGTCGGCGTTGTCGCCGTCGACCCGACAAGCCCGTTTACCGGTGGCGCCGTGCTGGGCGATCGCGTCAGGATGCAAGAACACATCATGGACCGGGGCGTCTTTATTCGCAGCATGGCTACAAGAGGCTGGAGAGGAGGCTTGTCAAAGTCGACCATCAGCATGATCCATATCATGGATGCCATGGGCAAGGATGTCATTCTCGTCGAAACGGTCGGCACAGGACAGTCTGAAGTAGATATTACGAAGGTTTCGGATACATCTGTCCTGGTTCTGTCCCCGGACTCGGGAGACCAGGTGCAGGTGATCAAGGCCGGCATCCTCGAGGCGGCCGATGTCTTTGTCGTCAACAAGGCCGATAAAGGCGGCGCGGATTATGTCATTTCAAGGGTAGAATTCATGCTTGGGATGCGGACATTCAGAGCGGAGGACTGGAAGCCAGGTATCGTCCTGACCCAGGCCAACTCGGGCAGGGGTGCGGAAGAGCTGGCCGATACCTTGCTCAAGCATAAAGACTATCTGGCCGTAAGCGGCGAACTGCAGAAACGCAGGAAGGTCCGGGCAAGGGAAGAACTACTTAAAAATGTGGAAACCTTCGTCAGGGATTACTGCTATCAGGGGTTCGTGGAAGAGGGTCATCTTGAAGGGCTGGTGGACAGCATCGCACAGAGAAAAATGGACCCACACTCGGCTGCCATGGAAATCATTGGCTGGCTGGGTGCGCATTTCAAGCAGATTGCCACGCACTGACCAGTCTCTATAAAGCAACAATCGTTTGCCATACAGTAAGCGTCCGGCCCGCAGGGTTGGGTATTCAAGCTTTAAGATTTCACAAAGAAACAAAAAAGCCATTATAGCATGTGAACCGTCTTGGCATAGATACAACGGTAAGGGAAGTTTAACATTAACCGAAGTATTAGAAAGGGGGAGAAGATGGATAGTGGAAAAACCACCAAGGAGATTCTGAAAGCAAAGCTGGCAGAAGGGGAACCTACGCCGCTTTACAATCCCGAAGCGTTGGCGAAGATCAAGGATAACTTTGCCGTCTGGAAAGAAACGGTGGTACAGGAGAAGGACAGAAAAAATTGGGAGGTCACCCCCAAGACGATCCTGGGTTCCGATATACCGAGGAGTCTTCTCTATACACCGATCGACAATGAAAACCTGGATTATGCAAAGGATCTGGGATTTTCAGGTCAGGAACCCTTCACGCGGGGGTTGCATGCCAACATGTATCGGGGCAGAACCTGGACATTACGTCAGTTGTCGGCCGCCGGTTCACCGGCAGAGGTCAATAACAGGCTCAAAATGCTGCTCGAGCGCGGCGCCACCGGGACGAACCTGGCGCTGGATCTTGCCACCGTTCAGATGTTTGACTCCGATGAGCCGGAGTCCATGGGGCAGGTCGGAACCGTGGGAGTCCCAATTGACTGCGTCGAAGACATGGAAGCCATTTACAAGGACATCCCTATAGACCAGATCAGCGCCTCCATCGTGACCCATTACCCGAGGAATACGTCGATCATATTTCCGATGTATCTCGTCATGGCCGAGCGCAGGGGCATCCCTTGGGATAAGCTGCCCGGCAGCGTACAGAATGATTTTATCATGGAAAGCGTTGTCCGCAGCGCTTCGGAATACATTCCCCCGCGGGACGATTTCAGGGTTCAGTGCGACAATATCGAGTTCATCAGGAAGTACGTGCCGCGATGGAATTTTATCACGCTGAACGGTTACAACCTCAGGGAGTGGGGAACCTCCGGCATCACCGAAATGGCCGTGGCGATCGCCAACGGCGTTGAAATTCTCAAAGACATGGGTAAAAGAGGCTATGATCCAGACTGGGTCGGAGAAAGACTGGCGTTCTTCTGGTCGCCGGCTAATGACTTCTTCGAAGAGGTTGCCCGTCTGCGGGCCGTCAGGCGCCTGTGGTACCGGATCATGAAATACAGATTCAATTGCAAGAATCCGAGGTCCATGTGGAGCAAGTGTCACGTGCAGACGTCGGGCGTTTCCCTGATGCGGGAAGAGCCGATGGCCAATGTGACACGGTCGGCCTATCACGCCATGGCGGCGGCGCTGGGTGGCGCGCAGTCTCTGCATGTCGACGGTTACGATGAAGCCTTCTCCATCCCGTCGGATGTGGCCAACCTTCTGGCCTTGAGGACCCAGCAGATCCTCGAAGCCGAGACGCAGATTACGCAGGTTGTTGATCCTCTTGCCGGATCATTCTACGTGGAGGCGCTGACCAATAAGATCGAAGCACTGATCCTTGATGAAATCGATGAGATCGAGAAGATGGGCGGTCTGGTGGACGTCGTGGACAGCGGCTGGCTGCATAACAAGGCTTCCAGATACATTCAGCGCGAGCAGAAAATGATAGAGGACGGCACGATAAAAATCGTGGCACGCAACTACTTCAGAGATCCCAACCTCGAAATGCCTGAAATCTGGGTCAAGGAATATGACCCTGCCCTTGCCAAGGCAATGATGGACAAGCTGGCCCGGGTCAGATCGCAGAGAAACAACGAGAAGGCGGATAATACGATCAAGGCCCTGATCGATGCCTGCAAGAAGGGGGGCAACGTGATGGCGGCCTGCGTCGAGTGTGCCAGAGCTGATGTGACGGTCGGGGAGATGCGCCGGGCCTTTGTTAAGGCTTTCGGTCTGTGGAAAACGCCCATCTATGCTTGAAACATCGACTAAGACGACCAAGGAGGTTAAAACGCTATGGCAAGTAAAAAAAAGATAAGAGTGCTGTTGGCCCAGTTCCCGTTGGAGACGCACTCAAGAGGGATTATTGCCGTGGCCGGTATGCTCAGGGATGCCGGGATGGAGGTCATATTAATGGGCAACGCCCTGCCGAAGCAGATCGTTGAAACGGCAGTCCAGGAATACGTGGATGTCATCGGGATCAGCACCTACTGTGGGGGTGAGCTTGCCCTTGGCGGCGATTTGATGAAGGCCGCCGAGGAAAGGGGCATCAAGAAGCGGACATCGTTTCTCATCGGCGGCATCTTTCCGCCCAAGGATATCCCCAAATTGAAGAATATCGGGTTTGACGGCACATTCCTATCGGCAACCAAGGAAGAAATTGTATCATGCATTCAAAGCGCTGTTGCCGCTAAAAACTGAAAGAGTAAAAAAGAGGGGGCTGCGGCAAACCATTACCGCAGCCCCCCTCTTTACAACAATCCCATCGTTATTATGCAGGTTTCTCGAAAATCCGGACAGAAGCCTCCCCTTCGACAACCGTCTCGCCTTTCTGATTGACGCAGGTATTTTTCATGTTCACAATCCCCTTGTCCTTGCGCGTTG
Organism: Syntrophales bacterium; assembly: GCA_028718565.1. Taxonomy (GTDB): domain Bacteria; phylum Desulfobacterota; class Syntrophia; order Syntrophales; family UBA2210; genus UBA6078. Next base: position 7,928 of record JAQULO010000076.1, on the reverse strand, counting down.
AGGTAACCTCGGCGATGGCTGTGATGGTGTCCCCGATTCTCACCGGGTTTACAAAATTGAGCGTTTGGGACATGAAGATGACCAGGCCGGGGAGCTTGGCCATTGTTGCCGACAGGAGCGCCTGCGAGAGAGCCCCGTGCGCGATCCGGCCCTTGAAGAAGGTTTTCTTGGCATAATCGTCGTTCATGTGAACGGGATTGAAGTCCCCGGAAACTTTTGCAAAAAGGTCAATATCCTCCGCCGAGATGACCCTTTCATAGGCCAGTTTGAAGCCGACATCCACCCCGTACTTATCCAGAATCGTTATTTGTTCTGCCATGGTCCTGCCTCCTCCTGTATGTTTTACGTTATTATCGTGCTCCCCGGTTCCGGTAGGGAACCGCCCATTTCTACACCATTTTCAGCCATTATGGCGGCCCCGATGGCATTGATAAACTGTGGTTGTTCAGACACCAGTAGCTTGAACCCCAGTTTTTTCTCCACACTTTCGACCAACCCGATATTGAGGCCGCCGCCGCCGCTCATGGCGCAGTCCATCTCCAGGCCGACCCGGTCAACGAGGGTGGAAATCTTGTTGGCCAGGGCCCGATGGACGCCGGCCAGGATGTCTTCCTTGGAAGCGCCCTCAGATACCCTCGAAATGGCTTCCGATTCTCCAAAAACGGCGCACCCGGTTGTGAAGGTGACCGGGTTACCAGACCCGAGTGATAGGGGCCCCGCGTCTTTCAGGTCGATCTGGAGGACGTGAGAGATGATATCGAGAAAGCAACCGCTTCCGGTGGCGCATTTTTCATTGATGGTAAAGTTGATGACGTGTCCCGTCGCGTTGAGGCGGATCACCTGCGTGGATATCCGCTGGACATCGATGATGGTCCGAACCGACGGGAAGATGCTCGTAATGCCCCGGGCGCAACAGAGAATATCCGACACCCGATGCCGGCTGAAAGCCACATTGCCTGCGCCGTGACCGGTGGCGATTGTATCGGCTATATCCGCTATAGAAAGTCCCGCTTTTGCCAGGAGTTCTTCTCTGAGCTTCTGTGCGACCGCCCTATAATCAACGCCGGAAGGCAGCAGATGGTAAGCGATAGGCTTCCTGTTCCTGACGATGACGCCCTTGCTGGTTCCCGAACCGATGTCCATACCCATGATCAGCGCCATCTTCAATGATTCTCCGTATGAAAAAAGGTCGATTCCGCCAGGCGAAGTTCCTTCTCGTGAATCGGCTTTCCCTCCGCCATGGCTTTCAGCGTGAGCTCCTTGCCCAAAAGGGCCGCACCTAACGCCCCGGTCAGCAGCGGCTCTGCGGGAACGGAAACTTTTAACCCCAGATACTCCTGCAGCGCATTGACCACGCCGATATTTTTGGCGACGCCCCCGGTAAATACGACTTCAGGCTCTATCTTGAGCTTTTTGACCATCTTGCCGACCCGGTTAGCGATGGCGTCATGAAGCCCGGCCACGATATCGGGGAGCGGCGTTCCCTGGCTTAGCCACGCCATAATCTCCATCTGGGCAAAAACGGTGCAGGTGCTGCTGATCGGAAGCTTGTGCGTCGCTCTGAGAGAAATTTCCCCCAGTTCATCTATCCTGAGGCCGAGCGTGCCGACGAGAACATCTAAAAACCTCCCCGTTCCTGCGGCGCACCGGTCGTTCATGACGAAGTCAATGAGCTTGCCGTTTCTGATCTTGAGCCCCTTGGCATCCTGCCCCCCGATATCGATGGCCGTGCGGACGCCTGGAAAGAGGCTTGAGATCCCCTTGGCGTGACAGGTCAATTCCGTAATCTGACGGTCGGCAAAGGGAATATTGATTCTGCCGTAACCCGTAGCGACCACGTAGGATACTTGATCGAATGACAGATCAGCCCGCATGAGTGCATCTGCCATGACCTTATTAGCCAGACGACGGTGTTCGGCGCCCGTTGGCCCCACCAGGGACGAGAGGGTTTTCCCGTCTCTGTCTACAATCACCACCTTGGTCATGGTGGAACCTAAATCAATGCCTGCAAAATAGATGAGGCTGCCCTCCCGAATCGGATGATCCCGAAAAACCTCATGCACCGTGGCGCCGCCACGGCGATATGAGGATCGTCGTCGTTTTCAAGTCAAAATCCCGCCGAGCAGACAGGGACTTCCCTTACCCGATCAATTCGAGGAACCCCTGAACTCTCGTCCGCAGGGGTGCCAGCGCCCCCTCGCTGTAATCATGCTCGATGTAAATGTTCGGCAGGCCGATATGGTTGAGATAGTCGCTGAGTCCGGGCGTGTCGTAGCCGTGAATGTCGCAATATCTGACCGACTGCAGGATCACGCCGTCGGCGTTCCATTCCCTGGCATAGTCCTTCAGATAGCCGAACCGGTGTTCCAGGTCTTTGATGTAATGCTTCTTGGGGTCGCCATAGACGGCCTCCCGGAACGTGCGGGGACATTTGATATCTACGAGATAACGACGGGAAAGGCCATCCAGTGGATTTTCCGTGGGCTCCACCATCGGGAAATAGGCCCGGCTGCCCACACAGGTATCGTCCATGACCACATTGGCCCCGGCATTTTCGATCATCTCGACCAGGGCCGTGTTGTCGATCACGGTGCCCCAGAGCAGCAAGCGGTGCGGTTTCTTTTGCGGTCCGTCCGTCCGTCCCCTGGCCTCGTCGATAATCTGTTTTAACAATGCATTCCCCTCGTTCACGGGAATGCTCATCAGGGCCACCATGACCTCGATGATTTCCGTCCCCGAGATAAGGGGAGGATCGGACTTTCTGAGGTCATACAGCTCCCGCACCAGCACACGCTGCTGATTGCAAATGTCAACGGCGTCCTTGAGCTTGCCTGCGGAAAGTTTCTTTCCCGTAAGTGCCTCCAGGGTTTTTTGAAAGTCCTCCAGTTGCCCCTTGAACTGCTGTTGCGCCGGCTCGTGCACCGTATGCGGCGTATCCAGAAAATGGTAATAGGAGGGATCCATATAGATGCGCCAGATATGGGCCGCCTTCTCGCCCACCTCGCAACTGTGACACATCACGACGCCGTCGAAGAAGTCATACTTGCCTTTCAACCCGAGATCGAGCGCGCTGCGGATGAAAGGACAAACGATGGTCGGCAGACAGGAATCCGCCTTGGTGATCGGTTCCCCCATGTCTCCCAGTATTCTGTAAGGGACGATGTCAAAAGCCGTAAATAGTTCCAGAACGGGGTACAGGCAGAAATATCCCATGACCTTTTTCCCCTCTGCCTTGAGCTCTTTCGCCCGCTGAGACCTGTCCTGATAGAGCTCCTTTGCCCGGGCAAAGCCTTTCTTTCCTTTTGCTGTCATCGGTGAATTCTCCTTATCGCTCATGTTGTCTGCCTTTTACCACTCAAACCCTTCCTCCTGCCGGACCTTCTTGTAATGATCCATCATCTCCTCGAGCACGACGGCCTTGCGCATCGTATCGGCATAGTCGAAAAGCTTGAGATCAACAATATCGCCTTCTGCAATCAGGGATGGCACATGCAACTTGTTCAGCAGCCGGTCCTGGGCAAGGATCAGGTGGTTGGTCGCCGTGCGACAGGTCAGTAGCGGATGAAACAGAGCCCCATCACATTGATACGTTCTCGCCCATTCAAGATACGGATAGGCAAAGTACCCCATGTATTCCTTCTCTTTGAGGGCATCCGGGAAATAACCGGTCAGCCACTGATACGTCTGCGTGGCGACGCGCTCAAGCGGATCACTGATCTTGGCGTAATCAATCGGCTTGGGCGCGTGATAGGCCCAGCTCTCGACGACGAAATTCCAGCCTCTTTCCGCCAGTTCGTCAAATATTTTGAGAGCATGCCAGGGAGGCAATTCGCCAAAAACCATCCGGTATTTTTCATTCTCGACGGCGCCGATCTTGTTGGCGACCCGGTCTTTGACCTCGTCATACATGTCCCGGTACAACTTTAACGATACCTTGGGGTCTCCCGCAGGATAGAGGGAGGCGTTCATGCAACTCCAGAAGTCCCGGGAGTGCATGGGACATGGCCTCACCTTGCGAAACTCATTGATCTCATACCATATCCTGTTTATTTCGATCAAATCGTCGGTGATTTCCTCCAGTTTTGCCCAGTCCATCTTTCGGCCCGTCAGGCGCTCCAGAAAGGCAACGAGTTCTCTTAATTCCTTGACCATAAACTGGATCGATTTTTCACGGACACCCGGCATCTGGCTTTCTTCCACGCCGGGATGGGGCAACTCAACGGTCCACACCGGGGCGTCCAGATACCGTCCCAGGGATTGAAACCACTTGATCCGGGCGTCGCACAGGGCGCCGGAAGAGAGCAGCAGGATGGGGTTGGACATGCCGCCCATGGGGGCATCGGACGGGATGTGTCCCAACTCGGTCATCTCTGCCGTGTAACCGATGCAGTTTCGGGCGTAGCCGCACATATGGGTCGGGAAACCCTCCGCATCGGAGCGGTCCAGATATTTCTGGGCAGACCCAATGGCAGCGCAGACGGCGCCGTAGTTTTCCGGATAGACGATCTCAATATCCATGGCCTTGAGGATCGGGTCGGCCTCCCACCAGTTGACCATGCTCCAGGCCGTGGGTTTCCCCGCCTTGGTCGCTTCTACACTCCGCTCATACGCCTGATCTATATTTGCCCGAAGGGGGTACATAGTTTTCAGCCTGTTCATGGCTTTCTTCTTCTTTTCTTCGCTCATGCCATTTGTCTCCTCTCACTGCCTCATTCGTTTTCCAGCGGCAAGCCGGGCTGATGGTCAATCCAAGAAACTGAAGAGCGGCCGGACCCCTTCCCCGGCTGAATACATGTCTCCGGGGAACACTTTAAAGCCTAATTTGACCTTTCGTCCAATCAGTTCCATGCCGACCTTGGCGGGATCGATGTCGATCAGATTGCCCATGATCCACGCACCCTCCTCAAGTTCAACGAGCACGATGGTATAGGGGGCTTCGACCTCTCTGCCCAGCGGTGCCACATAAGAGGTTGTGAAGGTAGCGATCTTTCCCTTGCCGCTCAATTCGGTAATCTCCAGATTTGTGCCGGTGCATTCCTGGCAGGTCATCTTTGGCGGGCATGTGACCGTCGCGCAATCCTTGCATTTCAATCCCAGCAGCTTATTTTTCTTGAGCGCATCGTAGTAGGTCTTGTGAGTAAGCGTATATTCCATTTTTTTTGCCTCCTTTGCATGATCAATGAGCAGCTTTAAGAATCAGATTAACGATGACGCCGTCACCGCCCAACGTATCCACGAGGCCCACCTTGGCTCCCTCTACCTGTCTTCCCTCGTTGACCAGATCGCCTCTGAGCTGGCGGACAATGTCATAGACCTGAGACGCGCCGGTGGCCCCTATGGGGTGCCCCTTGGATTTCAATCCGCCGGAGATGTTTATGGGTATTTTCCCTCCGATTTTGGTCTCGCCTTTTTCCCAGAGTTCACCCGCCTTCCCGAAGTCCGCAAAGCCGAGACTTTCCGCTGCGATCAGGCTCGCGATGCTGAAACAATCGTGCAGCTCGCAAACATCAATATCTTTCGGCCCCAGACCGGCCATGTCATAAGCCTGTTTGACCGAGACCTCCCGCGCCCGCAACCGGGGCAGATATTTGTATTGCGCGCTCAACTTTCCAGATGAGGCTTGGCCGACACCGGCAATGTAAACCGGTTTATCGGTCAGCTTTTTCGCGACTTCCTCCGAAGCTAAGATGAGCGCCGCCGCCCCGTCGGAGAATGGACAGCAATCAAGCAACTGCAACGGGGAAGAAACCATAAAGCCATTCAATACCTGATCCACCGTTATTTCCTTTTGAAACTGCGCGTGAGGATTCTTCATGCCGTAGAAATGTGACTGAACCGACACCAACGCCAGCATTTCCTTGAGTTTTTTTAACGGGATATTGTATTTGCTGGAATACAGATGTGCCAGCATGGCAAAAATTCCGGGAAAGTTGATCCCTGAGGGGTATTCGTAGCGCCCATCGCTGAACATGGCAAAGGTCCTGGTCGCCAGGGGCGTCCCCATGGCTGTTGCCTTTTCCGTGCCCCCGGCCAGCACGATATCGTAATAACCCGACGCGACCCACATGAAGGCGTCTCTGATGGCCATGGTCGCCGAGGCACAGGCTCCTTCAAACCGGCTGGCCGGAACATTAAAGCATCCGATGTCATCGGCAAGATAGGACTGGACCATACCCTGCCCCTCGGAAAAGTCACCTAACACATTGCCGCAGTAAATGGCCTGAACATCTTTGGGCTTCAAGTTTGACCGGGTGATGGCGTCCATGGACGCTTCCGCAAGCATTTCGACTCCCGATTGCGGCGAGTTAAACATAAATTTTGTGTGGCCTCCGCCGATAATAGCGACTCTCCTCATGTCTCCCCCCTTTTGTCTATTATGAGTTGTAAAAATCAGATGTCATACCGAACTCCACCTGTGTTCGGCTTCATCCACTCTGTATGCGCAGACAAGCTTTCGTTTATCTCGGTGCCATGCGGATGGAACCGTCCAGACGTATGCACTCCCCGTTGAGCATGGGATTTTCAATGATGTTCTGGACCAGGCGCGCGTACTCAGGCGGTCTGCCGAGACGAGACGGAAACGGGACCATTTTGGCCAGGGAGGTTCGCGCCTCTTCCGGCAGACCGTCCATCATGGGGGTGTCGAAGATGCCCGGGGCGATTGTCATGACCCGGATGCCATAACCGGCGCACTCTCTTGCAATCGGCAGGGTCATGCTGACGATCCCTCCCTTGGACGCGGCATAGGCGGGCTGGCCGACTTGGCCGTCAAAGGCGGCAACCGACGCTGTATTGACAATAACACCCCTCTCGCCCTCTTCGTTCGGGGTATTGCCAACCATTTTCTCCACGGTCAGTCTGATGACGTTGAAGGTGCCGATCAAATTAATCCCCACGACCCTTTTGAAAGAATCAAGCGGCAGGGGGCCTTTCTTGCCGAGGACTTTGCCCGGATCTCCAACACCCGCGCAATTAATCAGAACATTGAACCCGCCGAAGGCGTCGATTGTTTTATTGATCGCCGCTTGGACGTCCTCTTCTTTGGTGACGTCTGCGTTGGCGAAGATCACGTTGCCTCCCAACTCTTTTACCAGCGTCTCTCCCCTGTCCACCTGAATGTCAAGAATAGCCGCACGTGCTCCCTGACTGACAAAATTGCGCACGGTCGCCTCTCCCAATCCAGATGCTCCACCTGTAACAACGGCAATACAATCCTTTACGTTCACAACCCTCCTCCTTTCTGCTTTTCCCGTTCCAGCAATGATGATAGCTTTTAATCCCTCTTGGGGTTAATTCCCCGCCGCTTGCGGCGGTACGAACGAGATTGTGCGGTTGATACCTCGCTACTTGCGGCGGGGCAGTTCATCACCCAATCCTGATGGAAGTGTGGTGCTCGTTTCCGGTTATTTCTCCGGCAACAATATATGTCAAAGCCGTCTTTCCGGCGGAAGCGGGAATCCAGAATTGGCCTGAATGTTGGATCAACTCCGGCATGACATGTGATATGTTCAATCGCCGGAGTAATAATATTCTGATGAGATAACCAGTCTGAAATTGAGGACGGATGAACTGCCCGGATCGATGGGGAACGCGAATCTAAACTTGATGGCCTCCTAAGAAGTCACTTTTCTCCAAATTTAGATTTGTAAACGCATGTGATTATTAGGCACCAGTTTCAATGAAGGGCCATTTTTCGACTTTTTGCGAGATCGCCAAACTTTCTTGTTTGTGTTGATAAGAGCGACTTTTCACCGGCGGGAGTTTAATCAGAACAGGCGAGTGTGTCAATGAAATAATGGACGGCGAATTGCCTCATATTAAATGTTACCGAAGGAGGTGAATAAAAAGGATCGTTGACTCATAATTCGATGTTACCGAACATCGACTTCCAAAAGGAGGGATAATCATGAGTCCTCGGTCCAAACAAG
>JAQULO010000075.1 GCA_028718565.1 Syntrophales bacterium | reverse complement strand
CTTTTTCTTAATCGTACTGAATCCGAACACGGTGTACAGAGGGCAGAAACTGACGAAACTGGTTGCCAAAAAGATGATAGCGAATACGCCCAGGATAATAGCGGCTATACCAGTAATGTTGCCGGTAAAGTACAAGACTGCCACCACTAGCGCCAATATTGTCCTGATACTACGGTCAACGGTCCCCATGTTCTTTTTCATGGCACATTCCTCCTTCATCATTCAAAGTTGATAATCGGTTTATTCCCATTGTAACGCCCTTACAACGAAATCCTCCTCCGGTCCCCCCTTGATGTCACCGCTCACTATCGCCGCCCCCTGGAGGGAAGGGCGGGACGCCTTCTGCGTGAGCGAAACAGCCGCGAGAGAGTCATCTCTTTTCTCGTATTGATCAACAAAGTTGGGTATCTGTATTCCGAATAAGATAGCTGCAGGCAATCAGTATCAGAAAATAGCGATATAGTACCTTCATACAGTTTCCTTAGTAGGGAAGGGAGGTTTCCTCCATTTGCTCGTTCCCCGTGGAAAATGGCTTTCAAGGATGAAAGGCCCCGTATTGTCCGCCAACTTTTGGAACTCTGCCTTCCGGATATTGCTTCGTTGCTTCATGCTTTTCGGCCCCCGTCCCCTGCCGGAGTCGTTGCGGTGAGAGGCCTTCCCTCCCGGTCCTGGACGCCCAGAAGTTTCAGGAATCGATCGGTAACCTTCTGGGCGACCTGTGCCCGTTCTTCTGGCTTCAGCCCTTCAATGCCGATCTTTCCGCCGGCCGCCTTCTCGTGCCCCCCGCCCGTTCCGAGCCCCTTGACGACCCGGAGGGTTACCTTGCCGGCCATCATCCCCCGACGGGAGGTCCGGACCGACAGCAGGAGGAAATCTTTGTATTCCCCCATGCAGAGGGTCCAGCGAATATTCTCCATCCTCAGGAGAAAATCGGCCATCTCGGCGGTCACGTCGGGGTTGTTCAGGGTCCCCATGTGGGAAATCATCACGTCGCCGTACTGGACCGAACGGGCAATCGCGTCGGCAAACTTCAGGTAATAGGACTTCGGAACGCTAGGATTCTCGATCCCCGCCAAGGTTCGCGGAGCAATCCTGGGGAAGAGATAGTTGAAGGCATCCAGATCGGCCTTCATGAAGGAACGGCTGAGACCGTTCGTGTCGGTCTTCAGCCCGTAGTAGAGAGCGGTGGCAAGCCGACGATCTATCGTCAGGTCGAGTTCCCGCAGATATTCTGTCAGGATCGTAGAGGAACTGCCGTAACGGGGACGGATATCATAGAACGCGCACTGTGCAGTGTCTCTCCTCATGGGGTGATGATCAATGACAATGTGGGGCAGGATATTCCGGGGGATGGCATTGTTCCCGGTATGGGGCTGGCTGTCGACAAGCGCGATAACCGAGAAATCATTGAAATCCAGGTCTGTCGTGCGTACCATATCGATCTTCAGGCGTTTGACGAGCTGTCGGTTTTCGGCCCGTCCGATGGTACCCTGATACCCGACGACCGCCTTGCGCCGGGGCGTCTGAGCGAAGATGTATTTTAGGGCGGCGGCCGATGCGATCGTGTCGGGATCGGGATTATTATGACACATGATCAGAATAGCCCTCTTCTGCCCTACCAGAGAGAGCATCGTCTCTGCGGGATGGTCCGGGGTATATCCTTTGGAGGCCCTCATAGATACATATCCTTCGCACCGGCAATCTCCGGAATGTAACCCGGAGCAAATTCTGAGCGCAATCCCGGGACCGCAGAAAACTACGAATCTGTTATCATTACTAGCACGATACCAGCATCAAATTCAAGGTGCATGGAAGAAAGATATTGCCAGAGATTGTCGCATTGTATTACACTCACACAAGATAAGCCTCTATCCGGGACACCGTATCCGTCATCCGTTGCCGGATACATCGGGCTTAGGATTTTTCTTCCCGCGTCAGACTTTTTGAAACAGGGTGCCATGAAAAACTATCTCCTCCAATTTATCAATACCATCAGGATTCTCGATCTTCTTGATATCGCCATTGTCGCCATATTCTCATACATCGCCCTGGTGTGGTTCAAGAAAACGGCATCACGGTTCGTCCTGATCGGGATCTTTATCCTCGCGGCAATATACGCCGTCGCCCGTATTTTTCACCTGTACATGACCGAATATGTTCTCCGGGGATTCTTCGCCATCCTGGTCATCGCCCTGATCATCATATTTCAGGAAGATCTCCGCAGATTTTTCGAGCGTCTCGCCACCTGGAGATTCATCCAAAAAGGCTCTCTCGACGTATCGCTGCACAATGATCCCGAGATTATCAACCGAGCGGTTACCCGAATCGCGCAGAACTACCGCGGAGCGCTCCTTGTTCTCAAAGGCTACGATTTTCTGGATCGTCATCTCAAAGGGGGTTTTGACCTCAAAGGGACCTTGAGTGAGGCCATCATCGAAAGTATCTTTGATACCCATTCAATAGGACACGACGGCGCGGCTGTCATTGAAGGAGGGAGCATTGCCAGGTTTGGCTGCCACCTCCCCCTCTCGGTAAACCCCGGAAAGATCGGTAATCTGGGCTTGCGCCATACGGCGGCTCTGGGTCTCTCGGAACGATGCGATGCCCTCTGCATCGTCGTTTCGGAAGAGCGCGGGACCGTCTCAATAGCGCGAGAAGGGACCCTCACGGAGCTTCATAATCCAGGGGATCTGCTCTCCATCCTCGAGCAGTTTTACCGTGAGGGTGACCCCGAAGGCGAGAGAAGCGCCTGGATGCGATGGATCAGTACAAATCTGGGGGAAAAGGTCGTCGCCATCCTTCTTGCCTGCGGTCTGTGGTTCGCCTTCGGATATCAGACCGAGAGCATCAGGCGCGATTATGTGAGACCTATCGCGTATCGTAATCTTCCATTAGACTGGATTATCGAGGAACAAAAGCCGAAAGAAGCGACGATAACCTTAATGGGCTCGAAACAGGCCTTTGGTCTCCTCAACGAAGATGCATTGAATGTCACCCTGGATATGACCGGGCTTAAAGAAGGACGGCAGGAACTGCCGATAGGAAGCAACAATGTTCAGTATCCTTCAAACGTAACGGTTGTCGACATCAACCCGAATAAAATAAAATTTGTCGCGCACATGCTTGCCCGTCTTGAAGCACCCATCAAAGCTAGCCTGTCCGGGACCCTTCCCAAAGGGCTGCGGCTTCGAAAGGTCACCGTTTCCCCCTCCTCGGTCGAGATCAAAGTGCCCACGAAAGATATCAAAACTATCAAGATTACAACAGAACCGATAAACCTCCAGGAAATTACCACCACCACAAAATTCACGCCGCAACTCATAGTCCCACCGGAGGCCCAGTTTGCCGGCGGGAAACAGCCCTCGGTAGAGGTAACCATCGAAGTAGGGCAAAATAAGGCCCCCCTTGGAACTCCATGAGGCGGAGGGTGTACAAAAAGCTCGATCCGGGGATGGGGCTCGCCGTATGAAAACATCTTTTTTAAAAATAACGACTGGACTTACGGGACATTCAGCGCTCTACTCCAAATCCTTTTCTATTGCAGCTCTGACCCGCTCCATGAGTTGTGCCTTTGTTTCATAGGTATATTCGTCGACATAAATGGGCTTATGTATGATTACCTTCATATTTCCCGGCAGGATACGCAGGCTTCCCTTGGGCATGATCTCTTTTCCGCCCACCACGGTTACCGGGAGTATCGGCACCTTTGCCTCCAGCGCTATAACAAATCCGCCCTTTTTGAGAGTCCCGAGCTTCCCATCCTCGCTCCTGGTTCCTTCGGGAAATAAGATCACCGATGATCCGGCTCGTATTTTCTCACCCGCAGCCTCGAGGCTCTTTCGTGCTTTTTCATGATTTCCCCTGTCGATGAAGATATACCCCACCTTCTCACAGGCGAGCCCGAAGATGGGTATCTGCCGCAGTTCCATCTTGATGACCCACCTCAGTTGCAGGGGGAGGAGTCCCATCAGGGCAAAGATATCGTAGTGGCTCTGGTGATTCGCCATGACAATATACGGCTGATTTCGATCGATACGGTCCTCCCCGCTCATCGATGTGGAAACCCCCGATAGCGCAAGGTTCAACCGGCACCAAAAGCGGGCTACGGAGTGGGACCTGTTTCCCTGAGAATCGAGGAATGTAAGAAGCATCGCCGCAATGGCGCAGGCGCAGGTATCCAGCGCAAACAAGGCGACAAGCACCGGACGGTAGACAAAAAAAACAAGGCTGGTCACCCGCTCCCGTATTTGTTCCCCTTTGGATTTGTAAGAAGAAAAACTGATGCGCGGTATCTGATACATTGTCAACTTTCCCCTTAGATTCATTTGACCTGCCGCAACGATCACTCCCTCCGCCGTCTGAATGTCACAGGATACGAACCGCCAGTAGAAGTGGCTGTATTGTAATCCCGATCAGGGAAGGAAATCAAGGGATACAGCCCCTGCGGGGCGAAAATTTGATACGGCATTGATTCTGAATAGGTCTACGAAGCAGCCACGCTTACCGCGCCACGCTTCGCACGCAACCTTCTAAGGAGGGGTATGCTCCTGCGAATATCACGCATTTTCTCCCCGGCAGCCTTTTCACCCTCTGCTATCAGGTTTCCGGCATGGGAAAAAACGGACCAGTGAAGATTGCCGACCCTGGGGCGGATCACGACGTCCGCCGCCGCAAGTTCATGCTTTGTAAGATGGTGTGCCGCTATATCAGCCGCCCTGTCGCGTATTTCCTGCGCCGTTTCGAGCTTTTCGTCAGAAAAGAGGCCCCGTGTGATATCCACAGCTATAACGATATCCGTTCCTTCTCTCCTGGCGGCGTTGACCGGGACAAGAGAAATGATCCCTCCATCAGACAACAGCATTTTGCCCGATTGTCTGGGCCCTATCGCCCCGGGAACCGCGCTGCTTATCATGACGGCCTCGCGGAGGGGGCCTTCGGAAAAGACGATCTGTTCCCCGCTTATCAGATCGGTGGTGACGGCCCGGAAGGGGATGGTCGTATCCTGGATTAGTATATTCGGTATGAAGAAATCGATCATGGTCTGAAACTCTTCCGCGGAGAGTATCCCCGGCTTGAACATGGCCTGCAGAAGCAGGAACTTGTTCTGAAAGAAACCCTGTACCTTTCGGGTAAGAGAGGCTTGCTCCCCGGTGTGCGCCTTCTCTATGGTCCTGACTGCGGAAGACTGGTACTCTTTGCTGTTTAGATATTCTCCTATCTTCTGCTCCATCTTTTCAGGGGTTATACCGCCGGCATATGCCCCCCCGATAAGGGCGCCGCTACTGGTGCCCACGATGATATCCAGGGGTATCTTCTCCCGTACGAGCGCCTTGAGCACCCCGATGTGCGCGAACCCCCTGGCGCCTCCTCCTCCGAGAGCAAGACCGATACGCTTTTGCCTCCATCTCATAGGGTGTGTCTTTCTTTTCCCGGCTTCGCCCTCTGTTGCAACGTGCGGAGTGGACTCAGGCGGGGCACATGTTTGATCAACCTATGCGCTGCTTATAAGATGTTGTGTGGAAAATGTCAAACAATGGGTGATGCTTGCGCAGAGAGCCAGCTTTTCAGGAGTGCCGTGACTAGACCGCATCCGAGCCTTCACCCTGCTGCAATGTTGCGAGACCGCAAGCGTCGGGAAAAGTTTTGACATTTCGATGGGTATAAAATATAGACTGGTGGAAAGTGACTACGACGGGAACGCATTATGGAAATACAGGATGTTTTTCAGAATTATATGGAGGAGATGAAGGAGGTTGAAGCCCTCATTGAGAGCCGGATGTGCTCCTATGTGCAGCTTATCCCAGAAATTTCGGATCACATAATCAAGAGCGGCGGCAAGAGACTGAGGCCCCTTCTACTGATTATATCGTCGGACCTGTGCGGCTACGGGGGGGACAGGCGGTTTCCCCTGGCCTCGGTTATGGAGTTTGTCCATACGGCATCCCTCCTCCATGATGATGTGGTTGATCATGCCATCATCAGGAGGGGTAGACCCTCCGCAAACCGTATCTGGGGAAATTCCGCAAGTGTCCTTGTGGGGGACTATCTGTACGCAAGTTCTTTCAATATACTGGCCGAAGATGGAGACCAGTCGATCCAGAAACTCCTCTCGATCACCACCTCGGCCATGGCCGAGGGAGAGATCCTCCAACTGGCGCGGTGCGGCGACATCAACACCAGCGAGCGGGAATATTTTTCCGTTATTGAAAAAAAGACGGCCATTCTAATCTCCGCAGCATGCGCCATAGGCGCGATCCTGGCAAAGGCGCCGGAGGTGGAGGTCGAAGCGCTGACCAAGTTCGGTATGAGATTGGGAACGGCCTTTCAACTGACCGATGACACGCTCGATTACGTCGCGAGAGAAGATGAGTTCGGCAAGACCGTAGGTATGGATATTAAAGAGGGTAAGATAACTCTTCCTCTTATCAGGGCGTTTAAGGAGTGTGATCCGGAAGAGAAGAAGATTATAGAAAAAGCCGTGAAGGATACCGGGGAGGACTATATCGAACAAACTACCCTGCTTATCAACAAGTACGGAGGCATACAATATTCCCTGGATAAGGCCGACAGGCTCATTGAGGAGGGGAAGGCGTTTCTCGGGATATTCGGAGATTCGACGGCCCATGAAGCGCTCCTTGCCATATCTGATTATGTTGTAGAAAGGAGATCATAATGAAAACTGGTGGTAGTGGCTATGCCGATTTATGAGTTTGAGAATAAGATCCCGAATATTTCGCAGGCGGCGTTTGTTCACCCCGAGGCCGTCCTGATAGGCGATATTGTCATAGAAAAAGGATGCTTCATAGGCCCGGGTGTGGTGATAAGGGCGGATGGGGGGCCGGTGATCATACGTGAAGGTACAAGCGTTCAGGATAATGTGGTAATCCACGTGAGCCCCGGTTCAGAGGTTGTTGTTGATAAAGGTGTGGTAGTGGGACATAGTGTTATCCTTCATGATGTCCATATCGGGCCGGGATGTGTCATAGGTATGGGCGCCATCCTCATGAATGAGGTTGTGTGCGAAGATGGGGCTTTTGTGGGGGCCGGGGCGCTGGTTTCCAGCCGCATGCATATTCCCTCCGGCAAGCTTGCCGTCGGTAATCCCGCAAAGATCATCAGAGGTGTGAACCGTGATGAGGCTTCGTATGCCGGGTTGGGTGCGGAGTTCTATACTGAACTTGCCGACAGATATAATCATGCAATGCGGAGGATATGAGGGCCAGGAGCGCGCGCATCTGTCGTTTCCAGCCCCGCATTCCTTAATTGAGTTGGGGGAACATGGGTCCGTGCAGGGTACACCCCGAAGGAGATCGGGGTTTGTTGCGAACGAAGACCTTTTGTTACCATCTGGTGGCGTCGTTCCTGGGTGATATCGGTGTCGTGTGGCGGAGCGGGGGGGATACCCCTTCGATTGTCCGCGTGGTGTTGCCGCGCGCGGACAGGCCAACCGTCGGCGGGATCAGGGCGGATCACCCCGACGCCGCAGAGCGATCGCATGCAGATCTGGAAAAAACCTGCGAAGATATAGGAGCTTTCCTCGAGGGGACTCGGGTCAACTTTTCCATGAGGCGACTGGAGATAGGCCGGTGCCGAGAATTTCAGCAGAGGGTGTTCCTTGAAACCATGCGCATACCCTGCGGCAGTGTAACCTCGTATGGGGAATTGGCAGAGGCGATCCATGCGCCGGGTGCCGCACGAGCCGTTGGTTCGGCGCTTGCCCGGAATCCCTTTCCCCTTATCATTCCATGCCACCGGGTGGTGAAGTCGGATGGATGTTCAGGGCAGTTTGGGGGCGGAAGGGAGATGAAGAAAGCCCTCCTGCGCCTTGAAGGTGTTGAGATAGATAACAGGGGGAGGATAGCCCCCGCCTTTTTCCGGTAAGGGAGTACCCCCTATCCTGATACCGCCATATTATCGCGGTGAATGATCTCGTCGTAGGGTTTTTCTCCCAGGACCTGCTCAATCCGTGATGTCTTGAGGCCCCGTATCTTGTCTATGTCGGAAGAAGAGTAATTGACAAGACCCTTGGCAATCGGAACGCCGGTCGCATCCACGCATGTCACGGGATCCCCCACGCCGAAATCCCCCTCCACCTTGATGATGCCTGAGGGGAGAAGACTTTTCCCCTGATTCATGATGGCGTCCTGCGCCCCCTCGTCGACATAGAGCTTTCCCCTGGAACGAAGGGTAAAGGCTATCCAGTGTTTTTTGCTTTTCAGGTGCTGCGCCCCGGGGAGGAAAAGGGTTCCTGTCTCCCGCCCTGAGAGTATCTCCCCCACGATGCCGGCCTTCTTGCCGTGGGCTATGATATAGGGGATACCGAATGCCGTCACCTTTTTCGCGGCGATCACTTTGCTCCTCATCCCACCCATGCCCACGGTATCGGCCTCGGATGAGGCCGCCTCCTCTATCTGTGCGGTTATCTCTCTGACCAGGGGGATCAGCCTGGATGCCTGCGATCCCCGCGGATCACGGTCGTACAGCCCTTCCGTGTTGGTCAGATTGATCAGCAGGTTGGCCTCCGTGATGTTCGCCATCATTGAGGCGAGGTTGTCATTGTCCCCGAACTTTATCTCATCTACGGATACCGTGTCGTTCTCGTTTATGATGGGGATGACCCCCCATTCCATGAGGGTCGAAAGGGTGTTACGGACATTGAGAAAACGCTGCCTGTCGGTCAGGTCGCTCATGGTCAGCAGTATCTGAGCGGTTACCAACCCGTGCTTGCCGAAGGCTTGCGAATAAACCCGCATCAATCTGCCCTGTCCCACGGCCGCGGCCGCCTGCTTCTGGGGCAGGCTTTTCAGCTTTTTCTTGAATCCCATCCTGTGGGTACCGGATGCGATGGCCCCCGAAGAGACGATGACGAAATGAAAGCCCCTCTTTGAATAGGCGGAGATTTCATCAACCAACTGTTCGATTATATTCAGGTCGAGGCCGTCGTCTCCCGTCAGAACGCCGCTCCCCACCTTGACGAGTATCCTCTTCGCACCTTTGAGTATCCCGCTTCTTTCCTCCGACATCACGCTTGTGTAACCCCTCTCATGTATTTCGTGTTCAGTCTTCCGCCTGTGGGCCGGAACAGTCCCCCAGCCTTTTCCCGACCTCCTGCATCAATTCCCCAACACCCTCCCCAGTAACGGCCGAGAAGGGGAAGACGCGAAGACCCTTTTCTTCAAAAATATTCACCTGCTCTTGCAGCCTCTCCCGTGTGATCGTCAGATCGATCTTGTTAATGGCCACAATCTGGGGCTTCGCCCGAACGGCGGGGCTGAAGGACTCAAGTTCGTTGTTTATCGTTTCGAAATCGTTCCATGCACCGGTGAAGGGATCCTTCGATATATCTATGACGTGGAGGAGTATAGAGGTTCTTTCTATGTGGCGCAAGAATTTCGTGCCCAGTCCCGCGCCTAGGTGGGCGCCCTCTATGAGACCCGGTATATCCGCAATGACAAAGGTCATGTAATCTCCGAGACGCACCACCCCCAGGTTGGGTTTCAGTGTGGTAAAGGGGTAGTCCGCTATCTTGGGCCGTGCCGCCGACACGTTCGCTATCAGGGTTGACTTGCCCACGTTCGGAAAACCGACGGTTCCCACATCGGCGATAAGTTTGAGTTCCAGACTGATCGTCTTCTCCTCCCCCGGGATGCCCTCCTGGGCGTAGCGGGGCGCCTGGTTCGTAGAGGTCTTGAACCGGGAGTTTCCTCTCCCTCCCTTTCCACCCAGGGCCAGTATGGCCCTCTGGCCGTCTTTGGTCATGTCCGCTAGGAGCTCCCCCGTCTCCATGTCCTTTATGACGGTGCCCACGGGAACAACAATCTCCACGTCGTCGCTGTTTTTGCCTGTCCGGTTGTTCCCCCCCCCCTGGCCTCCCCGTCGGGCCACGTGATGCTGGTTGAATTTCATGTCCAGTAAGGTTCGGTGACTGCGGGATGCAATGGCGACGATGTCTCCCCCCTTGCCGCCGTCTCCCCCATCGGGACCGCCACGGGGAACAAACTTCTCCCTTCGGAAGCTGACGCATCCCTGTCCCCCATCACCGGACTTTATATATATCTTTGCTTCATCGACAAATCTCATAGAAAATGCCCACCGGGGATGTAAACTAAAAAAGGTGTTAGTCTCTTGACACTAACACCTTCTTTCAAATAATTGCGTCGGAATAAGGGGAACCTCTAGGAGAGGTACACGCTTACCTTCTTTCTATCCCGGTCTTTCTTCTCGAACTTCACGATCCCGTCGATCTTGGCAAAGAGGGTGTAGTCCTTACCCATCCCGACATTGGTGCCCGGGTGTATCTTCGTCCCCACCTGGCGTATGATGATGCCACCGGCAGATATGGTCTGCCCGCCATACACCTTCACCCCGCGCCTCTGTGACTGACTGTCTCTTCCGTTACGCGAACTTCCCTGGCCTTTTTTGTGAGCCATTTATCCTTCCTCCGTTACACAACAATTTCTTTGATCTTGAGGCTTGTCAGATCCTGCCGGTGTCCCGTTTTCTTGCTGTATCCCTTTCTTTTCTTCATCTTGAAGACGGTGATCTTGGGACCCCTGGTCTGTGAGATAATTTCGCCGACGACCTTTGCCCCTTCAATTAACGGTGTGCCTATTCGGACCTCTTCGTCCCCGGACACCAGCAGCACCTCGTCGAAAGAAACGGTGTCGCCCTTGTCGCCCTCAATCTTTTCAAAGCTCAGAACCTCTCCTTCTGAGACCTTGTACTGTTTTCCTCCGGTCTTTATGACTGCATACATGATTCAATTCCTTATCGAGTTAAATTGGAGTCGCATACTATAAGAATAATGCGCCGTTTGTCAATATATAAACGTCAGATTCCGAGTTTACGGCAACGACTAATATTTTTTATGGCAAACACAGGGGGAACAGATATACTAATACGAGCGCAAGATCAACAAATATATGGAGATTTGTGTACCCTTTTGTGCTATGGCTAAGGTAACAGGCTGTTCTGAAAGGAGATAGAGGCATACAAGGGGGGTGGTGTCGGGGGACCTTGATGCCCTTTTCTCTTCGAGGTTTTTATGGATGTGGTTTTGCGCGCACTCAACCATTATTCCATGGCCGGCGTGCGGATTGTACCTTACACACATAGACGAAGGAGGATTAGATATGTTTATTACAAAGAGATGGTGGATGTTGTGCCTTATTGTCATGTCCGTAATGCTTATGTCGACAGGGGCTGCCTATGCCGGTAAGATAACAAGTTTTTCCGCAGAGCAGGTGAGTATCGCCCCCGACGGCAAGATTGAAAACACAGGGAAGATGTATGTGACTCCGGATAAAATTCGCATGGAGATGCGCTCCCCGCAGGGCGAAGGCAGCATGATAATCATTATGCGCAGGGACAACAATCTTTATTGGATGGTGAATCCAGGCGAAAAGAAATATTTTGAACGGCCCTTAAATGAGAAAGAATGGGAGGGGATGGCCAAAGGAATGATCAAATCACAGACTGAACAGGACCTGGGGACCGAGACGGTCAACGGATTCAAATGCAGCAAAAAGTCTGTTGAAACGGTTGTTGAAGTTATGGGATTTAAAACGACAAGCCGTTCCGTTGTCTGGATCTCCCAAAAGCTGGATATGCCCATTCGCACGAGGACAGAGGACGGGCATGTCACCGAGTTGAGAAATATCAAGGAGGGGGGGCAGCCCAAGCAACTCTTCGAAAATCCGGATGGTTATAAGAAGGTTGGAAACATGATGGAACTGTTCGCCACTTCAGATGAAGGGGAAACGAAAGAAAGCGGCGGGGGCTTTGCCTTGCCGGAAGGACTTGGTGATAAGCTGAAGGGACTCAAGCTCCCCTTTGGTAAGTGATATCGAATGGGGGGGGTGAACCCTCCTACAAACCGTGAGTGAGACAAAATGATGTCGGTGTGATCTTCAAAAAAGGAGACGACTTTCTTTGAGGCGGGAACCTTCTCACCCTTGAAAACACGCCGATCCGTCTGATCGATGACGCGTCGGAGGATACCAATGGCCCGCTCAAGC
>JAQULO010000074.1 GCA_028718565.1 Syntrophales bacterium | reverse complement strand
CTTGTTTGGACCGAGGACTCATGATTATCCCTCCTTTTGGAAGTCGATGTTCGGTAACATCGAATTATGAGTCAACGATCCTTTTTATTCACCTCCTTCGGTAACATTTAATATGAGGCAATTCGCAGGGTTGTTTCTCCTTGTCTATGCGTTGCCGGCAGGGTATAAGGGGCGGCATGGAACATATAGCGAGCGTTGGAGACAGTATTGAGGTATCTATCGAAACAGTGGCCTTGGGAGGGAGCGGCATCGGACGCATCGGTCCCATGGTCGTATTTGTCCCCTTCACTGCGGCCGGGGATGTCGTCAAGATCAAGATCGACGGGGTGAAAAAAAACTACCTCACGGGTGAGATTGTCAAGATACTCTCCGCGTCCCCCGACAGGGTAGAGCCCCTCTGCCCCTACTTTTCTCTGTGCGGTGGGTGCCAGTACCAGCACCTGTCATACGAGGCACAGCTGAAGACCAAGGAGCGGCAGGTAGCCGAGTCATTTGAGAGGATAGGAAAGATCGTCTCTCCCCCAGTGAAGACCATCATCCCCTCGCCGCTGTCCTTTGGCTACCGGGGGAAGGCGGAGATTCATGGGGTCCCTGCCCCCGGCGGAGGCTTTCATATGGGCTTCATGGACAGGAAGGGGGAAGGACTTGTCGACATACAGCGGTGCGACATCGTGGATGAGTCCATCAACACCGAGTACGGAAGGCTCCGGAAAGAACTAGCCTCCGGAAAGAGACCTTCGCGCCGCACAAGATACATTCTCTGGTCTGAGAGCTCTTATCCGCCGGAGCCGTATATCACCCGAACCGTCGGGGAGAAGGATCTGACCGTTTCCAGCAGCGGCTTCTTCCAGGGGAACACATCCCTGGTGGAGACCTTGACGCAGCGCACCATTGAGATGTGTGCCCCGGAAGAATCCGACATGATACTGGATGCCTGCTGCGGCTGCGGCCTTTTTTCGCTCTTCATCGCCCCACGCGTCCGGGAGGTACTCGGCGTAGAGATCAACGGCGCGGCCATTCACTGCGCGATACGGAACATCGAACAGCACGGCATAACCAACACCGGCTTCAAGAAGGGGGACGTGGAGGACATCCTGAACAAGCTGGCAGGGAGGGGCACCCGCGTTGATACCGTCCTGATAGACCCGCCTCGGGTCGGGTGCACCGAAAAGACCCTCTCGGCA
Source organism: Syntrophales bacterium (assembly GCA_028718565.1). Taxonomy (GTDB): domain Bacteria; phylum Desulfobacterota; class Syntrophia; order Syntrophales; family UBA2210; genus UBA6078. The sequence continues at coordinate 11,198 of JAQULO010000074.1, read as the reverse complement.
ATCGACCGGTTGCAGCCGGGGAAGATTGTTTATGTCTCGTGTAACCCGGCCACCCAGGCCCGCGATGTCCGGCGCCTGATTGATAAAGGCTTCCGTCTTGAGGCGCTTCAATCGATCGACATGTTTCCCCAGACACAGCATATAGAGGTCATCGCGTTGCTGGTCAGATAGTGCAGGTTACTCTTATATCTTTTTATCCCCGGCAGAGCACTTGCGACAATTTTCAAAATCCCTTGACAGTGAACGGACACTGGTGTTACAGCTACCACCGGCAGAGTAAAACGGAGGTATGCGAAACTTATGTCGGAACTTGTTCGATTCGGTGTCTCGCTGGAGAAGAAACTTTTGGACATATTTGACGATCTGATCCGGCGCCGGAAATACACCAACCGCTCCGAGGCGATCCGCGACATGATCCGCCAGGAACTGGTGAAGAAAACCTGGGAAGCCGACGGAAATGTTGCCGGTGCTGTTACCTTTATTTATGATCACCACGAAAGAGAACTCATGAACAAGATTACCGACCTCCAACACGATCACCAGGATGTGATCATATCTGCCCAGCACATTCATCTTGATCACAGTAACTGCCTTGAAATTGTCGCGGTGAGAGGGCGGGCGAAAAACGTCCTGAAGCTTGCAGATTTATTGAAGGCCATCAAGGGTGTCCAGCATTGCACGTTGAGTATGGCCGGAACCGGTGAGGTCGTCGTCGAATAGCCTTGTCCTCGAATCCGCTTCCGGGCATGACCCGAAAACAGCTTTTTCATCCCTGCCAGTAATACGAAACATCATTCAGTGCCATCCTGATTGAAAAAAATAACTTCTTCAGACTGGAGCCAAGTGCAACGGATCAACTTCTCTGGAGCGACAAAGGAAGTTCCAGATTGTTTTCTTCAAGTAGGGCTCTGTTCGAGAGAATCTCTGTGGAGGGACCATCCGCCACCACCGTGCCGTCTTTGATGACTATGCAGCGCCGGCAGACATCCAGAATAAGATCGAGATCATGGGAGGCGATGATCTTGGAGTGATGGAAGGTTTTTAGCATATTAATGAGCAGACGCCTTGATTTTGGATCGAGATTCGCCGCAGGTTCGTCCATGGCAAGGATATCCGGCTCCACAGCCATGACCGATGCGATGGCGACGGAGCTCTTCTGGCCTCCGGACAGATGGTGCGGCGGTTTGTCCTGAAGTTCCAGCCCGTTTACAAGGCTTAAGGCATCATGAACCCGCTGCCGCACGGCATCCTCATCCAGGCCGAGGTTTCGGGGGCAAAAGGCGACGTCGTCATAGACGGTGGGCATGAACAGCTGATCGTCTGGATTCTGAAATATGACACCAACACTTCTCCTGATTTCCTGCCGGGTTTTCTTGGTTAAATAGAGATCGCCGATATTCACCGTTCCCGAAGAGGGCATGAGGCAGCCGTTCATATGCAGAAGCAGCGTGGATTTGCCCGAACCATTGGCGCCGATAATGCCTACCGATTCGCCGTGAGTGATCCTGAAGGAAATATCTCTGAGGGCCTCGGTCCCGTCCGGATAATGAAAAAACACATTTTTAAAATCGATAATATGGTGGCTCATTAAAATAACCCCTGAGCAAAGAGACCGAGTTTTTCAGATACGGGGTAAAAGCGGAAGAGGTACAGGCACCCCATAACCGATGCCGTGAACGCAAGGTCGGCCGCGGTGATGCGAAAATTCCTGAGCGCAGGCATATCCCCCTGAAACCCCCTGGAGAGCATGGCGTAGTAGACCCTTTCGGCCCTCTCAATGGTTCTAAGGAAAAGCATCCCTACGATGCGGACAAAAACTTTGACGCCGGTTCCGCGCCGTCCGTAAGATCTCATATCCCGAGCCCGGATGATTCTCATGGATTCCTCCGCAAGCACAAAAAGATAGCGGTACAGGAAGAGAAGCTGCGACACGAAAAGTGACGGTACACCGATCTGTCTCAGGGCATGGCAAACCCCTGGGAAAGAAGTGGTCGCTATGAGAAGAAGCGCCGTGCTGACGGTCAGTAAAAACTTGAGCAGGATCGAACAAAAAGAAAACCACCCCGCCGAAAGGGTCAGCCCCGGCAAAACAGTGACCTGCACGGGATCCAGCAGCGGATTGAAAATGCCGATAAAGACGGCGAAGGGTGAAACCAGCGCTACTTTCTTGAGGATAAACAGCAGGGGAATCTCGCCGATGGTCAATAATAATACCGGAAACAGGAAAAACGGAAACAGCGCGACGATCTCGTATTTGGGAAAGGAGACAACGGCGAAGAGAAAGAGCATCGTCGTGATCAGCTTGACCCGGGGATCAAGATTATGCACAAAGGTATCCTGGTAAGAAAGCCGGTCGAGATACCCAATATTGTAATATTCTTCATCAAAGGTCATAGATCCGTCCTGCAAAAGCCTCGAACAAATACATCTCCGAAATAGCACACGCTTCGGAAGAAACTCCAGTTATTTCGTACCGAAGCGTGTACGTGATTCGTTTTGAGTTTTATCTTCTCTTGAAGGACCGAACTCCTATGCCGGTCAGCAGAACCAGCCCCAGTACCATCGCGCTCCCCACAATGCCGGCAACTGAGGTTCCCGCCTCGATGCTCGGCCAGGCCGGACCATTCCCCGCTTCGGGGTCCCCCGTAACCGCCGGCCTGAAGGTATAGTCCGGGAGAAACGCGGTTTTTTCCTGAATTTTATTGAGAACAGGAGCGATGCCCCGTTCCTGCACGGCCAGTTCTTCCCGACCGGTAATCTTCTCGATGGACCATTCCAGGCCATCAGGATGGGTCGAGGCAAACCAGGAAAGCGCTCCGCCGGTGATAAGGGCTATGATCACGAAGAAGGCCAGCACCTTCCTGACCGAAATCCCTGTATCGAGAGGCCGGAAGGCGCCACTGCTCTGGAGGATCTCCGGTCTGGCATTTTTTACATACCTGATAACACCGGCCGTGACAACTCCCTCCACGAGACCGATGGCCAGATGGATCGGTTGCATGAACAGGATAAAGGTGCTGAAGGGTAATTCGCTCTTTCCCGACAGGAGGGTCTCCAGGACAACCGAAAAAGGACCCAGTTGCAGCGCGACCAGCACACTTATGATCGCGGCGATGGACATTCGGCGAGCACTTGTCCCGTCTCCCGCGATGGGCTTGTAGATCAGTGGATAAGCCACAAAACAGGGGTATACCCCCATATTCCAGATGTTGCAGCCCAGAGCCAGCAGGCCGCCGTCGGCGAAGAACAATGCCTGCACTGTAAGGACGGAGGCCATAACAAGAAATGCCGCATAAGGTCCAAGGATAACGGCCAGGATCATGCCTCCGCCCAGGTGTCCGCTCGAGCCGGTACCGGGTATCGTGAAGTTGATCATCTGGGCCGCAAAGATGAATGCACCCATGACCCCCATCAAGGGTATCATCTGGTTGTCGATGTTCTCCTTCAGCTTCCTGGATGAATATCCCAGGGCGGCCACCGATCCCGCCCACATCGTGGTTCCCACTGCCGGGGAGAGTAACGCGTCTGCCATGTGCATGGTGTTTTCTCCTTTTCCCTAAAACCGGAAGGCCATTCCGGCCATCAGGGATGTATCGGTTTCCGATGAGTTCAAGCCGTACTTAACACCGCAGTCGACATCAAAATTTTCGGTCACGGAATAGATGACGCCTCCAATGATAAAAGCCGGATCATTGCTTGCACTGTCACTGTCACTGTCACTGTCATCGGGATTCCGTTCCATACCGATATTGGCGACAAGATTCAGATTCTTGACAACCTCCCAGGTCGTTGCCAGAGAGGCATGCCAGATATTCCTTTGCTCATCGACCTTGTTTTCGTTCCGGATGTATCCGAGATTGGCGTGAAACGCCCAGGGTGCGATTTTTTTCGAACCGATCCAAAAAACTTGATAGCCGTAGTTTCCGGTTCCCAGGCCCTTTTCGTCATTACCGGTGGGAATACTGATGCCCGGTTTGAACGCCAAGCTGAAGCCCTCTTTTTCGAAAAACCGCCACTTGGCCTCAAAAGCCATGTCGGAGACCCCCTTCTCATCATAGGTCCTGACGTTGCCTTCTTCTGTTTTCCCCCACTGGTAAGGCAAGCTCAGAACCAGATCGACGTTCTCGACAAGCCCATAGGAAAGCGTGGTGCCAACCTCTTTCCCTGTTGTTTCTACGGACACACCAGCAGCAGTATCCTTATCCTCGTCATACTGTCCAGTCAGCTCCAGTTGAAACTTTCCCGTCCCCTGCGTTCCGGTATCATCGGTAATCAGCGGGTGGCCCGCCCATGATGATACAGGCAGAGTCAACACCGCCCAGCAGAAAAACACTCCAACTATTCCTTTCACATTCATGTCAACCTCCCATTGTGTTACGAATGTGAGGTTCGTAGCATGTTCTGAGAATATGTCAAGCTTTTTCTTCCAGAGCAGAGACGTTTAGAATAGCGGTGCTATAGAAGGCCAACGAACGGCGAAAGAAAAGGGGGAGATGGAGAGCATCAAGAACGGGCCAACTGGGAAGGCACGGCAGAAAATGCACCAAAACGGCGACCATCATTCCGGCATAAAGTGCTTTACATCATCTAATCATTTTGATTAGAATATTCTTCATGCTGGTAAAACCAAAAGACGCGGCGACCATCATCCTCATGCGAAACAGCCCGGACCCGGACAGCAGGGATTTCGAGGTGTTGATGGTCCGAAGAAGTTCCAGGAGCAAGTTCGTGCCGGGCCTGCATGTGTTTCCCGGCGGCGGCCTTGACGAAGCAGACTGCCTGCCGGAGATAGAAAATCTCTGTGCGGATATGGACAGAAATCGGGCGCTACGCATGCTGGGTGATATCTCGTCGCCCGAGAAGGCTTTGGGGGTATGGACCGCCGGAATTCGTGAAACATTTGAAGAGGTCGGCCTTCTGATGGCTTACTCAAAGGAAGGTACCGTCATCCCCCTTGACTCGGAACCCCTCAAGGAAAGGTTCCTTTCGCACCGCCGACTTCTTCTCGATGGGAAAGTGAATTTCTATGATATTATCCGAGATGAAGGGATCATCCTCGCGACTGACAGGATCCACTACTTCTCCCACTGGATAACCCCCTTGTTTTCCCCCATTCGTTACGACGTAAGATTCTTTGTTGCCGAAGCTCCCGCAAACCAGAAAGCCCTGCACGACGGCATCGAACTCACCAGGCATATCTGGATAACACCGGAGAAAGCCCTCGAGCGGTTCAACAATCAGACATTCGACATGGTGCTGCCCACCGTTATAACGATGGAGGAACTGTCCGGTCACGAAACAATCGAAGATGTTATTCGATCCACAGAGGGGAAAAAGGTCCAATCAATCCTGACAAAAACGGCTGTTGACGAAAGCAACGTATTGTTCAAATATGCACCGGGCGGACATTCAAAGTGAACCCGTCTTCGGCACAATAAGCAACAGAAAGCTGATCTCTATTCTTCATGATTGACAAAAAAGGACTCTACGTCTTTTATATCGTGGGTGATCGGTGCAGGCGGCAGTGACGAGACAATATAACGGCCATACGAGTTTTTCATAAGCCGCGTGTCCAGTATCGCAACCACCCCACACTCGCCCTTCCCCCTGATCAGCCGGCCAAACCCCTGCCGCAGGGACAGCGTGGCATGGGGGAGCGCGAGATCATGGAACCACTTACTCCCCAACCGGTTGCACCGCTCCTGGTACACCGGATCACCCGGTGAACTGAATGGAAGTCTGACGATAATGACCAGGCTGAGGTCATCCCCCTTGATGTCGATCCCCTGCCAGAAAGTGGCCGTAGCGAACAGCACGGAATCGGGCGTATCCTTGAACCATTTGATAAGTTTCTCCGGCGGCATATCCCCCTGGCTCTTAAAGGGGTATTGCGTCTCCACATTCTCCGCGACAAAATTAAGGTTTCTGTAAGATGTGAAAAGCACGAGTGCCCTGCCACGTGACGCCCCGAGAAGTCTTTCAATCACCTTCAGACTCTCTTTCTGAAAAGGGCCGTCGTTTTCATTGTCGGGCCTGGGCAGATCTTTGTCGATATAGAGAAGGGCCTGCCGCTTATAGTCAAAGGGGGAGCCGATAATCCTCTCCCCGCAATCCTCGATCTTCAACCGCTGTTTCAGGAAGGCAAAGTCCCCACCCGATGCCAGCGTGGCGGATGTCATAATGATACTCCTGTACGGGCGCATCAGCCCCTCAAAGGCATCCCCCGATTCCACGAGGCTGCTCTTCAGCTCCAGGCTGCCGCCTGCCGATTCGGTATAGTAAACCTTATCGTCGTTGCCCTGCCCGATAAAGTCGTCCATATCCGCCGTAAACGACCCGATGTATCCGATGGTTGTTTCTATCTTGTCCCTGAGCTCATCATCTAAGGTGTTTTTTTTGCGTTTTTCGAGCGCCGTAACCGCCTTGTCCAGCGACAGATCAGTGCGCAACTTTTTAAGTTTTTCTGTAATTGAACCGGGGATGGGGCACACGGGATAAGGGGGCGCATCGGTCTTTTTGAAAAATGATTCCACCCGTGGAAAGATATGGTCGACGATCACCTTAAGCCCCCTCAGCCGATAGAGGAGCCAGGCTGTCCGGGCGTAGGTCAGGCTGCTGCCGAGGACGGTCGATATGACATCCTCGATATCGGGAGCCTCGTCGATAATCAACTGCCGGTGGAACGGCAACAAGCTGAAGTCCGAAAGCACATCGTACATCAGCAGGTGGTGGTTGACCACGAGGATATCCGTAGCGTGAATCCGCCGGTAGTGACGGTAGTAAAAGCAGCGGCCGCAGAAGGGACACGTGCGCCCGCCACAGTCCTGGGAATCCCCACAAACCTCCCCCCAGAAGGTTGGCGTGAAAGGGATATCGCTGCGTTCCCCCGTACCGGTCTCCGACATCCACTTGCGGAAGCGTATGTAAAACTTCCCGCTCCCCGCGTACTCCCGCTCCCGTTTGAGGCAGACGTAGTTGTTCTTCCCCTTGAGTATCCCGAACGAAAAATCCAGAGGGAGGGCCTTTTTCAGAAAGACGAGGTCCTTCTTGACAAGCTGATCCTGTAGGGCCAGAGACGAGGTGGAGATGGTGGTCTTCTCTCGCGAGAGGATTGCGGGAATGAGATAGGCAAAGGACTTGCCGACGCCTGTTCCCGCCTCGATCAGCAGAGTCTTCCTCTCCCGCAAGGCGCCCAGAACCTCATCCGCCATCTCGCGCTGCTCCTGGCGATCCTCGTACCCCGGAAACTTCTCCTGCAATATATCGAAACTCGACGATAGCTTTTTCAAGTGGTTACGCTGCCTTTTGCAAAAACCGTCAGCGCCTTCATATCAAAGTCAATATCATGCACCCTCAGCCTCAGACATTCGATGATGCGCAACCCGGAGCCGTACAACAGTTTGACAACAAGCTGATGAATTCCGGTCATCGTACCAGTGATCCGCTTTCTCTCATCCCGAGTCAACACAACGGGAATCCTGGGCTTTCTGGAAGCTCGTTCGGCGTTGATTTTCTCGTCCAGTGCTTGATTGAGTACATGCTTGTAGAAAAAGACCAGCGCATTCAACGCCTGATTCTGTGTCGATGGCACCACATTCTTGTCGCGAGCCAGGAACGTCAGATATTTTTCGATCTTCTTCTCTCCGTCACTCAGGTCATCGCGCGACTTCATGTTGAAGTGAAGGATGAAGCGCTTTGCCCAATCGCAGCAGCTCCGCTCCGTGCAAATCGAATAGTGCCGCCGCAGCATAACATCGCGCATATCATCAAGAATCTTTCTTGACATAGCCGTCTTCCTGCTCTACCGTCTTTCCCATCACCACTATCGGAAAAGGTATACTATATTGAATATTGAAAACAAGCAAATTTGCCTGATATGTAAATGTTAGGCTTATGAGACCAGTAGAAAAATCACTATCCGAATGGAAGGCCGCACAATGTGGAACTATTGAAATAGGCGGGCTTTTTTCTCGGAACAAAATAGCTCACAAATGGAAGGCACCATTTCGCAGTTGTGAATTGAGAGAAACCATTTCATGGAGGACTCAAGACCTACTGGAACAGTCTTTGCTGCTTTATGATAAGGGGCATCTACTTGGCGCGCGTATTCTTTTAAGATCAGCTTTTGAGTCACTTAAGGAGATTTAAAGGGCGTATTTGTCTATAAATTCAAACTCAAAACAAATTTATGTTTGTTGGCATATAGAAAATGTGGCGCTGATTTGGAACTGGTCATGATTGGCTCCCATGAAAATTATTATCGTGATCTCAACAGTTACTTAAAAAGCAAATAAATCGGGTAACAATCGCAACGAAAGGAGATTCGACTATGAACGCATTGCATTTTTCAATTCGTCTTAAGCATTTTTTTAGATTCTTATTGTTGACATTGTTGTTATTGGTCCCTGCCAGAGCAGCATGGGCTCTCATGAATGTCAATAATCCACCCCTTACAGTACCTGCCGTTTCTAAAGAGCAGGCGGTCATCCTGGCCGTAACCGGCATGGAAGAGAAAGGTATGGGTTTTTGTCTGAAACACAGGCGATTCAATGTACGGTTTGGTGATGATGGGGTTGACTTTTTACATCGAAAGGGCGGACCTGACTGGCACTGGCAATTGACATACGCAGGCAGTGAAAAGCATGCCCTCCCATCAGTTTATCAGGGCAGGGTTTCTCCGGCGGGAGATGTGAGCAAGCGGATGGTGAGTTATGAGCGCGGGGGCATGGTTGAGCAGTACCTTGCCATGCCGGGGAGCATAGAGCAGCAGTTTGTAATACCAGGGCTCATTGAGCTCAAAGGGGGAGATCTTGTGATTGAAGGGTCCGTCAGGAGCGATGGAGTTTTTGAAAAACACGCTGACGGGTGGCTGTGGCGAAGCAAAGGAGGCGTTGTAAGCCTGGGACAGGTATATGTGTATGATGCCAAAGGAGCCATGATCCCGGCCCATATGACAGCCACGGCCACAAAGACCCGGATTGTTGTGGGCAGAGAGGCCCTGGCCCGTGCGGAGTATCCCGTGACCATCGACCCTGAGGTGGGCACAAATGACTTCCGTATCAGCGACATGGGAGGAACAGGGAATGCCAACTACGGTGCCGCCTCTCCCGCAGTTGCCTATAACAGTACGAACAATGAGTACCTGGTAGTGTGGACTGGTAGTGACGACACCGGGTCGCTTGTACAAGGTGAAAATGAAATCTTCGGCCAGCGCATTAACGCGGCAACAGGGGCTGAGGTGGGCACAAATGACTTCCGCATCAGCGATATGGGTCCCGATGGGAATGCCGACTACGCTGCCAACTCTCCCGCAGTTGCCTATAACAGCACAAACAACGAGTACCTGGTAGTATGGTTTGGTGATGACAACTCAGGATCGCTTGTTGATGGTGAAAACGAGATCTTCGGCCAGCGCATTAACGCGGCAACAGGGGCCGAGGTGGGCACCAATGACTTTCGCATCAGCGACATGGGGGGAACAGGGGATACCAGCTACTTCGCCTTACAGCCCGCCGTTGCCTGGAATAGCACGAACAATGAGTACCTGGTAGTATGGTGGAGTGATGACGACACCGGGTCGCTTGTACAAGGTGAAAAAGAAATCTTCGGCCAGCGCATTAACGCGGCCACCGGGGCTGAGGTGGGCACAAATGACTTCCGCATCAGCGACATGGGGGGAACAGGGGATACCAACTACTTTGCCGCTTGTCCCGCAATTGCCTATAACAGCACGAACAATGAGTACCTGGTAGTATGGTATGGTGATGACGACACAGAGCCGCTTGTGAATGATGAACTCGAGATCTTCGGGCAGCGCATTAACGCGGCCACCGGGGCTGAGGTGGGCACAAATGACTTCCGCATCAGCGACATGGGAGGAACAGGGAATGCCAACTACAAAGCCTTCACTCCCGCAATTGCCTGGAACAGCACAAACAATGAGTACCTGGTAGTATGGACTGGCAATGACAACATCGGGTTGCTTGTACAAGGTGAAGATGAAATCTTCGGCCAGCGCATTAACGCGGCCACCGGGGCTGAGGTGGGCACAAATGACTTCCGCATCAGCGACATGGGAGGAACAGGGGATACCGACTACGATGCCTCCTTATATCCCGTAGTTACCTGGAACAGCACGAACAACGAGTACCTGGTAGTATGGGGGGGTGATGACGACACCGGGTTGCTTGTGGATGATGAACACGAGATCTTCGGCCAGCGCATTGATGCTGCAACAGGGGCTGAGGTGGGCACAAATGACTTCCGCATCAGCGACATGGGTGGAACAGGGGATGCCAACTACGATGCCTTCTATCCCGCAGTTACCTGGAACGCCACGAACAACGAGTACCTGGCAGTATGGTATAGTAATGACGACACAGAGGGACTTGTAGACTATGAAACCGAGATCTTCGGCCAGCGGTTGAAATCGCATCTCTCCTTTCCCGGCATTTTACTTCCGTTGCTGTTATCGGAATAATCATGCCTGTCAGCAGAATTACGACTCGTTGCCCCGTCGTCAGGCAGCGGTTTTGGCTTCTGAGAGCCAGCGTTAGAGCGCAATCAATGACTGCCGTACGGACGGAGGGGGGACGTCCATAAAAAACTAAGAAACTATCATTTGGCCAGATTTATTTAGTTCCTTATGGACGTCCCCCCAAGAATTAAAGATGATGATAACAAAGGGACTTCAGACGATTGAGAATGCCCTCAGCTTCACAGGGGTTAAGACGCTTCCTCCAAAATTTTTAAAGGAAAAAAGAAAAGGTGTCAGATCTTGAAAGAAAAGCAAAGAAAAGAAGAAAAGAAGAAAAGGTGTCAGATCTTGTATTGTGAATAACATGGTGGAATCCTGGTAGAGTAGAGAACTGGCAATGACCTCTTTAGGCTGACTTATCTGTTTCCGTCCCTTTCGTCTGACGGTGCCTAAATAGCCGCACCTTATTGGCATGGCCAATCCTCCCTCATCAAACCGTGCATGCGATTTTCCCGCACACGGCTTTCCGATGTTCTTCACTATAAGGCATGCGCCCTCTTCCAGACCGCCGTTGTCGGCACTTTGTAAAGCCCGTACCTCTCATACAACGCCCGGTATGTAAACCTGGCGTATCCCGCCTTCCGATCTCTGACCTTGTGCCGCTTGCGCAGATGCGTGATCAAACGCTCTTCCACATGGTGCCGTATATGGCCCATTGCTT
>JAQULO010000073.1 GCA_028718565.1 Syntrophales bacterium | reverse complement strand
AAAAACTATGGATAAAAAAATGAGGAAGATTTTCTCCATAAATAACAAACATAGGTAACATTCTTTATGAGTCAACGTTACCTCCTATCGCTTCCCCTTCGGTAACATTTTATTATGAGTCAACTGGTAAGATGGCTCGATTGTTTCGTAATATGACCGCCAGAGAGGAACAACTGCGACCTCTCCGGTCCATGTCAAGGGAGAGGGGCGGTACCCGTCGTCCATCTCCTACCAGTACGCTTCCTCGTCTTTTCTGGTTCGATTTTTAAGATTTTGAGCAGAGGCCCCCATCTTCGCCTTTTTCTTGCGGCATTCGGGGCATCGCCTGGGGCTGCTGAAACCCCGGTCCCTGTATGCGCGCTGTTCGGCAACAGTGAAAGCAAATTCATGACCGCATTGGATACATCCGATTCTAATGTCTTCCACGATTCATTCCTTACCAGTGTTTTTGGTGTTTGCTCCCTTTTTTTTATTTTGATGCAGCAATATCCTTCATGAACATTATCTTGCTATCTCCCTCACGGTAGAAATCATCTAGGACGCACACACGGTAGTATCCCTGTTTCTTATAGAACCTCCGCGCGGCTTCATATGGGGGAGTACTTGAGGTATCGAGGTATACCTTTCCGCCCCCCTGCCAGGCAATCCGCTTCTCCATAAATTCGACAAGTTCCGCCGCAACACCTTTTCCTTTGGCCTGCTGGTCAACCGCTATCCAGTAGAAGTCGTACCGGGAATCAGTCATCGGTATCGGTCCGAAACAGATGTACCCCATGAATTGATTTTCGGTGTCATAGTAGGAAAACGTCTGATAATCTCCGCCATCTTTCTTTTCGAGCACCAGATCGACTATCTCCGTTGCCACAGTAATTTCCTCTTCATTGAAGACACCGGTCTGCCTCAGAAGGCGGAGTATATTTTTTCTGTCGTTGTATGTTATAGGCCTAATCATATCAGCACGAACGGAGCGACGTGAATTCTACAAAATTCCGCACCATTTCCGTATAATTGATCCCTGCATGTGCAAGGGAGGCGACAAATCCCGCATCCGGACTGATGCATGGATTCGCGTTAATTTCGAGGACATATGGCCTATTACGACGATCCGTTCGGATATCGACCCTCGTGTAATCCCTGAGCATAAAAAGATGAAAACATTCTCGGGCGATCTTCTCAAGCGATCCCTGAAGAGGGGGGGGGAGGTCCTCGGGAAACCTCCTGACGGCATTATGATACTCAGGTGACGACGCATCCCATTTCGCCCGGTATCCCACGATATGATGGACCTCTCCTGGGAAGGCCGAAAAATCTATCTCAGCGACAGGCATGACGTTGGCGGTGGGATATCCGAAGAGGGAAACATTGAATTCCCTCCCATCGATGTATTCCTCGACAAGCAGCGGACCGAATCGTTCGTGGAACGAGCCCAAAGCCTCCTTTAATGCGACTTCGCTCTCGAATACCGATTCCTGGTCAATCCCGATACTGGCATCCTCGAACCTTGGCTTCACGATAACCGGGAAGGTGAGATACCCGGCGTTGAAATGAGGGGAACCTTCATATATGAGATATTTCGGAGTCCGTATCCCGCATGCCTTCAATATCCGCTTTGTCATGGCCTTGTCCATTGTCCAAGTGATAGCCGACGAGGGCGAACCGGTAAAGGGAACATTGAGAAGCTCAAGGACGGCGGCAGCGTGACCGGAAAAGAGAGGGTCTTCGTCGACGGTCTCGCAGAGGTTAAAAACCATATTGATGGGGTCTTCCCTGAACGTTGCAAGAAACGCATCTATATCTCTGGAAAAGGGGATGCGCCTAGAGACGTATCCGAGGCTACGGAGGGTCTCCTCGATTGAAGCCACCTGGGTCATGACATCGGCGGAGGACTCAGAAAAGGCGTACGAGCCTGACTGAGGGACGTTGTGCACCAGCCCTATCAGATTCTTCTTCATACGCTCGTCAGCAGGCCTTTCCCGCACCATTCAGGCGGCTCCGGGCAGATTTCATAATCGCCTCGATGAGTGCGGTGTAGGTCATACTCCTCTTTGCGGCAATGATGCATAGATCGGAATTTTCCGGATGCAGTCCGGCAATTGGGTTTACCTCCATAAAGTTTGGTATGCCGGCGGCATCGGAGCGCAGGTCAACCCGTCCCGAATCCCTGCCCCCCAGACCACGCCACGCGGCAAGCGCCGTTTTTTCCGCCTGTTTTGCCATCTCGTCGTTAACTAGGCGGTATTCGACCCGTTCCTTGTATTGTTCTTTGTTCTCATAGGAGTAGACATCCGGCTCGGCATTGTCCAGCAGTATCACTTCCACGACGCCGATCGACGCGGCATCTTTCCCCGTTCCGAGTATTCCCACGGTAAACTCCCGACCGGGGAGAAAAGTCTCCACCAGCACAGGCTGGCAATGCTTTTTCAGAAGCTTCTTACAGACACCCATAAGTGACTGCCGGTCCACAATCTTCGACGCGGCGTCAATTCCCTTTCCGGTTCCCTCCGCTACGGGTTTTGCGAAAAGAGGGAAGGGGAGATCAACGGACGATATGTCCGCATCCGATTCCACTACGTAAAAAGCGGGCGTGGGTATCCCCAGATCGCGTATCACCCTTTTTACCATTCCCTTGTGCAGGGTCAGGGAAAGAACCAGGGGATCGGAAAACGTGTAGGGTATCTCATACGCGTCAAGGAGAGCGGGCACCTGCGCCTCTCTCCCGTACCCGCGAAGGCCCTCGGCAATGTTGAATACGAGATCGTAACGATCCCCGTCATTCAAACGCTGCACGAGGGCCTTCACATTCCCGATCCTAACGGGTTCATACCCCAGTTCCCCGAGGCTCGACTCTATCGCATGGATGGTGTCTTCCCGGTCAAACTCAGCCGTCTCCTCCTCACCGTACCCGGCACGAAGGTAATCATCACGCAGGTCATAGGTAATACCAACTCTCATTTACTTTCGGGTCTCCTCTTTAAAGCCGGGTCTAGTGAATCTGAGCCGCTTCCCCATCAAAATAACGGTAGAGGTTGCCGGCATAGTTCTTAAGAACAACGTCGTCGCCATCCCGCCCCATCACATAATCGGGCATCAGGGGAACCTTTCCTCCTCCGCCGGGGCAATCGATGGCATACGTCGGAATCGCGAACCCGCTCGTGTAGCCCCGCAGCCCCCTTATAATCTCCAGTCCCTTTTCAACCGGCGTTCGAAAATGCCCCGATCCGATAATTGGATCGCACTGATAGAGGTAATAGGGCCTGACGCGCATCTTGACCAGACCATGGAACAACTGGCGCATGGTATCGACGTCGTCATTGATCCCGGAGAGCAGAACCGTCTGACTCTGTAGGGGAATTCCGGCGTTCGCAAGATTTTCGCAGGCCTTTTTCACCTCCTCCGTAAGCTCCGCGGGATGAGTGAAATGGATACTCATCCAGAGAGGATGGAATCGGCCCAGCATCCTACAGAGGGCGGGGGTGATCCGCTGTGGCATGACAACCGGGGCCTTAGTGCCGAGCCTCATCACTTCGACGTGGGGAATCCGGCGCAGCCTGGACAAGAGCCATTCCAGTGTATCGTCCGGAAGGGTCAGAGGATCGCCTCCCGAAAGCAGGACATCACGGATCGATGGGTTCGATTCTATGTACTCGATCGCCCTATTCCATCTTTCTGTTGACAGGCTTCTGTCTTTAGGTCCTCCCACTATCCGTGATCGGGTACAGTACCTACAGTAGGTTGAGCAGGTATCGGTTAAGAGGAAAAGCACCCTGTCGGGGTACCGATGGACCAGGCCGGGGACAGCGGTATCCTTCTCCTCGCCCAAGGGATCTTCATTCTCCCCCCGGCCCCGGATTCTCTCTGCAGCAGTTGGTATGACCGTTCGCCGTAGCGGTTGTGAGGGATTGTCCGGATCGATAAGACTCGCGTAGTACGGAGTAATCGCGACGGGAAATGCGGAGCCGTGGCCGCTTAGGGCACTACGCTCCTCATCACTGAGTAGGAACATCTTTTCCAGTTCGCCCAGGGTAGTGATCCTGTGGCGAAGCTGCCAGTGCCAGTCATTCCACTCGCCGGCACTTACATCCTCGAAAAATTTCCTCCGAAACTTTACGGTCCCGGAGTTAGCCAAAAATTCTGAAACAGTTGCAAGTTTCGGAACTCTTGTCCGACCTGTTTCCCCCTTTTCGCCCTTTACAGCGTCTATGCCCACAGTTCCAAGGGCCACAGACGCGGGCCTACCGTCAGGAGGCTCCCCATCCTCAAAACAGATATCTTGTTTTCCCATCGTTACTTACCTCCTCGTCTCGGAATCATTAACCTATTTCCTGTCTGATGTACGTTATTGTAGGTCTTCCTTGTTGGTCTTTTCATCGTCCTATTCTTCATCTTTCTCTTGTTCCAACACTTCATAGGACAAAACCTTAATCGAGCGGTCCGCCCCCTCCGCCACGACCTCTCCGGTAACCTTTACCATTTCTCCAGCATGGCCGATCAATTCTTCCCCTTTATCGTCCGTCATTATTTCGAAGACCTGACCATCGTTCACGACAAGCTGGAAGTCATCATTGACCTCACCAACAATCGATATCGTGTTGCCTCCCAAAGCGAGACCGGGAATCAAAACGATAAGCGCTGCCAGTACCACGAACAAACCCACAAAACGTCTTACATTCTGAAGCATGATCAAAACCTCCCTTTCAGTGATACCGCTCTGGGAGCAAACAGCGTGCCTTAAGTGTAACCATAAGACATTATTAATTAAATCAATTCACAGTACTGCGGGAACAGGAACTAAGAGTTCTTGTTCCTGGAGCAGAAGGGGAACAGCCTTCCGGTGTTATGGCGTAAGCCTTTGATATAAGATTCTAATATCGCAAGGGGAACTAACCGTTCCCGTTACTAAAATATAGGCACTTTAGGTTCCGATAATGCGAATTGATGGGAAAAACTGCCGTGTGATAGGCGAACAGGTTGCTGTGGCGCTGTGATAACTGTAAATCTTTAAAAGATCGATGCTACGAAGCACCTTTCGGCACCTTGAAATCTTCCTTACGGAGGCTATATTTGTTCATCAGTTTCGAGAGTTGACGGGTGGTAATCCCCGACCTTCGAGCGGTACTGCTGACACTCCCACGTTCTTCAGTCAGGATTTCCTTGAGGTAAAGCCGTTCCATCTGTTCGACCCCCGCCCGTCGAAGCTCTTTGAGGGTCAAAGAGGAATCGATCCGTATACCCCCGGCGCCGGTTTCATTTTCGAAGAGTTCACCCGGGAAGCTCTCGGGTGTCAGCACCGATGATTGCTCGATAATATGGGCTCGTTCGATCAGGTTCTGTAGTTCACGGATATTTCCCGGCCAGGGGTATCGCATGAAGGCTTGCAGGACATCGGGGTGGATGTCGCGAAGCTCTTTACTCGAAAACTGGTTTAATTTCTTTAAAAATATCTCAACGAAGAGTTGGATGTCCTCCCTGCGTTCGCTCAGGGTCGGAATCTCAATGGGAAAGACATTCAAGCGATAGTAGAGATCCCTCCGAAATTCGCCGATATCGGTCATCTTTTTCAGGTCCGTGTTGGTCGCCGCGATTACACGAACATCGGCATTAATGGTCTCCTCGCCACCGACCCGCTGGAATATTCCCTCCTGAAGTATCTGGAGCAGCTTGATCTGCGCCGCGGGGGTTATCGTGCCGATTTCATCGAGGAACAGAGTCCCTCCCTTCGCGATCTCAAATTTTCCCAACTGCCTCCTCACGGCCCCCGTGAATGCGCCTTTCTCGTGCCCGAAGAGTTCACTCTCCAGGAGCGTTTCGGGGATCGCACCGCAGTGGAGACTGATGAAAGGTCCATACTTACGGTTACTGTGCCGGTGAATCAACTTTGCCAGAACGCTCTTACCGGTCCCGGTATCGCCACTGATCAGGACGGTGCTGTTGGTGGTGGCAACCAACCGCACTTTTTCAAAGACCTGCTTCATGGTGGGGCTTTTTGTCTGCACAAGCTCAAGCGAATCGCCCTCCCAGAACTTGTCCCGCAGGTACTCAAACTCGGACTGCATGACGATCGATTCGTAGATGCTGTCCGCAACGTACTTCACCTCATCGGGATCGAGGGGGTAGGTGAGATAGTTGCTTGCCCCGGCCTTGACCGCCATAACGGCCTCTCTGATCGCCTCCGGGGGTGACATGACAATAATCTCCACATCAGGAGCGGCAAGCCAGAGCGGTTGCAGAGCCGTCTTGTAGCCGTTCCCCCCCGTTCGACTGCGGAGGATGTTGAGGTCAATAAAAAGAAAGTCGTAATGCCGGGCACGAAGCAACTCAAGGGCTATGTCAATGCTGTGCGCCTCATCGACCGCGCCCTTGCCGCGGAAACTGTTGTATACTGTCTGAAAAGCCGCCCGATCCCGTGCGGTGACGAGGGCTGTCCGCGTACTTCCGGATCGATTTCGAGATGGTGCCAAAATCGGTATCCTCCATTGTCTCAACCGGCTCTGGCAAAAGCTTTGACGACGCTCAATCACCACAGACCGGAAACCTTCTTTTTCCCACCTCTTTATTCTTGTTTTTTTAATCAATCAAGCTTTTTTACGCCCCCTTCAGAGGAAAAGGGATATTGGCCGTGGAATATATTCCTTGACATGTAATCTCAATGGAGTTAAACCGTTAGCCGAAAGTAGCACCGTGTCGAAATCACGTGCGATATTATAGCTTTTCTTAAGCCTCGATGCTGATCATCTCTTTTCTGGGCTGTGAGGCTACCTCCAAGTCATCATGCACCGGGGAATAACTTGATGACACGGTCATAACTATCAGGGTCAGAACCCTGATAGTAGCCGTTGTCGACACCGATACGACCCGTGACAGGGCGGGTGAGATTGCGCAGGGCGTCAAGGGTATCAAATCCGTCGAAAATGGCCATGATCCTGAAATAGAGCATGCCCCTCTTCTGCCTTGAGGGGCAAACCACTCCCGATGTGAAAGCGGCGACAAGCTGCTCGCCGCAAGGGAATACAAAAAGGAACCTGGCAAAGAGGAGGTTAGAACATGAAGCCCGTAAGAGTTGGTAACTTATTGTTGAGCGGCAAGAAGATCCTTGCACGTCTGTTTTTAATCTCAGTCCTGATTCTGGGTCACAACTCCATCTGTCTGGCTTTCACTGAATGGTCATCGGTTCCGCCTGACTACCACTACCAACCGAGCCCTATTCCAAACACCCCTGCCAAAAAGCTAGCGGTGACGGTAGGTCCCCTCACTTTTTACACAGACCAGACAAGTTTCGAAACTGCCGCATCCGGGCTTCCGGCCGAAGATTTTAGCGGCACTACCGTGGCCCCTGGCAGTATTTGCACTGATTTGCCCCCCTTGAACAGCCTTACCCACGATAACTGTTTTCCGACTGGCGGGGTAATAGATGGATTTAGTTTGGATGTTTCCAGCGTGGGCTCTGGACTATATGTCCTTCTGACCACTGGATTTCTTGGCGCTCCTTTTAATTGTGTGGGGCCCAACGCCTTTATCGGTGACATGGACTTGACCTTTAATCCTACAGTGAATGCGGTCGGTTTTGATGTCATAGGTGATCTTGTAACAGCAGTTAATGTCACTATTCAGATATTTGGCCCCGGCGACACCCTCCTAGGGACCTATGCGGTAGCTGGCTCGGCGTCCGGCACCTTCTGGGGGGTCATCTCTTTGTCCCCCATTGAGCGAATCAGCTTTGTTGATCCTGCAGGCGGTGGTGAGCTCATCGGCAATTTACAGTTCGGCACTGTACCTGTAAGCATACCGACCCTAAACCAAATAGGATTGCTCGCTTTGGCATTCTTCTTGGCTGCCGCTGCCCTGGTTTCATTGAATAAACGGAACATATTGAGGGACGTCCATCGTCAAGGAAATAACTTGACATAATGTTGATAAAAAATTCCTGAAAACATATCGAAAAGTGGTCGCTGCGACTATTTTTCGACGCGACTATCAACGCTGAAAAGCGCGCGGTCGATTAGCACTGTTACGACGGAGAGCTTCGCGCTCCGTCGTAACATAACCCTTCCAATCCGTCTCACTAATGTACATGATGCGTGCATTACGTTTGTCCCATCCCTGATCTCACAAATCTTTATCTTGAATATCATTGACAAATTGAGCCGAAAGTGGTTCTAATCCCCGAGAGAACTCATTCCCGGTCCCCCATGAAACAGAGGCGCGATTGATGGAAGCTGTTTTGAAGGTCCTGAATAAGATTGAAAACCCGCTGATCTTTCTGTCAAAGGATTCTTACAAAAACCTTCCGATTGTCCGGGATCTCGAACGGACCATGTCTGGGTTCCTCGGCGAGTTGACAGTCGCTTTCACATCCTCCCGCTTTAAGGACCCGGGCTCGATTCCCGAAGAGGCAATCGGCGAACTCCACAAGGCATTTCAGAGGTTTGACGCGCTGTCGGTCTCCGACCGGAAGATGCGCATCGACGCGGCTCTCGTCTACATACGGGAGCTTAAGAATCTCTGCTCCAATCCGCCTCCGCCGGTTTCCGCCGACCCGATTGTTCACAAAACGGAGGACAGAGCCGAATGCCTCAGGAAGCTCTCACTCGATGTGCAGTACATCAAGGGCGTCGGCCCGAGGGTCGCCGCTCTTCTTGGCAGGAAGGGGCTGAAGAACGTGGAGGACATGCTCTATTTCCTGCCGAGGCGATATGAAGACCGGAGGAACATCCAGAGCATCTCCTCAGTAGCCGTCGGAGCCCGTGAGACGGTGGTGGGGACGATAACGGAGGTGAATGTCCAGCGATACAGGAACAGGCGCGTCCTTGAGGTGACGATAAGCGAGACAACCGGCCTGCTCATTGCGAAATGGTTCCAGGGAAATTTTTCCTACCTGGCAAAGAAGTTCAAGCCGGGCGAGCGGATCATCCTGACGGGGGCGGTGAAGGCCTTTCTCCACGGGAAGGAGATGCTGCACCCGGACTATGAAATACTGGACGAGACCGATGACGAGCTTGTGCACTTCAAGCGGATCGTCCCCATCTATTCCGAGACGGAGGGTCTGCATCAGAAGTATATCAGAAAGATCATGATGCGGGTCGTCACGGAATATTCCCATTGCATTTCCAGCCCGATCCCGGAGGAGATATGCCAGAGAAACCACCTCGTTGATATCGGAGAAGCCATCCGAAACGCCCATTTCCCCGACCACGATCAGGATATCGAGGAACTCAACGACCTGCAATCCCCTGCGCGCCTGAGGCTTGTCTTTGATGAGTTCTTCTTCTTCGAACTGGGGATGGCTCTCAAGAGAACGGGGCACGTCTTTGAGCCCGGGATTTCTTTCAAGACAGGCGGCGCTCTTGTGAAAAAATTCTATAATATCCTCTCCTTTGAGATAACCGGGGCGCAGAAGCGGGTCATCGGCGAAATAGAGGCGGATATGGCGCGCCCCCATCCCATGCACCGACTCCTCCAGGGAGATGTCGGGAGCGGCAAAACGGTCGTTTCTACGGCGGCGATGGTGACTGCGTGCGAGGCGGGCTTCCAGGCTGCCATCATGGCGCCCACAGAGATACTGGCGGTGCAGCACTTCAACAACATCAGGAAGTGGGCGCAGGAACTGGGAATACAGGCGGCGCTCCTCACCGGAAATATGAAGGCGGCCGAGCGCAGGGAGATTGTCAAGGGGATCGAATCGGGGGAAACCGGGATCGTCGTGGGGACACACGCGATCATACAGGAGGGGATCGCGTTCAGGAATCTAGGATTTGTCGTGATCGATGAACAGCACCGCTTCGGCGTCATACAGAGGGCCGCTCTCCGGGAGAAGGGGACGGGTCCGGACGTCCTCGTCATGACGGCCACGCCAATCCCGCGGACCCTCGCCATGACGGTGTACGGTGATCTGGATCTCTCGGTGATCGACGAGATGCCCCCTGGGAAAAAGCCCATAAAAACGAAGGTCTTTTATGAGAAGGGTCGGGAGAAGGTATACGATATCATCCGCAAGGAGGTGGAGAAGGGAAACCAGGCCTTTGTCGTCTATCCCCTGGTGGAGGAATCGGAGGCCCTGGATTTGAAGGATGCGACAAGCATGGCAGCGCATCTCCAGAAGGATATTTTTCCCGATCTGCGCGTGGGGTTGATCCACGGGAGAATGAAGGGTGCGGAGAAGGACGCGATCATGACCGTTTTCAAAAGCGGCGATCTGGACGTCTTGGTCTCCACCACGGTGATCGAGGTGGGGATCGATATCCCGACGGCCTCCTTGATGGTGGTGGAGCACGCGGAGCGGTTCGGCCTTTCGCAACTGCACCAGCTCAGGGGAAGGGTCGGCAGAGGCGACCTGGACTCTTACTGCGTCTTGGTTGCCCAGCACAGGGGGAGCGCGGACGCGAAGAAGAGGCTCCGGGTGATGGAGCAGACAAACGACGGTTTCAGGATCGCCGAGGAGGATCTCCTGATCCGGGGCCCCGGCGAATTCATGGGGACAAAGCAGTCCGGCCTCCCAGATTTCAGGGTCGCGAGTATACTGAGGGACGCCACGACGCTTAATGAAGCGCACCGTGAAGCATTTCTCCTGGTTGAAAAAGACCCCGGCCTTATAAAGCCGGAGCACACTGCGCTCAAAGAGGTGCTCATGAGACGGTGGGAGAGCCGCCTGGAGATCGCCAAGACAGGGTAAGTTCCGAACTTTAACCTTGAAACTTTTATGCAACTGTTATAGCAGTCTGCTATCAAAGAGGGATTCTGACGAACGGAAGGGGCAGCCGGCGTGAGTAAGGACATATCGGTTGGTTTGATCGGGTTCGGTACTATCGGTAGCGGCGTTGTAAAGCTGCTGCAGGACAACGCCGATCTCATACGGGGGCGTCTGGGCGCGCGACTGGTTATCAAGAAGATAGCCGATATCGATATCGAGACCCCGAGGCCGGTTTCGGTCGAACGGAGCAAGCTGACAACGGACGTGCAAGAGGTCCTGGCCGACCCGGAGATCTCTATCGTGGTCGAATTGATAGGAGGGTATACCCACGCAAAGACGATCGTCCTGGAGGCGATACGTAACGGAAAACACCTCGTCACCGCGAACAAGGCGCTCATAGCCACCTGCGGGAATGAGATATTCGAGGCCGCCGATAACGAGAAGATTAATATCGGCTTCGAGGCAAGTGTCGGGGGGACGATCCCGATCATCAAGACACTGAAGGAGAGCCTCGCAGGGAACAATATCGACTCCGTCTTCGGGATCATGAATGGGACCTGCAATTACATACTGACAAGGATGACCAGCGAGGGGAAGGACTTCGAATCGGTACTGAAGGATGCGCAGGCCCTCGGATTTGCCGAGGCCGATCCGACCTATGATATCGAGGCGGTCGATACCGCCCACAAGCTCGCGATAACCCTGTCGCTGTCCTACGGCAAGAGGGTGGCCCTGGAGGATATCTACCGGGAGGGGATATCGAAGATAAGCCCGCTCGATATAGAGTTCGCGGGTGAACTGGGATACACCATCAAGCTCCTTGCCATTGCGATCAGGCGCGGGGATGTCGTAGAGGCGCGGATACATCCGACCATGATCCCCTTTGACCACATACTGGCCAGCGTCAACGGGAACTTCAACGCTTTTCACCTGATGGGCGATGCTTCCGGTTCGGTCTTTCTGTACGGCCAAGGCGCCGGCATGATGCCGACCGCGAGCGCGGTTGTGGGAGACCTGATCGATATTTCGAGGGATATCATGGCGGGGACCTGGAGAAGGGTCCCCCTTCGTTCCTACAAGAAAGATCAGATCGAAGATATAGACCTTCTTCCTATTGACGATGTCCTTACGAATTATTACTTCAGATTTTCGGCAGTTGACCGTCCAGGCGTCCTCTCCAAGATATCGGGGATATTAGGGAAATACGATATCAGCCTATCCTCGGTCATCCAGAAGGAAAATAATTTAGACAGGGATACGGGGGTGCCTATCGTTGTCACAACGTACAAGGCACGAGAGAAGAACGTCCGCATGGCGCTCGAAGAGATAGACAATACTCTTGAGGGTGTTGTTCTCGGGAAGACTATACTAATCAGAATAGAGGACGAGTCCCTGAGATGAAGTATGTTGTATTGCTGGGAGATGGGATGGCGGATTACCCGCTCTCCGAGCTGCAGGGGAAGACTCCACTACAGTTCGCCCGTACACCCCATATGGATCGGATGGCGACCGAAGGGACGCTGGGGCTGATCGACACGATTCCCGCCGACTTTACGCCGGGCAGCGACGTGGCGAACCTCTCCGTCCTGGGATATGACCCGAAGGTTTACCATACCGGACGCGCGCCTCTGGAGGCGGCGAGTATGAGTGTTGCTCTAGCACGCGATGACGTGGCCTTTCGCTGTAATCTAGTGACCCTTGCATCGGATGCTGGCGAGACCATGATGGGGGATTTTACCT
>JAQULO010000072.1 GCA_028718565.1 Syntrophales bacterium | reverse complement strand
CAATATTGATTCACTCGAAGATCACCTGGAAAAAGCATTGCACGATACGGAGAATGATCATGATCGTATCCGTTCCATCGTCGCTTGGCCTTGGATTATTAATGCGCTAATGAATTAGAAATAGAATAAGGTTTTTTCAGAGACCGAGCGATTAAACTCACATACGACTGCGATGGGGGATTCTGTTGCGTCATTCTCGGGATTTGCCGCCAATATTCCCACCTTGACACCCGAACCATCGTGCAAGAGCTCAATGGTTTTTCCCAGCTTATCTTTGGCAAGCTTAGCGAAGACATTAGGCCCCGCACCGGAAGGTTCAAGAATTTGCTCCGGTGTTGGCCACGCGAATTGCCTGTGAGCTTCTTGAAGGGACATGGCGATCATAACCTGGTAGCGATAAAAAATTACTTTTCTTGGACGGTATAGAATATTTCCCCGTGTCTTCGGTCGGAGAACCTATGTTTAAGCAAAAAAATCAGCCAACACATATATTGGCTGATTCCTTTTGTACAAATTCTGTTGCATGGATCTATCTCCTTCAAAAAATCATGCGTTCGATTTCCATGCCAAACACTATTAAATACGCTTAATGGTCTGGTGACCTGTACGCTATGTATTGTGAAAATTCAAGAAAAATGTTGTTTGCTGCCAGGAGCGCCAATTGATTGTTTTTAGCAATGGCAATGTGATTTTAAGATTCATACATAGCATACCAATAACGCGGGGCCTATATAATCTTCAGCGACAGATCGGCAAGCTGATCGGCGCTGACCTCCGACGGCGCATCGGTCAGTAGGCACGTCGCTTTCAGCGTCTTCGGGAAGGCTATGACATCCCGTATGGATTCGGCCCCCGCCATGATCATGACCATGCGATCGAGACCGAAGGCCACCCCGCCGTGCGGCGGCGTCCCGTACTTCAGCGCGTCCAGAAGGAATCCGAACTTTGCCCTGGCCTCGTCCTCCCTCAGGCCGAGGATCTTGAAGATCATCGACTGGACGTCCGATTTATGGATGCGGATGCTCCCCCCTCCTATCTCGGAGCCGTTCAGGACAAGATCATAGGCTCGGGCCCTTACCCTGCCGGGATCGGTCTCAAGAAGGTGAACGTCCTCTGTCATCGGGGAGGTGAATGGGTGATGGGTCGCCATATAGCGACCTTCCGTCTTGCTGTATTCGAACATCGGAAATTCGGTAATCCAGGTAAAGGCGAGGGCGTCAGGATCGATCAGTCCTAGCCTTTCCGCGAGGTGTGCCCTCAGGGCGCCGAGCGAGGCACTGACTACATCCTTGGCGTCGGCGACAAAAAGAATCAGAGCGCCCGGCCTGGCCCCTGTCTTTTCATGGACACGCTGCATCTCTTCCTGATTGAAAAACTTGGCTAGCGAGCCGGTCCATCCGTTTTCATCCACCCGCGCCCACGAGACCCCCTTCGCACCGTATGGACTGACGAACCCTCCGAGGGCGTCGAGGTCTTTGCGGGAAAGGGCCTTCCCGTCCGCTACGGTCAGTGCCTTGATCGCTCCGCCGCTTTTTGCGGCCTCCGAAAAGACGCGGAATTCCGATCTCCCGGCTATATCCGTCAGGTCGGCAATCTCAAGAGAAAACCGCGTGTCGGGGTTGTCCCGGCCGTACCGGTCGATCGACTCCCGGTAGGTAAGCCGGGGGAAGGGAACCTGGAGCTTCTTGCCGAGGCATGTTCCGAAGAGGTGCTCCATCATCCCCTCAATGACGCCGATGATATCGTCCTCCGCTATGAAAGACATCTCCATGTCTATCTGGGTAAACTCGGGCTGGCGGTCCGCCCGCAGGTCCTCGTCGCGGAAGCACTTGACGATCTGGTAGTATTTGTCGAAGCCCGATACCATCAGCAGCTGTTTGAAGAGCTGGGGGGACTGTGGGAGGGCGTAAAAGGTCCCCGGGTTGACCCTGCTTGGAACGAGGTAGTCGCGCGCGCCCTCGGGCGTGCTCTTTGTCAGGAAGGGGGTCTCTATTTCGATAAAGCCCTCCCTCTGGAGGTACGTTCTCGTCTCGGCGGCGACCTTGCTTCTCAGGATGATCTTCTGCTGGATGCCCTTGCGTCTCAGGTCCAGGTACCGGTATTTGAGGAGGAGATTTTCCGATACCGGGGTCTCGCCGTCGAGAACAAAGGGGGGCGTGTCCGATTCGTTGAGTATCTCAAGCTCATCGGTGACGACCTCAACCTCGCCTGTCTTCAGCGACGGGTTGACCATGTCGGCGGGGCGCAGATTCACCCGCCCCTTTATCGCCAAGACAAATTCGGTTCGTATGTTATGCGCCAGTTCATGTGCCCGTGGTCCCTTCTCGGGGTCGAAGACAACTTGCGCGATTCCCTCCCGGTCCCTCAGGTCGATGAAGATCAGTCCACCGAGGTCTCTCCTCCGGTGAACCCACCCCATCAGGACAACCTCCGCTCCCGCGTGCTCTGCCCTGAGACTTCCGCAATACTGTGTTCGTTTCTCTTTGGTTATAAATTCAGACAACGTAGATGCCCTTTCTTTTCTCGTGTTGTTGTAAAGAATATGCCGGGTCCGGCGGCCCTCTCTAGCCGGTCACTATCTGTATAAGCGCCCCGGCGTCCTGTATATTCACGGGCTCCTGGGTTCCGTCCTGCATGTTTCTGAGCTGGGCGGTCCCATCATCAATCTCCTTGTCGCCTATGATCAGCGTATGTGAACAGCTAAGCTTGTTTGCCCGCTTCATCTGACTCTTGAGGCTTCTGCCCGCAAAGTCCATCTCCGCCCTGATCCCGGCGCGCCTGAGCGTGTTGCAGATAAAGAAGGCACGCCCCTGGGCCTCGTCTCCGAGTGCCGCGATGAAGATATTCGGGCGGACATCGGATTCCTCGTCCGCGTCGGATAGCATGGAGATGAGGCGGTCGAACCCGATCGCAAACCCGATCCCCGATACGGCTGGCCCGCCCAGCATCTGCACGAGACCGTCGTATCTGCCGCCTCCCGTGACGGCGTTCTGTGCCCCCAGTGCCTGGGTTGTGATCTCAAATGCGGTCCGGGTATAATAATCGAGACCCCGCACCATCCTCCTGTTTATCACAGAGGGGACACTCAGGATTTCGAGGTGCTCAGTTACCTTTTCAAAATGCTCTTTGCATTCGCCGCAGATGAAATCCAGGATAACGGGGGCCCCGGATATAGTCTCCTGACACGATTCGTTCTTGCAGTCGAATATCCTCAGGGGGTTTGTTCCGAGCCGCCTGCGGCAGTCTTCGCACAGTTTGCCCTCCCTGTCTTTCAGAAAACCGGTTACCTTCTCCCGGAATGCCGGACGGCAGATGTCGCATCCCAGGGAATTGATCTCGAGCTTCAGCTCTTTGAGTCCAAGCTCGCCCAGGAGATACATCAGCATCGACATCAGCTCCGCGTCTATGCGGGGGTCCTCCTGTCCCAGAAATTCGACGTTGATCTGGTGAAACTGCCTGAATCGTCCCTTCTGTGGCCGCTCACGCCTGAACATCGGCCCGATGGTGAAGAGCTTTGCCACCGGGTCCTTTTCGTACAGGTTGTGTTCTATGTATGCGCGGATGACGGAGGCGGTCGCTTCCGGGCGCATCGTCAGGTATTCGTTCCCGCGGTCGAGGAAGGTATACATCTCCTTTTCGACGATATCGGTAGCCTCGCCGATCCCCCGCTTGAAGAGCTCGGTTTTCTCCAGGATGGGAATCCGTATCTCCTGGATACCGAAATTGAAGAATATCTCCCGCACCTTCTCCTCGACGCGTTGCCATTTCGGTGTCTCGTCCGGCAGTATGTCGCGAAATCCACGTACCGATGTTATCTTTGCCATTGCGCAGTATCTCCCATAAATTGGACGAGAAACCACTAACATATATCGGGGGAAAAGGCAAAATGGAAAGGGGACCGCCCCGCAAAAACTCCGGCGTTCCCCGGTGGCGGCACAGGGTCTCGGGGGGATGGTCACCGGGGCCTCAGGATCTCCAGCGTCTCCCCGTCTGTCCGTACGATAATTGCCCCCTCCTTGTCTGTCCTCAGTACCCGGACCCCCGCCTGTGTGTACCGGTCGAGGACGTCGGGGTTGGGGAACCCGAAGGCGTTATCCGGGCCGCAGCTTATGACGGCGATTTCAGGCAGGGCCGCCCGGAGGAAAGCTGCTGTGTTCGAGGCGTATCCTCCGTGATGGGGGGCCATCAGGACGTCGGCCCTCAGGTCATGGCCGGAGGCGATAAGCCGGGCCTCGGCCAGGCCCGATATGTCGGCGGGCAGGAGTATATTTCTCCTGCCAAAACGTATCTTCATGACGATGCCGTTGTCGTTGTAATCAGAATCCGGGAAGCAGAGATCTTGCCCTGAGGCAGATCGTTCCGGGTTCAAGATCCTGATAGAGGCGCCCCCGATTATTCGCTCCGGCGTGCCCGTGCCGACGATCCGGTGAGCGATGCGCTTTTGCCTGATTACCTTCTGTAGCCTTTGCCAGGATTCGTTTTTTGATTCCTGACCGTTTGACCAGACCTCCCCCACCTCAAAGTTTTCGGCTATGTAGAGCAGCCCGCCGGCGTGGTCCTGGTCGGGATGTGTAAGAACCATGATATCTATCTTTTTTATCTGTTCTCGCCACAGGTAGGGCGCCACCACATATTCCCCCAGATCGAAGCTCCTGTCATAGAACCCGCCGCCGTCCACCAGCATGATATCTCCTCCGGGGAACTTTATCAGTGTAGAGCTTCCCTGTCCCACATCAATAAACGTTGCCTCAAGATGTTTGCGCCCGGCGACACGCAGGTTCGTGTAGAAGGCATCGGCGACGAAAAACAGGGCAATCAGGCACAGGGATACGGCCAGCAGTCTTCTCTCGTTGGCTCGGTACAGGTCTTTTAGACGCCCGATTATAGTATCCCTTTTTGAGTCGCCGGACCTCTCGTTTTCTTTAGAACTCCACATATGTATCAGACGTACTCCACTGAGAATAAAAAGGTAATAAAAAATAATTTCAGGAACTGTCGGCGTTGTCACCGGGAGGCTTGCAAAGGAGAATGACGACAGAAAAGCGATGATGGAAACCGCGATCCGGATAAAGAAAGCGGCACCAGCTATGAGGACCGATGCGACCGGAGCGAAGGGGGCCATCACGATGAGCAGCATCCCCAGCGGGAGGACGGCAAACCCTATGATCGGTATGGCAAACAGGTTGGAGAGAAGCGCAATGGTTGAGATCCGGTTGAAGTAGAGCGCGATGAGGGGGGCGGTGCCGATCACGGCTGCGAGACTAACCATGATAAAGAGGGCGATGGAGACCATACCCCTCCTGATAATCCCCCCTCCGACCGCCTGCGGGACCACGCCGGCCAGCGCCGGGGTTACGAGGATTATGGCGGCAACCGCCGTAAAGGAGAGTTGGAACGAGACGTCGAAGAGGGACGCGGGGCTTACAACGAGAATCAGAAATGCGGCGAATGCCAGTATGTTCAAGAGATCGCGCCCCCTCCCGATAAGAAGCGCGGCGAGATAGCAGAGTATCATGATGGCAGCCCGTATGGTCGATATGCGAAGGCCCGCAATGAAGGCGTACCCCATGACCGGGATAATGGAAAAGAGGGCGGATACCTTGAAGATATTGAATCTCAGAAGGAGGTACTCGGACGATTTCATTATGGTCTTCATGATAAAGAACGAGATAAAGGCTATGATCCCGACATGCAGCCCCGATATGGCAAGGATGTGAGAGACCCCCGCCCGATTGAAAGTTCTGATGATGTCCGAAGGGATTCCCTCCTTCTCTCCCAGTATGAGGGCCTGCAGCACGCTGCTTTCCGGTGAGGGGGCTCTTTCCCGTATGATCCCCCTGAGGAAGGATCGGCACCTCTCTATCCGAGTCCTGAAATAATCTCCGGCGCTCTCCCGCATGATAACGATGTCCGAAGGGCTGCTCACATACCCGCGAAGGCGGATTCCCCGGTAGAGGAGATACCTTTCGTAATCAAAACCTCCTGGATTGTTGAAATTGTGAGGCTCTTTCAGTTTTGTCCGTGCCCTGATATACTTGCCGTAACCCAATGCGGTATTGCTATCTTTGACGGAGAGGAGTATCTTTCCCCTCACGGGAACAGCGGTTGTGTCTCGGATTATCCGTGAGGTGCTGATGACGAGACGGGTCTTTTCGCCCACGATCAGGGGAGGGGCGCACACCAGCCCCTCGACGGTCAGCCGGTCCTCCCCCGCGTAGCGCGTTATATCGTTGCTGCCCCGGTATGGATGAAGACACAGATTTATATTGAGGATACCCAGCAAAAAGAGGGATATAAGAAGGCAGAAGCAGGGGGGGGCTTTTCGACCCGCGGTAAGCGCCGGGAGCAACGCTGCAAGGGTTGCCAGGAGCGCCGTAAGCGCCACGCCGTCGGGTATGTTCGCGACAGTTCCGGCGATTATTCCCGAGATGAGCGCTATGAGCAGGGGGATTACCGGTCTTGGCATAAGAATTGTTCACCCTATTGTTGTTTGATGTCTTGTCAATAGTGTGGAGGAGATTCCTTGAAAGACAATCAGCAGGGACAAAAAGGCGCAGAGACCAGGGTTTGGCCGCTGATGTTCTTCAGGGTTGCGATAGTGTCATTCCTGCTTGGTATCGCGGCCGTTATTCAGTTCAGGATGCCCGACTCGCTGTCCGCTGCGTCCATCCGGGCGATATATACCATAATAGCGACAACATATCTCCTGTCCATTTTGTACGTCTTCCTGCTCAAGTCAATAAAAAATGTTGCCACAAATGTATATGTCCAGAGCACTTTTGATATCCTGCTGGTTACCGGCCTCGTCTATGCTACGGGGGGGATAGAAAGTGTCTACTCCACACTGTATCCCCTTATCATCATATATTCCGTCCTGTTCCTGGGAAAAAAGGGCGGGGTGTTCGTTGCCTCCGCCGGCGCCATACTGTACGGACTCCTGACGGATCTTGAGTTCTATGGTGTTATTCACCCGCTGTACAGCGGGACATACCAATACAACTTTGAGGCAGGGCATGTCTTCCTGCGGATATGTATCCATATTGCCTCCTTCTATATCGTGGCCCTGCTGGCGATTTTCCTGGTGGGGGTAGAAAAAAAGACAAAGACCCTCCTTTCGGAGAAGGAGAGCGCCTTTGACCAACTCGACATACTCCACAAGAGTATCATTGAATCCGTGGGCTCCGGGATCATGACGGTGGATCTTGGGGGGAGGATAAAGACCTTTAACCGGGCGGCTGAGGACATTGCCGGCATAATGTCCTACGCTGCCGTGGGCAAGAGTGTTGACGATATCTTCTCCGGTTTCTCCGGGGCGATTGACAGGGTGAAAGAAGGAGAACGTGGCTCATCGGAACGCCGTTTTGAGATTGTCTTGTCACCAAACGGAGAGGATACGACACTGGGATTTTCTATATACCCCCTTATTGATCCGGAAGGGAATGACATAGGCCGGATATTCATATTCCAGGACCTTACGTCCATCAAGGAGATGGAGAGGGAAATCGAAAAAAACAGAAAACTTGCGCTTATGGGTGAGATGTCGGCGGTCCTGGCGCACGAACTGAGAAGCCCCCTTGCGTCGATCAGCGGCTCCATAAAGCTCCTGATGGAAGGCCTCAAGCTGAAAGGATCGGACAGAAAACTGATGGAGATCATCCTTATGGGGAAGGATCAGATGGAAAACCTCGTGAGGGATTTTCTCCTTTTCGCCAGGCCGGATACCCGCAATCGCTCTACGATAGATGTCGGAGACATTGTAGCCGAGATTTTTGAGACCGTCCGTTTTTCTCCGGGGTGGAATGAAAATATTACCGTTATAAAAAACCTGTGCGCTCAAAACAAGGTGTACGGGAACAGTGTAGAAATACGGCAGACCCTGTGGAATATCGTGTTGAACGCATTTCAGGCGATGCCGGATGGAGGAACGCTGGAGATCGAAACAAGGCCGAGTGTCGATGAAGATAATCGTGAAAGCCTCGCGATATCTGTCAGCGATACCGGTTACGGAATAGAAAAGAAAGACTTGCACAATGTGCACGAACCTTTCTACACAACGAAAGAAAAAGGCACGGGCCTGGGGCTGGCGATTGTAACCAGGATAGTTGAAGGCCACGGGGGCACGTTCAGGATTGAAAGCGAACCACACAGAGGAACAAGATGTACCATTGCCCTGCCTGTTACCAGGGAGGTGGGGAAATAGGATTTTGATGGAGGGATCTTGATGGCCAGAATTCTTGTTGTCGATGACGATCAGGGGATGAGGGACTACCTTGAAATTATGCTCTCAAGAGAGGGGTATGATGTTAATACCGCCCCCGGCGGGAAGGAGGCCCTGACCCTCTGTAGAAAACACAAAGTTGATCTTGTTATTACCGATCTGAAGATGTCCGGGATGGACGGGATTGATTTGCTCAAATCTCTGAAAGAGCTGTCTCCGGAGAGCATGACCATCCTGATTACAGGGTATGCCTCCGGAGAAACGGCCGTCGCCGCGATGAAGGAGGGGGCGTATGATTACCTTGAAAAGAATTTTGAACCGGCCGATCTGAAAAAACTTATCAGGAGCGCCTTGAGCAAGAAGGGGGTCAGCGAGGAAGACGCGCAATTCATGAAGGATGTGAAAAGCTCGGTCTCCTTTGGAAAGATGACCGGGAAGGCTAAAGGGATGCTGAAGGTGTACTCCCTCGTCAAAAAGATAGCGGAGACCGCCGCCAATGTCCTTATCCTGGGCGAGAGTGGTACGGGAAAGGAGCTGGTTGCCCGGGCCATACATGAAAACAGCCCCCGGAAGGATGGTCCGTTTGTTCCCATCAATTGTGGCGGGATACCGGAGAATCTCCTGGAGAGCGAACTGTTCGGGTACATGAAGGGTTCGTTCACCGGCGCGTATGCCGATAAGGCGGGACTTTTTGAGATCGCTCACCAGGGGACCATATTCCTTGACGAAGTCGGCGAACTTTCCCCCTTCCTGCAGGTCAAGTTGCTCAGGGCAGTTCAGGAGAAAACCTTCAGAAGGGTGGGGGGTGCGAGAGACATCAGCGTGGACGTCAGGATCATCTCCGCCACAAACCAGAATCTGGAGAAACGCGTCAAAAGCGGTGATTTTCGCGAAGACCTGTTTTACCGCCTTAACGTCATCCCCTTAGAGGTTCCTCCCCTGCGGGAACGCAAAGAGGACATCCCCCTGCTTGTCGATCATTTCATAGAGAAGTATTCAAGGGAATATGGCAAGGAAGTTAAAAGGATATCACCATACGCACTGAGCTTGCTCGTTGAGTACCCCTTCCCGGGGAATGTCAGAGAACTTGAAAATATCATAGAGAGAAGCGTGGCGCTCGAAACCACCAATATCATCCTGCCGGAAAATCTTGAGATGGGCGCAGTGGGTGGTGAGGCGTTCCCCGCGACCGATGATATCGAGATGTCCGAAGAGGGCATAGACCTGAATGAAGAGGTTGCAAAGTTTGAGAGAGAGCTCATTAAGAAGGCTCTTCGAAAGGCGGGGGGTTCCAAGACAAACGCCGCAAAATTCCTTCAGGTAAGTCTCGATTCCCTCCGATACCGGTTCGATAAACTGGGGATGACGGAAAAAGACTGAGGGCCGGTCATTTTTCGCTACAGAGAGCATGAGACCGGCAATCCATTCTCACCGGCCTTACCGTGAAGATTACGCATGAAACGTGGAAGTTGACCGGTTTTCCCGGTCTTCCGATCGCGGGGCGCCCGGATGGCCGCACAAGGTTCTATTTAAAATCTTCAGTTATATTGTTATGTTGTCAAAGTTCATGTGCGTATTGCGTCGGCAAAATTCAAACTGGCACGCTCATTGCTGTCTCATCAGGGCGAAGACAGTTATCGTAACCACAATAAAAAACACCGGAATAAGGAGGAATGAGCAATGTTGATGAGAATTAACGAGATGAAGAATCAAAAAGGTTTTACACTGATCGAACTGATGATCGTCATCGCGATTATCGGTATCCTGGCGGCAATCGCCATCCCGCAGTTTTCGCAGTATCGGGCAAGGGGCTATATGGCCGCTACAAAATCGGATGTAAAAAACTGTTATACGGCCGCCGTGGCGTATTTTGGTGATAACCCGACTGCTGCCGCGCTGACCCTGGCCAATTGTACAGCCTCTGGGTTCCAGCCAACTGCCGGCGTAACAGTAACAGTTACATCAGGTAGTGCTTCTACGTTCGCCTTGAGTGGCGCTCATACCCAGCTGGGTGGAACTTATGCGATGGATGCGGACGGCGTGGTGACCGATACTTTAGCTGTTCCGTAAACCAGCAATAAATGGAATGGGCTCGGGGCCACACCCCTGACAGCCTCATTCACCACTAAAGCTGCTTGACAGAGAAAGGGGGCTTCATCGCCCCCTTTCTCATTTTCTGAACAACAAGGCCCTTCTGCCGAGGGGCAGTCATGATCACCGTGCTTCTCGCGCCTTTTTGCACAAAGGGCTTGCATATGCGCTGTATTTGCGATAGTTGATCAGGGGTTTCCGCGCCAAAAAAACCTGCTGACGAGAGAAGCGATGATCGGCCACATAGCAGAAGAACTGAAAAATCATGCCCCCTTCACCCTGCTCGGTGCCCTGACCGGTGTGGTGCTGATGGTTATTTTCCAGAGTATCCCCCATCGTATAGCCTTCAATACCTTCTATATTCTCCATCCGCTGCACGTCGTTCTCAGCGCCCTTGTCACAACGTCCATGTACCGGATGCATAAATCAGGACAGGGCAGGTACACTCTTCCCGCTCTCTTGATCATCGGCTTTGTCGGCTCTGTCGGGATTGCCACGATAAGCGATTCCCTGATCCCCTATCTTGGCGAAATCATGCTCAATATGCCGAACAGGGGCCTTCACATCGGCTTTATCGAAAAATGGTGGCTGATAAATCCCCTGGCACTGCTGGGAATAGCCGTCGCCTATTTCCGCCCGTCAACACGGTTCCCCCACGCTGGGCACGTCCTCCTGAGCACCTGGGCCTCACTCTTTCATATCCTTATGGCCGTGGGAGGGCCCGTGAACTGGCTGTCTTACCTTGTCGTCTTCGTATTCCTGTTTATTGCCGTCGTGATCCCCTGTTGTGTCAGCGACATAGTCTTTCCGCTCCTGTTCGTAGGAAAAAATAATACGCAGATGGCCACCCCCCCGGAGCAGTAGGTATAGGCCCATGGATACGGAAACGCTCTCAGAGGCAAAAATTCTGTCTGAAAAAATCGCCGCCGCCTATGGCGCCCCCCTGTTTTACCGGGAAAAGAAGGCCCAGGTCGACGCATCTTGCCGCATGATGGAGAACAATCCCGTGGCCCGGGAATGCATCAGGATACTGACGGCAAGCGCGGATATCTCCGGGCATGGCCTCTCCCACGCACGAAAGGTAGCCATAGACGGAGGAGCCATCATCCTGATCGAAGGTCGGTTTGCCGGAAAAGAGGAGGCGCTCAAGCGCCGGGTTTCGCTGGCACATATAACCGGTATCCTGCACGATATAAAGCGATCGAGCAAGGATCACGCATGGCAGGGGGCCGACGAGGCGGGGACGATCCTCACACGGTTTGATCTTACGGATGAGGAACGGGCGGCAGTGGTCGGTTCGATACGAAACCACGAGGCATTTCAGCCCTGTACGCCGCTTGACGACCCGGGTGCGCAGCTCTTGTCCGACGCACTGTACGACGCCGATAAGTTTCGATGGGGACCCGATAATTTTACGGAGATGTTATGGGATATAGCGGACACTCGTGATATCTCCATGAACACCCTCCTGTCCTTTTTCCCCTCGGGGCTGCAATCCCTGAGAAAGATCAGGGAAACCTTCCGCACAGCCACCGGACAGAAGTACGGCCCCGACTTCATCGACCTCGGCCTGGAGATCGGGGACGCCTTATACACAGAGCTTGAGAAGTCGTTCCTCCGAAGACTGACACCGGCGCATATGGGCAGGGATTCCTAAAAATAATAGAGCATGGAAAGATAATCACTCGCATTCTCGCCATCCTTCTGCAGCCTCTTAAAATAATCATACAGGGATACGTCCGTGTAGCGGTAGTCCTTGGCCGTCGCATGCTTGGTATCCCATGAATAAAATGCGTATATCCTGCGGCCGTCAGGCAGGATCATTATGACCTCATGGTCCTGTCCCGCCCTCAAATGCGATTTCCCCAGCCGCGGCACATTAAAGACCGGCTCGTCCGTCCTGACAAGGCCGGGCAGGAGCCGCGCCTCCTCCTTCCTCTCCTGCAGTATCCTCGCTATGGGGACCCTGAAATCGACGGTCTCATCTTTCCCCTGGCAGTTAAAGGTGTAGTAAGGATCGATGCCAAGGACCTTGAGCGCCTTGCGCAGAAAGGCTGTCTCAAACCTTCTGCTGTTGTAGTAGGTAAAGACCTGCTGGTTGTATATCTTGATCCCCAGCTTTTTGATCTTTTTCACGGCATCCAGGACCTCCGGGCACAGTTCGGTCGGATGTTCGAAGTGGGTCACAAGAGCGACCTCCCGCTTCCCCCACTCATGGTATTTTTCAAGGATGGCAAGCAGCCCGTCATCG
>JAQULO010000071.1 GCA_028718565.1 Syntrophales bacterium | reverse complement strand
TTCAAGAATACATCGTATATATCCTGCCTGAACAGGACAAACCTGATCAGCTCTATCTCTTTGTGATCCTTCACATAATCGATGGCTGTTGTGATGGCGATGTGCGCCGCCTCCTCCAGGGGATAGCCGTACACCCCGGCGCTGATCGCTGGGAAGGACACGCTTGTCAATCCCTTGTCCGTCACCCTTTTGAAACTCTCCAGGTAGGCGCTCTTCAGAAGGTCCTCTTCTCCTCGGCTGCCCCCCCTGTAAATGGGTCCCACCGTGTGTATGACATACCGGGTCTTGAGGTTCCCCCCCCTGTAATCACAGCCTGACCGGTGGGGCAGGAACCGATCTTTCTGCACTCCTCCATAATAGAGGGCCCTCCCGCCCGGTGTATAGCACCGTCCACCCCGCCGCCGCCCCGGAGTCCCGAATTCGCGGCATTCACGATGGCATCCGTCTCTTCCCCTGTTATATCCCCCAGGACAAGGGCAAGCACCGTATTATTGATCTTCATCTTCATCTCCATGTTCGTCTCTCCTCTGTCAATCGTCTAATCTGCCGGCCTTTTATACAAAAACAGGGTGCTCTCTCGGGTCCGGTGACGCACCACCGGGGCGGGAATATTGAAAGACCGGCTTGGGCGTCGGGGGATAAAACTCAAAAAGGGCACAACCCTCCCAAACCGCGCCTGTGCATAATACAGTGACATCACGGACAAAGTCAATCGTTCGAGGCAAGACGCTTTTTTGTTGAAACCCAGCCTGCTACATGGTAGCTACTCGTATCTTTCGTATCCTAACCATCCCATACCCTTAAAAACATGATATGCAAAAAATCGGATTCGAAAAGACAGTAGAAGAGATATTTCAGGAAAGGGCCGATGTCCTTTACCGCACGGGTGAAGCGTTGTCCAATGCCCTCCAAAAACTGGTGTTTATCGGGGAAATTCTCGATAGCAGAACAGAGGCTCTCAATACGTTAGCTGAAAATGAAGAGCCGGGCACTATCAAAAAATTATATGCTAAAATAAACGATGAGATATCCCGATATAACGGGGCGCGCGAGTATGCCAAACTGAGATATCGCTATCTCATAATCACGCGAGAGGCTATGGGGTTACGGAGACACACATGGGTCGAAGAGATATACAGAATTCCCCCCAAGAGGAAACTTTTGAGCATAACCCGTGAATAGATATAACCGACAACGAACCCGCATGATCAATACCCAACTCGTGGCGAGAGGCATCAGCGATGAGAGGGTATCAAAGGCGATGTCGGATGTCCCGAGACATCTCTTTGTGGATGAGGGTCTCCAGGACCAGGCATATTCCGACAGTCCTTTGCCCATAGGTTCCAGGCAGACCATCTCGCAACCCTATATCGTTGCACTCATGACTGAAGCGCTTGAATTGAAAGGGACCGAAAAGGTTCTGGAGATAGGGACCGGCTGCGGATATCAGACGGCCATCCTGGCCGAGTTGGCCGAAAGGGTGCTTTCGATCGAGAGGATAGCCACCCTCGCCTTCAGGGCGCAACGGACACTGGACTCTCTGGGTTACTACAATATACTGATCCGGGTCGGAGACGGAACGTACGGCTGGAGTGAAGAGGCCCCATTCGATGCGATCATCACCACCGCCGGCGCCCCGAAGATCCCCAAACCCCTTACGGGGCAACTGGCAGTCGGTGGAAGACTGATCATTCCAGTAGGAGACCGGAACTCGCAGACACTGCTGAAGGTGACACGCCTGTCCGAAGAACCTGATGATCTCAGAACGGAAGATCTCTGCGAATGCCGCTTTGTTGCTCTCGTAGGAGAGCACGGGTGGAAGGATTGACATAGGATATGCTGAGGAGACTATACGACTGGGTTCTTAACTGGGCTGAAACACCGTACGGGTCATGGGCCCTCTTTCTACTCGCGATGGCGGAATCAAGTTTTTTCCCGATACCGCCGGATGTTCTGCTGATCGCCTTGGCGATATCCATCCCGGCCAGATCGTTCCGGTACGCGCTGATCTGCTCTGTTGGCTCATTGCTCGGCGGTGTAATAGGATATATGATCGGGTACCAGTTCATGGATTTGGTCGGACTTCGTATCGTTGATTTTTACGGCTTTACACAGCAATACGCCGCGGTAGGCGACCTGTACAACCGTTACAACGCGTGGGCAGTCGGGATAGCCGGTTTTACGCCCATTCCCTACAAGATCTTTACCATATCGGCCGGCGCATTTAAGATAAACTTCATAGTCTTTTTCATCGCATCAGCGATAAGCAGAGCCGCACGGTTTTTTCTGGTGGGGGGGCTGATATACAAATTCGGCCCGGAGATTAAGCTGTTTATAGACCGTTATTTCAATATTCTGGCCTTCGTCTTTGTAGTGCTTCTCATCGGGGGTTTTATGTTAATCAAGTATATTCTATAATGGAGGGCATATGTCCCGCGACGGAAAACTATTGTTTACATTTGTCTTTGTTCTCCTGTTCGTCACCGCCTGTGCGACAATGCCCAAGACGGGCGGCGTGTATCACAGTGTGAAAAAAGGTGAAACCCTGTGGAGGATAGCGCGGGCCTACAACTGCGATCCCAACGAGATCGCCAGGGCAAACAACCTGCCCGACACCACTATCGAGGCAGGCAGCGCGCTCTTTATCCCTGATGCAAAGGAGGCCATCTCCATCACACCCGACACGCCGCCGGGGCCCGAAACACCGAAAAAGGATATCCCGCACACACTTAGGGAGGAGACCTTGGGGCCTATCCCGACAGATAAGCCACCGGTTTCTACCGTCACACCGGGAGGAAATGCCCCTGCGCCTTCCCAGGAATCCTCCCGGCCCAGTTTCATGTGGCCGGTAGAGGGTCCGGTATCCTCAAAATTCGGCACATATAAAGGGATGCGACATAACGGGATCAAAATAGACGGAAAGGAAGGAGCACCGGTCCTGGCGGCCGCAAGCGGAACGGTGACCTACGCCGCACCCATGAAATATTTTGGAGAAACCGTCATTGTAAAGCATAACGACACATACTCGACCGTTTATTCTCAACTAAAAGAACGGATGGTAAGCGCAGGAAACACTGTCAAGGGAGGTGATCGGATCGGGCTTCTGGGAAAAGGAGAGTCAGGAAAATCCCATCTTTACTTTGAAATACGCAGCAAAAACAGGGCCATAGACCCCATGCTGTACCTACCCCAAAAAAATAAGGATAAACAATGAAATTAGACAACGATATCTATGTGTATGAGTGGACAAATCCACTTGAAAACAACTGCAACAGCTTTTTCATAGGGGGAGGCGTCCAAGCGCTCATAGACCCGGGCCTTATGGTATTTCTTCCCGACCTTCTCAATAGAATGAAGGAAGACGGAGTCGATCCGGAAAAAATTCAGTATATCATCAACACCCATTCACACCCCGACCACTTCGAGGCATCTGCGGCCTTCAATGAAAATACAAATATAAAGATAGCGATGCACGGGGACGACATCGCCTTCCTGAATAATATCGGCGGGCGCATGTACGGAATGTTCGGATTGGATACCCCGAAAGTCGACGTAGACATGCCTCTGGAGGAGGGACCCGTCAAACTCGGGGATGAAGATTTTGAGATACTGCACACACCCGGTCACTCGCCGGGATCAATCTCCCTGTACTGGCCCTCTCGGAAGGCTCTCTTTCCGGGGGATGTGATCTTCGACCGGAACGTCGGGAGAACGGACTTCCCCGGGGGGGTCAGCACCCTGCTGAAAAAAAGTATCTTGGCGCTTTCACAGCTCGATGTCGACTATTTCATGCCGGGACACATGGGGATCATCGTTGGGAACGAAAACGTAAAACGAAACTTCCGGTTTGTCATAGAGCGCATATTCCCCTATATCTAGGCGACTATCCCTCCGAATCCAGGACATAGGCAAAGATGAGGGGCGCCACGATAGTGGCGTCCGACTCGATGATGTAGCTCGGCGTTTCCATGGCGATCTTTTCCCAAGTGATCTTTTCGTTCGGCACGGCCCCGGAATAAGAACCGTAACTGGTGGTGGAATCGCTGATCTGGCAGAAGTAGCCCCAAAGCTTTACATCTTTCAGACCCATATCCTGCCTCAGCATCGGCACCACACAGATGGGAAAATCACCCGCAATCCCCCCCCCTATCTGAAAGAATCCGACCGAATGGTCCCTACAGGTGCCTTGGTACCACTGTGCCAGAGACATCATGTATTCGATCCCGCCGCGTACGGTGTTCACGTTGCGGATGTCCCCTCTGAGACAGTGTGAGGCGTAGATATTGCCGAGGGTAGAATCCTCCCAACCGGGTACAAAAACCGGCAGATTCTTTTCACACGCGGCAAGGAGCCAGCTGTCCGCCGGATCAATCTGGTACGGCTCGAATTTCCCCTCGCGCAGGAGACGGTAGAAAAACTCGTGCGGGAAGAAGCGCTCTCCTTTACGGTCCGCCTCCATCCACGCCTCCAGAATAACGTGCTCGATGTGCCTCATCGCCTCTTCCTCGGGTATACAGGTGTCGGTCACGCGATTCAGCTGACGCTCCAGAAGCTTACGCTCGTCGGAAGGGGTCAGGTCCCTATAGCGAGGGATGCGAACGTAATGATCATGCGCAACCAGGTTGAAGACATCTTCCTCCAGATTCGCGCCCGTGCAACTGATCGCGTGCACCCTATCCCTGCGTATCATTTCCGCAAGAGAGAGACCGATCTCCGCGGTGCTCATCGCTCCGGCAATCGCCATCAACATCCGCCCGTCCGAAGAAATAAAACCCCGATACCCTTCCGCCGCATCTACGAGGGCGGCGGCGTTGAAGTGCCTGAAGTGGCGAAGGATAAAGTTCTTGATAGTGTCTGTTTCCATAATCACCCCAATAGATTTTTCAGATTGCGGGGTGCAATCTAACACAAATCATCTTCAAACACCATATTTCTCAGCACAAAACAGCGACCGGTGCCAATAGTACACACTTGACAATTACCACCCCGTTCATATAGTCCCTACAGGACGGTTTGAAATGGGGTTGGAAATGCTGGACGGGTTGTTCGGCCGGTTTATCATGACCCTGTGAACCCGTCAGGCCGGGCAGAAAATAGCCAAGAGACCAAAGCGCACAGAAAGGGGGCTTCTGCCCCTGTTATAAATCGATTCGTTACATCAATGGCATTGAATCGCTACAGACACAGTAAAGGGAGCACGATATGAGCGGATGGAAGGAAAAGAGTGATACATTAAAAGAGCGTTTGCGGTTAAGGACGGAGCCTGTTGCATATAAGAGGCTGGAAAAGGCGGAAGATCTCGATAAAATTCATGGTGTGAAGAGATTGAAAAACAGGAATATCGTTCTATTTTGTCAGCTCCCGGCCCTGGCGAGGATAAGAGGGTGGACTGTGGGAGCTACCAGAGAAGACAATATGTCCGCGCGGTGTCAAAAAATACACGGCCTTGATTCAACTGATGAAGAATATATGAAGATGGAGGCCGCCATGCTTTCAAGAACTTGGATGCCCTCTCCGGAAGAAGGCATGAAACAGCAGAGAGACTATCCCAGAATTCCACCCGGAGAGGCAATTGTGCTCTCTCCCTTGGCACAAGAGAAGTTTGAACCTGATGTTGTTTTGATATACGGGAACCCAGCTCAAATGATGATGATTCTATGCGCTATGCAAAAGGTTCGGTATGAGAGGTTTCATTTTTATTTCATCGGAGAGGGCGCCTGTGCCGACTCGTTGGCAGAGTGTTATGTGAGCGGAAAACCGGCATTGGCTCTTCCATGCTACGGAGAAAGATCTCTCGGTAGTGTAGCAGATGACGAAATGGTGCTTGCCTTGCCCCCGAAGGAAATTGATCGGGTTATAACCGGGCTTAACAAGTTGCAAGAAGCCCACGAAATACTTACATACCCCTTAGCGACTCCTAATATGACACTTGATCCCGAAGAATTTTTAAGAGAGGTTTATCCTAATAAATAGGGACCCATGAAAAAGTAAAATACATTTATAATATAATATGTTATGGACCTATTGTCAGGCAATAGGTGCCTGGAAAATGATCTATGGAGGTCAAAAAACATGCACGTGGCTGGAACAATGTATCGACACAATGTCGGACAACTTTCACGTGAGGATTTCTGTCTGCCTTTCAGCGGTCTGACAATGTCGACGTCGTTAAGAAGGAAGTAGCCGCATGGCGGAAATTCAAAAACAACAAAAATGCGAAGGTTAGCTGGCAATTCACGGCGGAGTATGTCAGGATGAAGTCATGCCGTCTCTATCCAACGCTTGATAATTGACAAGAAACTGGAAAGTCAGCTGAAGTTGTCCCGTGCAAAAGGGGAACCGTTCGCCTTCCCGCAGATGATCTTGCAAAAGTGCTTGATTCTGTCTTAGGAAGGAATGATAGAGGCGCTCACGATATACAGGAGAGAGGAGTGCTATGGACTCGGTTTCCCTTTTTGATCCAAACATCTTCACGTGGGTTATTATTCCCGTCCTGATCGCCCTGGCGCGGGTCATCGATGTCACACTGGGGACGATCCGCATCATCTACATTTCACGGGGAATGAAGCTCCTGGCCCCCATCTTCGGGTTCTTTGAGATACTCATCTGGCTGATCGCGATCGGCCAGATCATGCAAAACCTCAGCAACCCCGTCTATTATCTCGCCTACGCCATCGGCTTTGCCGGAGGGAACCTGGTGGGAATCTTTGTGGAGGAACGGCTGGCCGTCGGCAGGGTCATCCTGCGCATCATCACCCAGAGGGATGCCACAGCGCTTGTCGACTACCTCAGGTCGTCGGGATACGGGGTAACCACAGTAGAGGCGGAGGGGGCCACCGGCCCGGTCAAGCTTATATTCACCGTTATCGATCGGAAGAAGGTCGAATCGGTCGTCAGCAGCGTGCAGACCTACAACCCCCGAGCCTTCTATTCCATCGAAGACGTCCGCCTGGTGAAGGAAGGGATCTTTCCGCCGTCACGAAGATTCAGCGATCTCCTCAAACTGAGGAGAAAGGAGTAGCCCGGAGCGGCATACCCCCTTCTTGACGTTACGTTCCCTGTAAACAAACCGTGTCACTCCCCTGTGGGAGTATGGTATTATCCGACCAGAACCGCTATTGAAGACAGGAGGCACCCCCAGTGTTTCGCATCAGGCGCATACATGACGACACCCTTCCCCGCGACCGCGAGGCCATCGCCCAGGTCCAAGCCATCCTGAGGAGCCAGTTTACCGGTCTCGACGAACAGGACGTCGCCAAGCTCCCACTCCAGCTCGGCAACCCGATGAAATATCGCTTCAAGTCGATCCTCTTTGTGGCGGACGGCCTGCGGGGGGACGTAAAGGGCTTTGCCCTCCTCCAGCACGCCCCCGACGTGGGGTACTGCTATCTCGATTACATCTCCACCGAGGCAAGGCGGCCGGGGCGCGGGGTCGGCGGCGCGCTCTACGACAGGGTCCGGGAAGAGGCGGCAGCGCTCAGCGAGGTAGGGCTTTTCTTCGAGTGTCTCCCCGACGATCCCCGCCTGTGCAAGAGCGAGGCGGAACTGGAACAGAGCCGCAAACGACTGCGGTTCTACGAGCAGTACGGGGCCTACCCGGTCATCAATACCGCCTACGAGACACCCTTCAGGCCGGATGACGATTGCCCCCCCTACCTGGTTTTCGACCCCCTGGGGAGAGACACGCCCCTCTCCGCAGCCCTCCTCCGGCAGATCATACAGGCGATCCTGACGAGGAAGTATGGCGCGTCCTGCCCCCCCGGCTACATCGATATGGTGGTCTCCTCGGTTACCGATGATCCGGTCCGTGTCCGTCCGCCGAAATACACACGGACCCACCCAGCGGCCCCCGTCCATACGACACGTTCGATCGAAAAGCGGATTGCCCTGGTGGTCAACGACAAACACGATATCCACCATATTCATGAGCGGGGATATGTCGAGGCCCCGGTACGGATTGAGCGGATCCTCGAGGGAATCAGGAACCTCGACCTCTTCGAGCGTATGAGGCCCCGCCACTTTCCGGAGAAGCATATCAAGGCCGTTCACGACACCCATTATGTGGAATACTTCAAAAGGATGTGCTCACTCCTCAAACCGGGGAAATCGGTCTACCCTTACGTCTTCCCGATCCGCAACAATGCGCGCCCACCCAGAGAGATGCCCGTACGGGCAGGGTACTACTGTATCGACACCTTCACACCCCTGAACAAGAACGCCTACCTGGCGGCAAAGCGCGCCGTCGACTGCACGCTGACGGCGGCGGAGGCCATCCTTGAAGGATACCGACTCGCCTATGCCTTG
Source organism: Syntrophales bacterium (assembly GCA_028718565.1). Lineage (GTDB taxonomy): Bacteria > Desulfobacterota > Syntrophia > Syntrophales > UBA2210 > UBA6078. The sequence goes on along the minus strand of JAQULO010000071.1, from coordinate 4,314 downwards.
GTGCGCCCGCCTGGACATCACGCGGAGCGGAGCGCCTTCGGGGGCTTCTGCTACTTCAATTCCGCCGCCGTGACGGCGCACTTTCTGAGCACCTACGGAAGGCTGGCGATCCTCGACATCGACTACCACCACGGGAATGGGACGCAGGAGATCTTCTACGAGCGGCCCGACGTCCTGACGATATCGATACATGGCCACCCTCATTTCGCCTACCCCTACTTCAACGGGTTCCCCGACGAGCGTGGAAATGGGTCGGGGAAGGGCTATAACGTCAATTACGCGCTTCCTGAAAAGGTGAGCGGGGCAATCTACGAAAAGACGCTCGACAAGGCCATCAAGAGGGTAAAGCGATTCCGGCCGCGTTTCCTCATCATCGCCTTCGGTCTGGACACCGCCCGGGGAGACCCAACGGGGACATGGGACCTCCTGGCGAAGGATTTTTATGAGAATGGCCGCAGCATAGGGTCCCTGTGCCTGCCCACAATCATTGTTCAAGAGGGAGGCTATCGCACCCGATCGCTGGGCGCCAACGCAGCTCAGTTCCTGCTGGGACTCTGGGAGGGCTTCAACGGGATACCCCGGCAGCAAACGGGAAAGCAAAAACCCCTGCAAAAGGCTCAATGAAACGCGAGGCCCGCGTGCGGCGGCTCGTATTTTTCTTGACCCCGCCAGCGTAATCCATCCGTGTCCGTATCAAATATTTTTTGACCCCTTGTGTTGGTCAAACCCTTGATGATTTATTGCCTTACACGCAAGTCCCTGACCGGATATTGCTGACTGAATCTTATCTATATTTTTTCAATAACGCTCTGCCGGCAATATGAATCATCACTTGGTCGGTACCGTCAGTCATCCGCAGAACTCGAACATCTCTCCAGATTCTGGATATACGACAATCTTCTGTATACCCGATGCCGCCCATAATCTGCATCGCATCGTCAGCCACCTCAAAACCGGATTGCACACAATAGAGTTTCGCCAAAGCCGAAGAAAGCTGAATAGAAATGCCTTGATCCTTTTCCCATGCACATTTGTAAAAGGCATTTCTCATGTTTTCTATTTTAATGGCCATGTAGGTCAATTTTTCTTGAATCAATTGAAAACTGCCGATGGGCACACCAAATTGAACGCGCTGATTGGCATACCGGGCGGCATCCTCAAATGCGGCTTGCGCGCTACCCAATGCGACGGCGCAATTGGTGAGTCGCTCCATTTCAAAACATTTCATCAACTGCAAAAAGCCCTCGCCCTCCACGCCGACGATGTCTTTTTCTTCGATCTCCACATTATCCAAAAATACTTCACAGGTGGGAAGCATGAGCCAGCCGATTTTGGGCAATGTTTGAATGGTAACCCCCGGTGCATCGGCAGGAACAAACCAGAAAGATACCGATTTTCGGGGATCTGGGCTATTGGGATCTTTTGTCGCCACCAGCATATACGGGGAAATGTTGGCGCCGGTAATAAAGGTCTTCTGGCCATTGATATAGACTTTACCGTTCTTCCGCGTGGCCGTCGTGGTTATGGCATTATCGTCAGAACCTGCCTGGGGTTCAGTGATGGCAAAACTAAAGGCCATATTGCCCTGCTTTACTAAATCCGCGACGATTTTTCTTTGCTCCTCAGTGCCTAAACGAAGCATCTCATTGAGGGAAAGGGCACGGGGCCAGCCGAAAGGCGGCATTATTTTGTGGACCTCTTCCACACACATAAAGTAGGTCAAATGATCTAAAGGAGTGCCGCCGTACTCTTCCGGCAGGCCCAGCATATAAAAACCGTTTTCCACCAGAGCTTCAATCAACTTATGCGGTTGTTCATGATTCTTCTCACAGGTTCTTATGTAGTCTTCCGTGCATACCCTGGACATAAGCTCCTGCAAATTTTCTAATAAGAGTTCCTGTTCTTCCGTTTTTTGGATAATCATTTTCCCGCTCCTTTTCTTCTCTCAAGGTGATGTACGCTTACCGGGCTGCCCTTATCTTTTCGAGTAAGACCGGCACCACGGTATAAAGGTCTCCAACAATGCCGTAATCGGATTGGCTAAATATCTTAGCCGCTGTATCCGTATTAATCGCGAATATGACGCCCGACTGATTGCAACCGACCATATGTTGAATTTGACCGGAAATACCGATGGCTATATAGAGCTCCGGTTTAAACATCACACCGGAAACACCGATATACCGCTCTCTTCCCATCCAGTTCACTCCTTCCGAAATGGGGCGGGTACAGCCGATCTCCGCCCCGATAAGGCGGGCCAACTCTTCAATCATCTTCAAATCTTCTTCTTTGGCAATACCGCGGCCTACGGCAATAACTCTTTTGGCTGCCGTCAAATCCACGGAAGTGCCGCCTCTTTCTCTCTTTTCCATGCACCTGACCCTGTAAGCAGGCTCAACAAAGTCAACTGCCCGCACGTCTCCTTCGCGATCAGCATCTTCCGGTAGGCTCGTAAAGACACCGGAACCAACCACTGAAAAAACCGTAGCCGATTTAGATGCCAGCGTGCGAACGGCCGCACCGCCATACACCATCTGGGTTCCCTGAATCTCATCCTTGTCCGTTAGAAATTCCATGATATCGCTGAGCACCGAAGTTCTCTGACGCGCCGCCAATCGGCCTGCCATGTGTCGGCATCTCTTTGTGGCGCCAAACAAGAATAAATCGGGCGCTTCTTCCTCAATCAGCTTGGAAAGGGTAAATGCATAGTCTTCTACTGTCCTGTCGGCGCCCGTATCTCCCAGATAAAATACCCGGTCCGCTCCAAAGGCAATGATCCTTTCTATTCTATCTCGTGAACCAACCGCTAAGACCGTGACTCTTTCACCCAGTTGCCGGGCACCGGCACACAACTCCGCTATCGATTCTTGCTTTTCCGTAAAAACCCAAACATCTTTCACCCTGCTCATTTTTTCTCCTCACTTACAACTCTTTACGCAGATGTTCGTAAAACTCGTTGATCTGGTCTCCGGAATCACCTCCAATAATAACCCTTCTTCGGTCCGCTTGAGGGGGCGCCAGAACACTCAATACGTTGGTTGACATCTCGGGTACGCCGCCGATATCGTCTAAGTCCCATCGTACCACCGGCTTCTTGCCCGCCTCTAAAATATCCTTCAGGTTGGCTATCCGCGCTTGAAAAATGTCCGAAGTAACTGAAATAACCGCCGGGATCGGGATTTCCAACACTTCAACTTCCGTTTCCAGCATTCTCTCTGCGATCAACTTTCCATCGGCAAGGGTTATTGTGCCGATTGCATTGACGGACGGCCATTGCAGCAGTTCTCCGATTTGCGAACCCACTTGCTGGGCATACATATCGGAGGAGCCCTCTCCACAGACAACCAAATCCACATCTTTGATTTTTTCAATTGCTTTCGCTAAAACGTAAGCAGTTTGATAAGAATCGGCATCGGACATGGTTTCATCTATGATCATATATGCATCGACAGGGCCCCGGGAAAGAATATTCTTCTTTAATTTGGAGTTTTCCAGTTGCTTGCCGCCTGCGCTCAGCGCTGATACGGTTCCGCCTGCGACTTCCGCAAGGCGCATGGCCGCTTCTACCGCTACCAAATCGTATTGACCGATCTTCCATTCTGCTTTATCAAAAGATATGGTGTGGTCACCATTGATAACAATGTCCTGCTCATCAGGGACAAGCTTGTAACATACTGCAATCTTCACCTTTTTCACCTCGTATTCTTATGCTGATACAATAATTGCAGCTCAAGGCGATCTCGCCGCCGCCCACGTGACCATCCAAAATGGCAATGGTCGTCTTGAGCATGGTGCGCAAGCGCTTAACCAAGAAGCACCGCAACAGCCAGTGGTGCGCCAGCTTGCGATTCATCTTCATGGTGGGCGTAAACTCCTTATCCTCGGGGCTCCGATGGGTATCACGCAGGGAAATCTTCTTGACTCGCTCGACGCAGGCGATCTTTTGGACAATCTTCAGGCCTGCAAGGAGGTCGCTCATGACTGGCCCCCTTTCTGCCCATCCGTGTGACAAATGATACATCATAGATCGATGATTTTTTCAATTACACGAAGTAGTGAAATACTCAGTAATTTAGGGTTAGGAAATTGCATATAGATTTGAAAAAATACCCAGCCCCAAGGGGCGGGGAGATTCATAAAATGACTACTTTCCGACTTTCGACGAGATTATCAAATTTTGTTATTCGTTTCGAATAAGCGTCAATCCGAAGTTGAGTAAATAGAGAGGCAGAGTCAGGTTTGAGATGTTGATTCAATTTTGGATTGACACTTGAAGAACTAAGCCGCGTGTCACAAGCTATGGCGTTTCAATCA
>JAQULO010000070.1 GCA_028718565.1 Syntrophales bacterium | reverse complement strand
GGGTTTTCGCGTCTTCAAACTCGACACAACCAACATCCGCGCCTGGGACCCGGACCGGGAGAACCTTCCGCAGACGCTCCTCGATTCCGTCGAGCACCTCAAGACCGACCGGACGGATTCGGACGTCCTCTATGAACTCCTCCTCAAGCTGGGTCTTGATCTCTGCGTGCCCATGGAACAAAAAACCATTGCCGGAAAGGCCGTTCACAGCATCGGCGCGGGGACTTTGATCGTCTGCCTCGCCCCGCAGATCGGCCGCGCGGAGGTCGATCTTCTGGCCTTGGGCATTGTCGAGTGGCATAAGGAACTTGCCCCGGCAGGCGACAGCACAGTGGTCTTCCGGGATTCCGCCTTCGCCGATGATGTGGCCAAGACCAACCTCGCCGCCATCCTCCAGCAGCACGGCCTGGAAAGCGTGAGAAGCCTATGAAACTCCATTTTGAACCCAATCTGGACTTCCAGCTTGCCGCCATCGAGGCGGTCTGCGATCTCTTCAAAGGGCAGGAGATCTGCCGGACTGAATTCACCGTAACCCTCGATTCGACTGATCTTCAAACAAGAATGGGCTTTGCGGAAAACGACCTGGGCATCGGCAACCGCCTGACACTGCTCGATGACGAGCTGCTGAAAAACCTGAACGACATCCAGCTCTGCAACGGTCTGGCGCCCTCTTCCTCTTTGGCCTCGGGCGATTTTACCGTGGAGATGGAGACGGGCACCGGCAAGACCTACGTCTATCTGCGCACGGTTTTTGAACTCAACCGGCGCTACGGTTTCACCAAGTTCGTGATCGTCGTGCCGTCCGTGGCCATCAAAGAGGGCGTGTACAAATCGCTTCAGATCACAGAGCAGCATTTCCGCGCCCTTTACGCCAACACCCCCTTCGAATATTTCCTCTACGACTCCTCGAAGCTCGGACAGGTCCGCAACTTTGCCACCAGCCCGCACATCCAGATCATGGTTGTCACCGTGGGGGCGATCAACAAAAAGGATGTCAACAACCTTTACAAGGACTCGGAGAAGACCGGCGGGGAGAAACCCATCGACCTGATCAAGGCCACGCGCCCCATCCTGATCGTGGACGAGCCGCAGAGCGTGGACGGCGGCCTGGAGGGGCGAGGCAAGGAGGCGCTGGGGGCGATGAATCCGCTGTGCACCCTGCGCTATTCCGCCACACACGCAGACAAACACCATATGGTCTACCGTCTGGATGCGGTGGACGCCTACGAGCGCAAGTTGGTCAAACAGATCGAGGTGGCCTCCGCCGCGATTGTTGGGAGCCACAACAAGCCTTACGTGCGGCTTCTCGCAGTCAGCAACAGGCGCGGCATAATCAGTGCACGGGTTGACCTGGACGTGGAGACGACCGGTCGGGTGCAGCGACAAGAGATAACCGTCCAAGACGGCGATCTTCTCGAACTGATAACAAAGCGGGACGTTTATCATGACTGCCGCGTGGGAGAAATCCGTCTCGAAAAGGGAAACGAGTTCATGGAACTGCGCGTTCCCGGTGGCGAGCACTTTCTGCGCATCGGACAGGCTTTCGGCGATGTGGACGCGTTGGCTGTGCAACGTGAGATGATCCGCCGGACCATTAAAGAGCATCTGGATAAGGAAAAACGTCTGCGGCCCCAGGGGATCAAGGTCCTAAGCCTGTTCTTTATCGATACGGTCGAAAAGTACCGCAAGTACGACGCTGACGGCAACTCGATCAAAAGCGACTACGCCCGCATCTTCGAGGAAGAGTACCAGCGATGGGCCAAACACCCGGACTACCAGTCGCTGTTTCATGAGGTGGATCTTTCCGCAACGGTCGAGCAGGTGCACAACGGCTATTTTTCCATCGACAAGAAGGGCGGCTGGACCGACACGGCCGAAAATAACCAGGCCAATCGCGATAACGCGGAGCGGGCCTACAGCCTGATCATGCGGGAAAAGGAAAAGCTCCTTAGCTTCGAAACACCGTTGAAATTCATCTTTTCCCATTCCGCGCTGAAAGAGGGCTGGGATAACCCCAACGTCTTTCAGATTTGCGCCCTGCGGGAGATGGGGTCCGAGCGCGAACGGCGCCAGACCATCGGCCGGGGACTCCGTCTCTGCGTGAACCAGAAAGGCGAGCGGCTGCGGGGCTTTGAAACCAACACACTCACCGTCATCGCCACCGAAGGGTATGAACAGTTTGCTGAAAATCTCCAGAAGGAAATCGAGGCCGATACGGGCATCCGCTTTGGCATCGTGGAAGAGCACCAGTTTGTAGCGATCCCTGTGCTTGGAGCGGACGGCAAAACAACGCCCCTGGGCATTGAAAAATCCAAGGCGCTTTGGGAACACCTGCGAAACAACGGATATATGGACGCCAAAGGAAAGGTTCAGGACTCACTGAAGAAGGCGCTCAAGGACGGCACCCTGACGGTGCCAGAAGCCTTTGCCGCTCAACTGCCGCAGATCAAGGACGTGCTGCGCAAGCTATCGGGCAAGCTGGAAATCAAGAACGCCGACGAAAGGAAACAGGTGCGGACCCGCCAGGCGGTGCTGCACAGCGAAGGGTTCAAGGCCTTATGGAACCGGATCAAGCACAAGACCACCTACCGCGTGGCGTTCGATAATGAGAAACTGATAGACCAATGCATGAAGGCTATCAGGAACGCCCCACCGATTGCGGCGACGCGGTTGCAATGGCGCAAAGCTGATTTGGCCATCGGCCGGGCAGGTGTAGAGGCCACTTTGGCGCAGGAATCAATGCCGGTCTACCTGGCGGAGCATGACATTGTTCTGCCCGATCTGCTAACAGCCCTGCAGGACAAGACCCAACTCACCCGCCGCACTATCGTGCGCATTCTGACAGAGAGCGGGAGGCTGAATGACTTCAAACGCAACCCCCAGCAGTTCATTGAACTGGTAGGCGAAGCGATCAACCGCGCCAAACGATTGGCTATTGTTGACGGCATCAAATATCAGCGAATGGGAGATGATTACTATTACGCCCAGGAACTGTTCGAGCAGGAAGAATTGATGGGATACTTGAAGAACATGCTCACCGACACGCAGAAGTCGGTATTCGAGCATGTGGTATACGATTCGAGCATGGAGGAGGAATTTGCCCGACAACTGGAGAACAACGAAGCCGTCAAGGTATACGCCAAGCTTCCCGGCTGGTTCAAAGTGCCGACACCGCTGGGAACGTATAACCCCGACTGGGCGGTTCTGGTGGAGATGAATGGAACCGAGCGTCTTTACTTCGTCGTCGAAACCAAAAGCAGCCTGTTTATCGACGACCTGCGCGAACGGGAAAACGCAAAAATCACGTGTGGCCAAGCTCACTTCAAGGCCCTTGAGAGCGGAGATAATCCCGCCAGATTTGTAAAGGCAGCCACCGTGGAGGATTTGTTGATATTGTCTTGAGTTATCAATGCAGCAGTTTTCAGCTGCCGTTCTCTCCGGTTTTTTTGCTAGTACGCAGTGCGGGTTGAAAGCTGCTATACAAACAAATTGTCCCAAATCCTCGACTTCAATAAATAGCCTTCCATCCTGATTCATACACGAAATAGTTGGAGATGAAAGATTTATTCTGGTAACCTTCGCCTCGCATATGCCCGGTTTGATGGCTCCCTTCCAGGAATTGGGAGCTGGGCCGGATGCCGGTCGAGGAGCGTTGGCGGCGAGAGATCTTGTACTTTTACTGCAAATAACTTTACAGAGGTTTTTCCCTCTGGGCGACCTGTCTGCCGTCCCGGGACAGGCAGGAGTGGCCATGGGGGGCGGTTCGAAATGATAAGGAATCAAAGCTTTTGGAATGTTTGGGGACCTTTATGACGACGGTTATGCGTAACAAAAATTTCTATCTGATGCTGCTCATAGATGCCGTGCTCGTAACGGCTGCCTATATAACGGCATACTGGCTCCGTTTTGAAGGGAACATATCCCCGACCGACTGGGTGAAGATACAGAAGGCCCTTCCCTATCTTGTGCCCTTCAAGCTGATCTGCTTCTTTGCCTTTGGTCTGTATCGCGGGATGTGGCGATACACAGGCATTTCTGATTTGAAGAACATTTCCAAGGCTGTCAGTTTGTCATCGGCTGTCATCGTTATTTTCATCCTTTACCAGTACCGCTTTCAGGGATATTCCCGCTCCGTATATCTTATCGACTGGGGGCTCACCTTTATGCTTGCCGGTGGGGCCCGATTGCTCATACGGATACTACAGGGAAACCCGTTCCCCCGGCTTTTCCAGAGATCGGAGAATCGTCCCGGCGCCTTGCCCGTCAAGAGACTGCTGATCATAGGGGCGGGGGATGCGGGCGAAAAGGTGCTCAGGGAGATCAACGAAACGCCGTGGAGCAGGTTCAGGCCCGTCGGTCTCCTTGATGATGATCGCGAAAAGCAGGGGAAGGAAATTCATGGTATTCGGGTCCTTGGGACGGTAGACGAGATTGACAGGATCCCGGTGGCCTTTGACGAGATTCTGATTTCTATCCCTTCGGTGAAGGGTGAGGCGATTCGGAGGATTGTCGCCCTGTGCGAAAAGACCGGAAAACGGTTCCGAACAATACCCGGAATCTGGGAACTTGTCGAGGGAAAGGTCTCGATAAAGACGGTGCGTGACGTCACCCTGGAGGATATTCTGAACAGGGGGGAAGTACATCTGGATGAAGAGGGGATAAAACAATGTCTGGAGGGCAAGCGTGTCCTGGTAACAGGGGCCGGGGGATCCATAGGGGCTGAACTCGTGAGACAGGCGGGCCGTTTTAATCCGCAGGCCGTGGCGCTTCTCGACTTTAGCGAGTACAATTTGTTTAGCTTGGAGATAGAGTTTAGGCAGCGCTTCAGCCTGATCCCGGTGTCGGTATTCCTTACGGATATAAGGAAGAAGGATTCCGTAAGGCAATCATTCCGTGAATTCAATCCCGATGTGGTTTTACATGCGGCGGCGTACAAACATGTGCCCATGCAGGAGCTCCTCCCGTGGGAGGCTGTATATAACAATATCCTCGGTACGAGGAACATGGTGGAAGTGTCCCTAGAGAGCGGAGTCAAACGATTTGTTCTTGTTTCCACCGATAAGGCTGTGCGGCCAACTAATGTCATGGGCGCCACAAAGCGGGTGGCCGAGATGCTCACCGCGTGTGTGAATGGTGATTCCGAAAACCGCTTTATGGCCGTACGGTTCGGAAACGTTATCGGGAGCTCCGGTTCGGTGATCCCGCTGTTCCAGGAACAGATTTTCCGCGGCAGCCCCCTGACCGTTACCCACCCGGATGTGACGCGCTACTTCATGAGTATCCCGGAGGCCGCGCAGTTGATACTACAGGCCGGCGCCATGGGGAATGGAAAGGAGATATTCATACTGGATATGGGAGAGCCGATACGGATCGTCGACTTGGCGCGGGATATGATCCGCCTCAGTGGCCTTGAGCCGGATCGGGACATTCCCATACAGTTTACCGGCCTCCGTCCCGGAGAAAAACTGTACGAGGAGCTGATTACCGAAGGGGAGGGAATTGTCTCCACGGACCACGAGAAGATCCTTGTCCTCAAGGGAGAAGCGCATAACTGTGAAGTTCTTAATACACAGATCGATGAGCTTCTCGCTGCTGCAGACACCTACGATGCCACTGCCATAAAGAACAAGCTCCGGGAAATTGTGCCGGAATATACCCCGCAGCTGTAAGATACTGGTTAGGGAAAAACCGGCGACACTTCGGCTGTTTCGAAGATACTCACAACAAAATGGACCAGTGTCGTTCCAATCAAGAACTGTCATTTCTCCCTGCGGCCGAAATGACAAAAATGAAAGCTCTTAACCGGACAACATTGAAATGAGACCCTCTTTTTTCTTAAATCACATTTTATTTGGTATCTGCCTGTTTCTGCTGTCTTGTGTTATATGCAGATTTCTGGTCACCCGATTTCGTGTCATGGATGTCCCCAATGACCGTTCCTCCCATTCGGTTCCGGTTTCCAAAGCCGGTGGTATTGCCATCGTGGGAACCTTTCTGGCCGGCATACTGGCCATTTACATATTTGCCGGCGAAAGCATGATTCGTGAACCTTATTTTATTGGTTTTGTATGTTCGGCCCTTCTTGTCGCAATTATTTCTTTTTATGACGATGTAAAAGGTAATTCGTTTCTGTTTCGTTTCTTTATTCAGGCAATTGCCGCCACCGTCGTTATGGTGTTTGGTATGGTGATCTCCGAGTTTGAATTTCCGTTGGACGGTAGAGCTCAGTTAGGTATTTCAAAATACGTTATTACATTTTTATGGATTGTAGGATTGACCAATGCCTACAATTTTATGGACGGTATCAACGGCCTCGCCGCGGGGACGGCAGTGATAGCAGGACTGTTCTTCGGTATCATCAGCTTCGGTCAGGGGAGCGATCTTGCCTATATTATAAGTTGTGTGGTCGTTGCCGGAACCCTGGGTTTTTTTGTCTTTAATTTTCCCAGAGCCAGGCTGTTCATGGGGGATGTGGGAAGCACGTTTTTAGGGTTTGTGTTTGCCACACTGGCCATCATTGCGGCTCTCTATGATCATTCACACACCTCATTCTTTGTCATGCCGCTTCTCTTGTTTCACTTTATTTATGATGCTTTTTTTACTTTCCTCAGACGTCTTATACGGGGGGAGAATGTCTTCCTGGCACATCGGACCCATCTATATCAGTTGTTTGTCGGTTTGGGTTATAGTCATACAAAAGTCAGCATCTTCTATTTTGCGGTGGGCATTATTCAGGGGTTCGGCGCCTGGTGGATGGTACATATGTATGGTGACAAAAGAGTGCTTGTATTTATTCCCTATCTGCTCTTTCAGGTTGCCTACTCCTTTATCATCATAAAAAAAGCAAAAAATGGCGGCTTGCTATGAGGAATTCACCACAAATAATTTTTGGATTGAGGAACTTGTCGGCCCCCCCGAGAATGGGGTATCTGTTTTACGGATTTTCCTCGAAGTCGAGCATGTTTGATGAACGATCAAACTGAGACACCACCCCGCCTTCCCGTTCCTTGCTATTTCCGAAAAAGTTTTGTATCTATCTACTCATGAAGCTCGAAACCACGGAGACCGCGAGGACGTACAGGGGCAAGGCGCTGATCGCCGATCCCATATATCAGTACATCTTGTTTACCGTGCCTTCCCCTGATCTTCCCCCGGAAAAGACGGAGAAGGATCTGATAGATTCCCCCTGGCTGCAGCGGCTCAGGAGGATATACCAGCTTCAGAGCGCGCGCTGGGTATATCCCTCGGCGGAGCATACCCGGTTCCAGCATTCCCTGGGGACCATGCACATGGCCGGTGAGTTCGGCAGGCACCTCTATCCCGGGCTCAGGGAGACCTTTCCCGACGCACCCTCCATCCATTTCATCGAGGAACTCCTGCGGGTGGGGGGGCTCCTCCACGACGTGGGACACGGGCCGTACGGGCACTTCTTCGACGACCATTTTCTGATCCGGTATGACCTGACCCACGAGATCATGGGACAGAAGATTATAACGGACAGGCTGGGGGACACCATACGGGATATACGGCGGAGCCCCTCGGGCTTCTTCGGGGAAGAGGAACGCCTCGATCCCAAGCAGGTGGCCTTTCTCATCAAGAAGCCCGGAAGCGAGCGGGAAGAGCAACCCGGATGGCTCTACTTCCTGCGGCAGCTCTTCTCCGGCGTCTATACCGTCGACAACCTCGATTATGTCCAGAGGGACGCCTACATGACCGGCTTCTCCATGGATATCGTCGATATGCATCGGCTCCGATTCTATACCTTCTTCACGAAGAAAGGTCTGACCCTCCACCAGGTGGGGATCTCGGCCCTCAGCAGATTCCTGAACGCCAGGCTGAATCTCTATTCCAATGTATACTTCCACCGGACGACGCGGGCCCTTGACCTCCACCTACAGGAGATATTCCAGGATACCATGGATATCATCCTCCCCTGCAACCCCGCCGAGAGTCTGGACGCGTACCTGGGTTGCGACGACTGGAGCCTCTTTAACGAGGTGAGGGGATGGCCGGAGGCTGAGGATGAGCGGAAACAAAAACTGGGGAGGCAGTGGGACCGGCTCCACAGCAGACAGGTCAAGTGGAAGATGTCCTATTCGGCGGAGTTTTTCGTAGAGAAGGTGCAAAAGGGGATCCGGTTCGCCGGGGTGGAGGAGTACGAGCGGCAGATACGAAGCAGCCTCCCGGATGACCTCAAGGATATGGCATTTCGCGTGGATCTCGCGACGCAGGACCCGAGACCGATCAACCCCATGGCGGAGGGGGACAAAAAGATCAATATCTATAATCCCTCCACGGAGTCCATTTCGCTTGAGCCGATCAACGATATCTACCGCTTCATTCCGGCGCGGGTCATGCACTTTCGGGTCTTTTCCCTCGACCACTGCCACGACGCGGCACTGACCGTCGCCGCCGAGAAGGCGCTCGGCTCGGCCGGTGAGGTTGTCACCACGAATATCTAAGCAAGTACCCTCCCACCTGATCAGGCGATAAAGAGGTTCTTTGTGGAAAAATTCGGGTCACTCGTCAGATTGACCCCCAGACGCCTCAAGCCCACCTCGTCCCCTGGCGTGGGGATATGGGTCATATGCACCTCACAGCCTTTGAGGTCTTTCAGCGTCTTTATGGCGAGTTGGGCCGCAGGGTTCGTCGTCGCGCTGATCCCCAGCGCGATGAGAGATTCGTTCAGGTCAAGGCTGACCGCCGTTTCGTCGAGGATCTCCGTCTTCAGCTTCCGTATCGAATCGGTTATGTTCGGGGGCAGCAGTTTTATCTTCTCCGGGATCCCGCCCAGATGTTTGATCGCGTGTATCACGAGGCTGGACGCTGCGTGCATGAGGGGTGAGTTGCTCCCGGTAATGATGGTGCCGTCCTCCAACTCAATAGCGGCCCCGCAGTAGATCCCCTCGTTGCCTTTGTCCCTCTTTTCTGCCAGGGCGGCGGCATCGCGCGCGGGTTGCACGACATTCCTGCTCTCCGGTTCGAGACCGAAGTCCTTGATAAACAGCTCCACCCGCTGGACGGTCTCTCTATCGGCAAGGCCTATTGCGTACTCGCACCGGTACCTGAAGTAGCGCCTGATGACTTCCTGTTTCGCGGCCTCCCGCGCGGCATCATCGTCCACGATGGCAAACCCGCAGCAGTTGACCCCCATGTCGGTGGGAGATTTGTAGAACGCCTCTCCCCCCGTTATCTTTTCAAGGATCCTCCTGAGGACGGGGAAGGCATCCACGTCGCGGTTATAGTTCACCGCTTTGAGGTCATAGGCTTCGAGGTGGAAGGGATCGATGAGGTTGAAATCGCCGAGATCCGCCGTTCCCGCTTCATAGGCAATATTAACCGGATGTCTCAGGGGTATATTCCAGATCGGGAAGGTCTCGAACTTCGCGTACCCCGCCTTTATTCCCCTCCGGTAGTCATGATACAACTGGGAAAGGCAGGTTGCCAATTTGCCGCTTCCCGGGCCTGGCCCGGTCACGATGACAAGGGGCTTTTCCGTTTCAACGTATGAATTCGCGCCGTACCCCTCATTGCTCACGATGGTATCCACCTCCGTGGGGTACCCCTTCGTGTAGGTGTGCGTGTATACCGTTACCCCTCTTCGTTCCAGCTTGTTCTTGAAGAGTACGGCCGATGGTTGTTTCTCAAAACGGGTTATGACGACACCCAGGACATCGAGCCCCCAGTCTTTAAGATTGTCTATCAGCTTCATGGCGTCCGAATCGTAGGTGATCCCGAAGTCCGCCCGCATCTTCTTCCGCTCGATATCACCGGCATAGATGCACAGGAGAATGGCCGCCTTGTTCCCCAGTTCACGCAGGAGCCTCACCTTCACATTCGGATCGTACCCGGGGAGGACCCGCGCTGCGTGGTAGTCGTGAAAGAGCTTCCCTCCGAACTCCAGATACAGTCTTTTGTTAAACCGCTCAACCCTCTCCAGGATGGACGCCGTCTGCTGTTTGAGGTATTTCTCGTTGTCAAAGGCGATTGTGCCCGTCATGATTCCTCCCGCTTTTCCTGTCTGCTCTTGAGAAAGGTAGAGATCCTTTGAGAGGTCTAAATAGCTATCGTTATTTGTCATTTCACCCTTATCTGTCGTTTCTGCCGAAGGGAGAAATCTTGGCAGGCTTGTATCATCAAGATGTATCGTCGTCTATCCCGAAGATTCGCTTCTGTTACGCCAGGCCGTCGAAGCCCTACTCAAACAGCTTCAGATATTTTCCATACCCTTCCTTTTCCATGTCCTCTTTGGGAATAAAACGGAGAGCGGCTGAGTTCATGCAGTACCGCATACCGGTCGGCTGCGGTCCGTCATTAAACACATGTCCGAGATGTGAATCCGCGATCTTGCTCCTCACCTCAGTCCTCACGCCAAATAAACTTCTGTCCTCTTTTTCCACCACGGCATCGGGTTCGATCGGCTTCGTAAAGCTTGGCCAACCGGAATGAGAATCGTATTTGTCATGTGAACTGAAGAGGGGCTCTCCCGATGCCACATCGACGTAGATCCCCTCCCTCTTGTTGTCCCAGTATTCATTGTGAAAGGGTTGTTCCGTTCCGGCCTCCTGCGTTACCTTGTACTGGAGGGGGGTTAACTTCTCTGTCAGCTCACCGGCGGACGGCTTCTGAAAATCGCACTGAGGGGTGACTTCCGCATCGGCCCACATCTCTTTGAGATACCGGTCACGTCCCGAACCCGACCGGTATGCAGTGTACCGTTCAGGATTTTTTTGAGCGTAATCCTGATGATGCTTCTCCGCCTCATGGAATGCAATAAATGGAAGAATCTCCGTGACGACCGGCTTATCGTAACGTCCCGATGCGTTCAGCCTCTCCCTTGAAATCTCCGCCAGTCGTTTTTGCTCATCCGTACGGTAAAAGATGGCGGGCCGGTACTGTGGCCCCCTGTCGGCAAACGATCCCCCCGCATCGGTCGGATCGACATTTCGCCAATAGATGTCAAGCATCTGCTGATACGTCGCTCTGGCAGGATCATAGGTGATCTGAATAGCCTCGTAATGCCCGGTGCGTCCGGTGGAGACCTCTTCATAGGTCGCATCTTCGGCAAGCCCCCCCGTGTAGCCCGACACCACCTCCATCACGCCGTCAACCTCTTCAAAGGGGTGCTCCATGCACCAGAAACAACCTCCTGCGAAGGTGGCCATTTCGGTTTTCTCAGCCTTCTCTTCTTGTTGATTTTCCATGGCGGCATTCTCCCTGGGACTGTTCGCTATGGCGTACACAATCAGCAAACAAACTGCGGTCACAAAAAACAGGATTATTTTTTTCATGACATTCCCCCATAACGGCCGGCTGCCGTCTCATGACAAGATGCCCTGACCATTCAGATACGTTTGCCGGGAAGCTTCCACGCTATAAGTCCAAGGACAACTGCAACGACTAAGGCAGGGATAACACCCGGAATGCCATTTATCAGAGCTGGATACGATTCATTGGGCGTCAGCGCCAGTGTCACATTCCCCCCCAAGAGCTTTTTCAGGAGGAAGGTGCCCTCCAGGTGCGCATATGCGAGCATATACAGGTACGCACCCACCAGCCCGCCGAGAACGAAGAAGACCGCGTCCTTCCGTCCGTCCCCAAGGGCCGCCATGCTGGTACTGGGGCAGTAACCGGTGAAGGGCCAAGCAATGCCCATAAAGATACCGCCCAGCAAAACCCCCCAGTAAGCGGTTTTGACATCCAGATGCGATGGTTCAATGATACCGACGGAAAACCCTATGAAGAGAAAGGCACTTGAGATCGAAATGCCGAAAAGGATAGCCTTCATCAGATGTAGATCGGTCAACCGGAGCATATTGATGATATTGTGGGGATTGGAAGCACCGATACGGTGGAGAACAAAACCGAATGCCGCCCCTAATATAACAGCTAATAGTAATTCCATGGTACACCTCCTATTTCCGACCGTATATCATAATGGCGAGCGGGATTCCGGCGAGAAAGATCCCGAGGGCAAACAGATAGCCGCTTATCGAGGTCTGCATTATGCCGCTCATCGCGTTTCCGCTCATGCACCCCCCGGCCAGTCTGGCGCCGAAAAGCACTACAACACCACCGATAAATGTGACAAGGTACCGCTTTGTACCCCCCTCGCCGAATCGGAATCGCCATACCTCCGGGGCGATCCGGTCAGAGGCGGTCGGTTGGGGCCCCCTGGTTTTGGCCGACAGAAAGGCACCCACGATCATGCTCAATACGAAAATAGGGCTGTATCTGATCGGCTTTATTACGTTATTTGCATAACTTCCGCCGCTCTTGTTCAGGTAGGCATTTGTGCTGGCATAGCCCGATTTCGCGTCCGGACTCTTGGTAATAAGATCATCGGAAAGGGCATTCCAGATAATCCCATCGAGTATCACAAACTCTGTGGATACCCCGATCGGCTTGACAAGAAAGACCGCAAGCAGGAAGACCACACCCAGGGCAATCCCGCCCGTGAACCAGTTCCACTGCCGTGTCATAACGCCACCTCCTTATGGTAATGTATGATTAACGAAAAGCCGGGAGTGTCTGGAGCAACGGAGCCCTGAATACGATAGATCTTTAGAAAATGACTGGTCCGCATCCCTCAAAGCACCACCCCGGCACCCTCCTAAAGATATGCCGCTGTGCACATAATAACCTGAGATTAACCAGCAAGATAGAGGAGACAGAACGTACGATAGGTGGGGATTATGACACAGACCGCAGCAAACGTAAAGGATGTATTAGAAGCCCGAATTGCCTCATATTAAATGTTACCGAAGGAGGTGAATAAAAAGGATCGTTGACTCATAATTCGATGTTACCGAACATCGACTTCCAAAAGGAGGGATAATCATGAGTCCTCGGTCCAAACAAG
>JAQULO010000069.1 GCA_028718565.1 Syntrophales bacterium | reverse complement strand
TCGTAAAAATCAACCCCCGATTCACGGAGGGCGGACATCTGAAGGCGGGGGAGGAAATACTGAAGATAGATGACCAGGACTACCGCCTGGCCGTGGCCCAGCAGCACAGTCAGGTCGTCAGTGCCGAGTATGCTCTGAAACTGGAGATGGGACGTCAGGATGTCGCCCAGCGAGAGTGGGAACTGCTGGGCGGTGGCGGGACGACGATGGACTTGGATTCGGAACTGGCCCTGCGCAAACCCCATCTTGAAAAGGCGCAGGCAGATGTCGCGGCAGCCCTGGCCGCGATGAAACGGGCCGAGTTGGACCTCGCCCGGACCACCGTTCGCGCCCCCTTTGCCTGCATCGTGCGAACAAAAAATGTTGATCTGGGCTCTCACGTCTCTTCACAGGACCAACTCGCGGAACTGATCGGAACGGATGAATACCGGGTGCGTGCATCCGTACCGATCGACCGCCTTAAATGGATCTCCATCCCCCGTGGCGCGAATGATCAGGGATCGAAAGCGCGCATCCTCTACGGGAACGGTGCCGTGTATGAGCGGGGGGGCACCGTAGTCAAACTTCTGGGAGACCTTGAGGAGGAGGGGCGTATGGCCCGCATCCTGATTGCGGTGGACGATCCGCTCGATCTGAAGTCCCCGGAAAAGACCATGCCGCCCCTTCTGATCGGCGAATATGTACGCGTCGAGATCGAGGGCCCCGTACTGGAGGGGGTTGTCGCACTCCCCAGGACCGCTCTGAGGGACGGCGGGAACATCTGGATCGCAGGCATTGACGACACTCTCGATATACGGAAAGTGGATATCGTCTGGCGGGGAGAAGAGATTGTGTTACTCAAAAACAACCTGGCCGATGGCGAACGGATTATCGTTACCGATCTTTCAGCCCCGATAAGGGGGATGAAACTCATAGTGAATAAACCGGCAAACACGACTACGCCTGAACCCAATACACGACAGCAATAAAGGAACCGGGATACGGACGATGACGGAGAAGCAAAGCGAAAAACGAGGTCCCCTCGCCTGGATGGCGGGCAATTCCGTTGCCGCCAACCTGCTGATGGTTGTCTTGCTCGTAGGCGGCCTCATCTGGACTACGCAGATCAAGCAGGAGGTGTTCCCCGATTTTGAGCTGGACTATGTAAACATCTCCGTTTCCTACCCCGGGGCGAGTCCGGAAGAGGTTGAGCAGGGAATCATTCTTGTCGTTGAGGAGACCGTTTCGGGACTGGAGGGCGTCAACGAAATCACCTCCAGCGCGCGGGAGGGCTCGGGTTCCGTACGGGTCGAGATGATTGAGGGATATGACATCCAGAAACTGGCACGGGACATCCAGAGCGAGGTGGACCGTATCACCTCCTTCCCCGAGGAGTCCGAAGACCCGCGGGTGGAGATCGCCTCTCATCGCCACCAGGTCATCTCACTGGTTCTGTACGGGGATCAGGATGAGCGCATCCTTCGCGAAAAGGCTGAAGAGCTCCGGGACAAGCTCCTCCAGGACCCGGAGATTACCCAGGTGGACCTCTCCGGCGTTCGTGATCTGGAGATCAGTATCGAGGTGCCCCAGGACAAGCTGAGGGCTTATAACCTGACCCTCAATGATGTAGCGACAAAGGTACGGCAAGCGGCCGTCGAACTCCCCGGCGGCGGCATCAAAACCGCCGGTGGCGAGATCCTGATACGCATGAAAGAGCGCCGCGATTACGGAGAACAGTTCGCCCGTATCCCCATAATCTCCTCCAGCGACGGGACACGGGTGCTGCTCGAAGATATAGCCACTGTGGTCGACGGATTCGAGGATACGGATGCCTCCGCCACGTATAACGGCAAACGCGCCATGATGATCGACGTCTACCGGGTGGGCGATCAGACCCCCCTGTCGGTGGCGGATGCCGTTATGAAATATGTGGAGGAATGGCGTCAAACCCTGCCATCCGGGATTAGTATCGACATTCAGAGCGACCGATCAGACGTCTATCGCCAGCGCCTGACCATGCTCCTGAACAATGGCTACATGGGCCTCGCCCTGGTACTGATACTGCTCGGGCTGTTTCTGGAGATACGCCTGGCCTTCTGGGTGACCATGGGAATCCCCATATCCTTTCTCGGCTCGATCCTTTTCCTGCCGTATTTAGGGGTAAGCATCAACATGATGTCGATGTTCGCCTTCATCGTGGCACTGGGGATTGTCGTGGACGATGCCATTGTGGTGGGAGAGAATATTTATAGCTACCGCGAAAAGGGGTATCCCATCTGGGAGGCGGCCGTCGAGGGGGTACGCGAGGTGGCCATGCCGGTAACGTTCAGCGTACTGACAAATATTGTAACCTTCATGCCCCTCCTCTTTGTTCCGGGGATTCCCGGAAAGATATACAGGGCGATCCCGATTGTTGTGATTATCGTTTTTGCCATCTCTCTCGTGGAGAGCCTCTTCATCCTCCCGGCCCACCTGGGACACCGGAGTGATAAACCCGATCGAGTGATCATAGCATGGCTGCATAAGAGGCAACAGCAATTCAGCAACCAGTTCAGCCGACTGGTCAGGGAACAGTACGGCCCCTTTCTGAACCGGGCTCTCGTCTGGCGGTACCTGACAATTGCCGTCGGATTGGCGATCCTGATCCTGACTCTGGTCTATGTGAGAAGCGGTCGGATGGGGATAACCCTGATGGAACGGATCGAGTCGGACTATGCGCAGGTGGAGGTAGCCCTCCCCTACGGGTCGGCGGTGGGGAAGACGGAGGCGGTGCAAACATCCCTGGTGCAGAAGGCGCGGAAAATTGCCGACGAAAACGGCGGGGAGAAACTGGTCAAGGGGATATTCTCTCAGATCGGGGCTACGGTCAACGGAACGGCGGGGGGGCATACCTGCCGGGTGCGGGTCTACCTCACACCGGCCGATGAGCGCCCCCTGCAGACAGGCGATTTTGTGAATGCCTGGCGCCGGGAGGTGGGCGCTATTGCCGGTCTGGAAACCATCGTATTCAAGTCTGATGCCGGGGGGCCCGGTTCGCGCTCCGCCATGTCCGTCGAGTTGAGCCACCGGGATCCGGCGGTCCTGGAGGCCGCCGGATCCGAGTTGGCCGAAGCGTTTGGCTATTTCCCCAAAGTTAAGGATATCGACGACGGTTTTGCGCCGGGCAAACAACAGATCGACTTTACTATACGCCCGGAAGGGAGAGCCCTTGGACTGACCGCTCGAGACGTGGCGGGCCAGGTACGCAACTCCTTCTACGGAAGCAGGGTGCTGCGTCAGCAACGGGGACGCAACGAGGTAACCGTCATGGTGCGCCTCCCCGAAAATGAGCGCGCGTCGGAATACAACCTCGAAGAGTTGATGCTTCGGACACCGGGAGGCCGGGAGGTCCCCCTGCAGGAAGCAGTCACCATGGAACGGGGACGGGCCTACACGGAGATAAACCGCAGGGACGGGCGCAGGGTCATCACGGTGACGGCGGATATCAACCCCCCAAGCGAGGCGAGCCATATCGTAAATGCCCTCAAGGCGGAAACTCTGCCGGAGTTAAAACGTAAGTATGCCGGTCTGGACTATGGGTTTGAAGGACATCAGGCGGATCTTTCGGAAAGCATGAGGAGCCTCTTTATGGGACTGATGCTGTCCATGCTGGTTGTGTACGCTCTGCTTGCCATACCGTTTAAGAGCTATATCCAGCCACTGATCATCATGGTCAGCATCCCATTCGGGATCGTGGGGGCAATCTTCGGACACCTGCTCTTGGGCTACGGGCTGAGTGTAATGAGCCTTTTCGGGATCGTGGCCCTCTCGGGGGTGGTGGTCAACGATTCGCTGGTTTTGATCGATTTTGCCAATCGTCAGCGGGCGCAGGGCCAAAACCTGCACGATGCGATTTACACTGCCGCAATCACCCGTTTCCGCCCGATCATCCTGACATCGCTGACTACATTCGGCGGGCTGAGCCCCATCATGCTCGAAACCTCGCGGCAGGCC
Source organism: Syntrophales bacterium (assembly GCA_028718565.1). Taxonomy (GTDB): domain Bacteria; phylum Desulfobacterota; class Syntrophia; order Syntrophales; family UBA2210; genus UBA6078. The sequence goes on along the minus strand of JAQULO010000069.1, from coordinate 9,223 downwards.
CGCTTTATGGTTCCCATGGCCATCTCACTCGGCTTCGGAATCCTCTTCGCGACCATGATCACTCTGATTCTGGTTCCCTGCTTCTACCTAGCGGTTGAAGATCTTCGGCTCCGGAAAACCGGAAAATCAAGCCCTGCGGAACCGATAGAGACCCCCTGACAAGGCTCCTGCTTAATTTACGGGGGAGCATTTACCACTTCGTTTCCCTTGACACGACTCATTCTTTTTTATATGAATCTGTGCAGTCGTTATTTGACAACTTACTTTCTTTCTCACACTTCACATCAGATTGGAGCAATACGATGGTTGAAAATCCGCTTCATCTCCTCATGAACCCTAAATCAATCGCGACCGTCGGCGCCGGGAACAACCCGGATAAGATGGGAACCTTTCATGCCGCCAATCTTCTCAAGAGCGGCTATCAGGGAAAGTTTTATCCTGTTCACCCTGAAGAAAAGATAGTGCTCGGACACAAGGCTTATGCGTCAGTTTCGGATCTTCCCGAAGCTCCCGACCTGGCCCTTCTCATAGTTCCGGCCCATCAGGTGGCCTCCCTCCTGGAAGCCTTCGGCAAGATAGGAACACGCCGGGCCATAGTGATTACGGCTGGTTTCAGGGAAATCGGAGCCGAGGGAAAGAAGCTGGAGGAGGAGGTTGTCAACGTCGCCAAGAAATACGGTATCCGTTTTGTCGGTCCTAACTGCATCGGGACCATTAACACCCGGACCTTGATCAATACAACGGTGGCGCCTCATGCGAATCGGCTCGGCAGGCTAGGCCTTGCCTCCCACAGCGGAACGTACATAGCTCAAACCTTTTTTCACCTCAACCGCAGGGGAATCCGGTACAGCAGAGCAATCAGTCTCGGAAATGAAGCGAGTATCACGATCGTCGACGCCTTGGAATATCTTGGCGAGGATGAGGACACGAAAGCCATTATTCTCTATATTGAGGGAATTCGGGAAGGCAGGCGTTTCATCGAGGTCGCGCAAAGGATAACCCCTCACAAACCCGTCCTTGCCCTGTATGCAGGCGGTTCGGTCGCGGGGGCAAAAGCGGGGATGAGCCATACCGGCGCTATGGCCGGTCCCGATTTTTTGTATGATGGAATTTTCAGGCAAGCCGGGATCATCCGCGTCCAGACGATCGAAGAGCTTTACGGCCACGGCTGGGCACTGGCGACTCAACCCCCTCTTCGGGGAAGCAGGCTTGGCATCGTGACCAATTCCGGCGGGCCGGGAACGTCCATCTCTCACACAGCCAACGTGGGGGGCCTGGATATCCCGACCTTCACGGAGACCCTTCAGGAACAGATCCGAAAACGGATCCATGGACACGCCGCAAGCGCAAACCCCGTGGACCTTACCTTCACTCTGGACAAGCAGGCCTTAGGTGCCGGGTTGCCGGAAATGGTCATGAAAAGCGATGAGGTAGACTGCCTGATCATTCATGGCGTGATGGACAGGAATGCGAACGTCTATCCCGATGCCGATGGCAACCTTGACAACTCCCCGCCGGTAGAAGTCTCGGCGGAAGATCGGCTTTTTCTCTCGGCGTCGGTGTCACTGCCGGGGAAGTACAAAAAACCAATGTTGATGTCGTCCTTCTTTGACCGACGGGATTCTTTCATGGCCTTCTATGAGGATCACGATATCCCCGTCTATGATGTTCCGGAGAAAGCGGCAAGAGCCATGGCCGATCTCCTGAAATACAAAAAAGTAAGAGAAAGAAAAGTCGCAACGGCGGCGCCGATGCCTCCACCTTCTGCGGATGCGGAAAAGCTTGTCAACGCCGCTTTAAAGCGGGGGCAAAAATCCCTCGACGAATACGAGGCGAAACAAATCCTCTCGGCATACGGCATCCCCGTCACCCGGGAACGGCTGGCCACAACGGAGGACGAGGTTGTCGCAGCGGCACGGGAAATCGGCTTTCCCCTGGCCCTCAAGGGATGTTCTCCCGATATCCTGCACAAAACAGGAAAAGGGCTCATCCGTCTCGGCGTCGCCGGGGAGGATGAAACCATTAACGGTTTCAGGGCAATCCGGAATGCGGCCGACAAAGCCATCCCCGTCCTGGTCCAGGAAATGATCCCCGGCAGTCGAGAACTCATGATGGGAATGACGAGATTCCCGGCATTCGGACCGGTCCTTCTCTTCGGTCTTGGAGGGATCTTCACCGAGGTTTTGAAAGATGTGGCCTTCCGTGCTGCGCCTTTGAGCCTTGAGGAGGCCGAAGAGATGGTCTACGATATACGGGCCGGGAAAATGCTCGAGGAGTTCCGGGGGATACCGGCCGTTGATATTGCAGCCCTTGCGGATATCCTGCAAAGACTTGGCTTCATCTCAATGCTCCATCCGGGAATCGCAGAAATGGACCTGAATCCTCTGATCGTGAGCGGCTCAAAACCCATTGTGGCCGATGCCCTCATAATAATAAACGGTAAGCAGTGAATAGTAAAGAGCGACCCATGCCACCGGGGAGTGCTTTATCATGGGACAACTTGCTGATGGAGATTCGTCGCACGGATGATCCAGGGGCGAAAACGGGGCGGATATCTCTTCCGCCCCGTAGTTATTATAATTCCTCGTCAAGGGGATATGAGCCGTCCGGCAGATGCACCTCTCTTCCCGCAAGAGGCGGATTGAAAACGCACACGAGCCTCAACTGAGAAAAAGCCCTCAGATAGTGCTTGTCATGGTCGTTCAGGGCATACATGGTTCCCGGTCGGATGGGATATTTTTTCCCGTCATCAATGGTTTCCACCTCCCCTTCTCCCTCAATGCAGTAGACCGCCTCTAAGTGGTTTTTATACCAGATAAGAGTTTCAGTGTTGGCGAAGATGGTGGTCTCGTTGAATGAAAAGCCCATGTTGTCGCCCTTGAGGAGCAGCCTTGCACTTACCCAGTTGTTATTCTCAGCAAAAACCTCCCTGTCGCCTCCCCTGATCTCATCAAGTGTTCTTACGAGCATACCACCTCACCTCTGATCATTGCCTTTTTCTGATCCAGCAGGAACCCGATGGTGTCGTCTATAATCTTAAGTCCCTGTTGCAACAATTCCTCCTCGATGACCAGGGGAGGCAGAAACTTCAGCACATCATCCTTTGCACCGGCAAGTTCAATGAGAAGCCCTCGTTCAAAGGCCTCAGCGGACACCTCGTGGCAAAAACCATGGGAGGGGATATGGAATCCGTAGATCAACCCCTTGCCGCGAATCCGGGCCTCGATAGAGGGATACTTCTGCGCTATTTCCTCAAGACCACTCCTGAGGACATTTTCCTTATATCTGACCACCTCGGAGAGGTTATCATTTTCCCAATAGCTAAACAGCTCGGTGGACGCCACAAAGGCCAGATTGTTTCCTCTGAATGTGCCGGTATGTTCACCCGGCCTCCATTGGTCGAGCTCGGGCTTGATCAACACCAGCGCGAGCGGAAGCCCCCCGCCGATAGATTTTGACAGCGTGATGATATCGGGATTGATCCCCGAAGGCTCAAAGCTGAAAAACGTTCCGGTCCGGCCGTTGCCTACCTGGATGTCGTCCACAATGAGCAGGATGTCGAAGTCTCTGCATATCTGCTCTATCCGTTTGAGCCATTCATCAGAGGCAACATTTACCCCGCCTTCCGCCTGGACCGTCTCGAGAATGATTGCCGCAGGCAGATCGACGCCGCTGCTCTTGTCTTCGAGAAACTTTCTGAGGTAGGCAGATGTATCAACCTCATCGCCGAAATAACCATCGTAGGGCATGAAGGTGACGTTTGAACGGTTTATGAAGGCCTCGTCGCGATAAAAGGCATTGCCGGTAACTGCCATTGCACCCATCGTCAGACCGTGAAATGCATTGGTAAAGCTTATGATATTTGATCTCCCTTTAACCATTCTGACAAGCTTGAGCGCGGTTTCTACCGCGTTTGTACCCGTAGGGCCGGAGAACTGAATCTTGTACTCCATATGCCTCGGTTCCAGGATTGTAGAGTAGAACGTCTCCAGGAATTTCTTTTTTGCGCTTGTCGCCTTGTCCAGCCCATGAACGATCCCATCGTTTTTGATGTACTCGATAAGGGCCTCGTTGACCATGGGATTGTTGTGCCCGTAGTTCAGGGTACCTGCCCCGGCAAAGAAATCAATAAACTCCTTACCCTGTTCGTCGTAGAGATACGATCCCGTTGCCTTCTGAAATACTGTCGGGAAATGCCTCACATAACTTCGTACCTGCGATTCTAACTGATCAAATATTCTCATAGTTTCTCCTTTCTTGTGTCCCCGTTACACCCTTTACCAATACCAGGCGCAACGAATGTTATTCGGCAGATACCTTGTGCAGGCTGCTGAATGGACCGATTCTGAACAAAATCTCTGCCTCGTGGTCTGCGTCTCCGAAGAGATCTTCGGGAAACAGGGTTGATTTCGTGCACGGAGCCCGCAATCTTTTTGCAAATGACTCGAAAAGAAATCGAGATCTCAGGTTTGAAGGATTTACCGTGGTTTCCAGATACGATACGAACTTCAGACTCGGACGCTGCACCAGGTTTTCCAGCATCCTGCCCGCAATACCCTGTTTCCGAACCGTTTCATCCACCGCCACCTGCCAGACAAAGAGAGTGTCTTCCTTTGAGGGGTGCACGTATCCCGAGATAAATCCTACGGGATGCCCCTCACGCTCTGCAACCACACAGGTTTCACGAAAATGGTCCGCAAGCAGAAGGTAGCAGTAGAGCGAATTGAGGTCCAGCGGCTTTGAACGGTCAATCAGGCTGTGAATATGCCGGCCGTCTTCAATGCGCGGTTCCCGGAAACAATATACGCTCTCTTCGTTATGACAAAATGACTCTGACATAGAAAATCTCTATCAATAAAAATAAGGCTCATTACAATTTTATGGGTTTTGCTCCGAGCATTTTAAACAACAGCCTATACAAATCCTCATCCCTCTTTAAAGCCTAAGGCTCTTGACTGGGACAGGGGGTCATTTCTGAAGTTTTTAACAACAACTCATAGATATCGAGAGATGCTGAAAGCTGTCACTGTGAATGACGCCGTTTAAATCCACATTCCCTTGATAATAGCTTGTAAAGTTCGTCTACTACGGGCTGGCACCCTCTATATATGCGCCTTCCCGTTTCGCCTTAGGACGCCAGAGACCGGCATCTCGCCCTGTCTTCGTCTTCATCGAACTCTTTCTGATAAGAATCCGCCAAGAACTCTCTTTTTGCAAAAAGAGGATAAGAAAAGCTCTGATAAGGACTTCCTTTTTGCGGAGAGAGTGTAGAGAAAACGGCCTTGCAAGTCAAGGGGATATGCCCCCTATTTTTTATTTGCAGGAAAATAGCCAGTAATTCCGACCTGCTGCAGGCAGGGTGACTACGGGCGAAATCACTCTTTCAGAGTACCTGCAGAAGAAGGTGTCGCGTTGATTTGTGTTCCTCGAGATGATAAAGGACTAACGTCTTGAGGTGAGTCTCAATGCCCATCTGCAGAGGGCTGTTACCTCGTGATTCAAGCGGTGGCATTCACCGCACTGTCAGCCAAACGTCACGTAAAGAATGACTTACTATGCTGATTTTACAACTTATTTGTACGCAAAAACCTAACCGGAAATTACTGATATGGAATGAAGAATCTGGAGCTGTGTAAGTGTACCTATGAGCCGTGCAGCCGCAAGGGGACCTGCTGTGACTGCCTGCTGTTTCACTTGAGAATGCGGGAGCTTCCCGCCTGCTGTTTCGACAAGAATGCGGAGTGTACCTACAACCGTTCCTTCGAACACTTCGCCCGTCTCGTTACGGAAAAGCGGCTGTAAGGCCCCCCTATGAATCGGCATGCACCGCGCGCATCTGTTCCATTATCCCTTCGGACAGGGTCGGATGGGCGTGGATCATCCCGGCAATGTCTCCGGGTAACAGGCCCGCAGTCTTGGCCAGAAGGATCTCATGGATCAGTTCGGTGGCATCATGCCCCACAATATGGGCGCCCAGGATCTCCTGAGTCCCAGGATCATGGAGGGTTTTTATGATGCCGTCGGTCTTGCCGATCGCCACGGCCTTGCCGATACCCCGGTAGGAGAGCTGTACCTTGCGGTATGGAATTTTCTTCTCCTTTGCCCTCTCTTCGCTGAGGCCGAAGCTCGCCACTTGAGGTTCACAATAGACAGCCGAGGGTATAGTATCCGGATCAATCCGGGGCTGCGGCATGAGTCCGGCGATATGCTCAACGGCAATCTCCCCTTCCCGCGCGGCGACATGGGCCAGGAGCGGTGTTTTTACGACATCGCCGATGGCATACACCCCTTTGAGCCCGGTCCGGTAGTAATCGCCGACCGGGATGAAGCCTTTCTCGGGTTTCAGACCCACACTCTCCAGGCCGATTTCATCGGTGTTCGCCGTCCGCCCGAAAACACACAATACCTTCTGCGCATCTATGAGCTTCGTGCTCCCATTCTTTTCCGTCAGGGTAACCGTCACCTTCTCAAAGGCCTTTTCTAGAGATTCCGCACGCGCCCCGGTAAGTATCTCTATGCCGTTTTCCTTAAAGGAGCGCTCGAGAACGGCAGCCACCCGTGCATCTTCAACAGGCAGGATGTGTTTCTCCATCTCTACCAGGTGCACCCGCACTCCGAATCGGTTCATGATGTAGGCGAACTCGCATCCGATGGGGCCAGCCCCCAGTATGATCAGACTATCGGGTAGTTCCTTGAGAGAAAGAATTCCCGTTGAAGAGAGGACCTGCCCTTCATCGAACTCAAATCCTTTCATCTGCATGGGTCGAGATCCTGTAGCAATAACGATATTTTTCCCCGAAATTTCGTCTCTATCGTCAAGCGCCACCCGGCCTTCCGAAACAATCTTCGCGGTGGCCCTGATATGTTCAACCTTGTTTCTTTTCAGCAGATGCTCGACACTCGCAACCAGGGTCAGGACCGCCTCCCTGGAACGGTTGTATACATATCCGTAATCGAACCCTTGAACGTCAACGGCAAGCCCCATCTCCTCCAACTCAAGGCAGGAGTGAAAGATCCCGGCCTGATAAATGAGGTTCTTTGTCGGGATGCACCCCCAGTTCAGGCACACACCGCCGAGGGTGTCCTTTTCGATGACACAGGCCTTCAGGCCCAGCTGAGCGGCCCGGATACCGGCGACATATCCGCCCGGACCCGCTCCCATTATTATCACATCGTATTCATCCGTCTTCGCCATTGTTGCAGTTCCGGCCTCATTTTCCAGGGGTTGGGGATTTTGGTACGGCTGAAACCAAACGCCCTTATATCCTGAGTGTTCCGATCAGGTCGTTTATGTCGCCGATACCTCTATCCGACAGATAGTTTTCGATACCGTCAATGATATCAACGGCTATAGACGGGTTTATAAAGTTTGCCGTCCCGACCTGGACGGCGCGCGCGCCCGCTATAAGAAATTCGAGTGCGTCTGAGGCGTTCATGATCCCCCCCAAACCTACAACGGGGATGGAGACAGCATTGACTGTCTCCCATACCATACGAAGCGCGACCGGTTTTATGGCCGGACCGGACAGACCGCCGGTAATATTCTTCAGGTGCGGAATTCTCTTTTCTATGTCTATCGACATCCCGGTAAGCGTATTGATCAGAGAAACGGCATCGGCGCCCGCAGCTTCAACACTCCTGGCAATTTTGGTTATGTCCGTCACGTTCGGAGTCAGTTTCACAATGACGGGAAGTCCTGATGCGCTCTTCACCGCCCGCGTCACCTCCCCGGCAAGGACCGGGTCGGAGCCGAAGGCGATCCCTCCCTTCCTGACATTGGGGCAGGATATGTTCACCTCGATAAGGTCCACACCCTTGGCATTGCTGAGAGTATCGGCAACCTTCACGTAATCCTCAACGCTCTCTCCGAATATGTTTGCGACAACGACTGAGCCGATCGTACGAAGATACGGCAGCTTCTTGTCAATGAACTCCTCCACTCCAACATTCTGGAGACCGACCGCATTGAGCATTCCAGAGGCAGTTTCTATGATCCTCGGCGGCGGATTCCCTTCTCTGGGGCTGAGTGACAATCCCTTGACAACGATGGCGCCCAGACGCCCGATATCAAGGTAATCGGCATATTCCTCACCATAGCCGAATGTGCCCGATGCGGTCATGACCGGGTTTTTCAGCGTTACCCCCCCTATATCAACACCCATCTTTACGTTCATGCACCCACCAATAAAAACCAGTCGGCCCGGACTGTCTTCTGCTGCGGCTATTCACCAAATTCCACGCGGTCGATATCGAACACCGGCCCTTCTTTGCAAACCCTGACCATGCCGCCTTTTTCGCCATCGGATCGTATCCTCGCAACACACCCGAGACAAGCGCCGATACCGCATGCCATCCGTTCTTCAAGAGAGACCTGGCAGGTACCCGGCGGGCGGCCCTTCAGCAGTTCCTGCAGACCACGGAGCATGGGGCGTGGGCCGCAGGAATAGATCCGTGTGTCATCATCCGCGTAGAGGTCCATGTCCCGTTTTAGGAGTCCGGTAACAGAGCCGTGGTATCCCCGGCTTCCATCATCAGTGCTTATTTCCACGGTGGAGCAGATTTTCTCGAGTCTGTCCAGACCAGCGAGTGCTTCTGAGCTTCCCGCTCCCAGGTAGCAGATTACCTCCGTTCCAGGGATGTCTTCACCGCAGCGCTGCGCGAGAAAAGAAAGGGGGGCCACGCCAATCCCGCCGGCTACCAGGGCTACCTTCCGGCATGACGCAGGGACATCAAACCCCCTCCCCAAAGGCCCCAGGATATCCAGGGAAGCCCCCTCTCGCAACCGTGAGAAGGCATCTGTCCCCTTCCCCACCACCTTATAGAAGATTTCCACGAAGGTATCATCGCCTCGGGAATAGATGGAATAGATGCTGAAGGGACGGGAAAGAAAGGGGGAGTTGCCGCCTTCCAAGCGTACCATAATAAATTGCCCGGGGATGGCTTCTCTGAAAGAGACTGGGGCTTTGACGATCATCAGGAAATGTCCCTTGACCGTTTCCCTTTGAGAAAAGATCTTTGCACAGGTTTCAGGTTTCATAATCCAAAATCCGCCCACATGATAAGGGCGTCCTCGCCTGTCTCGGAGTAATAAGAAGGTCGTACTCCTTCTACCACAAAGCCGAATCTATTGTACAATTCTAATGCGGCCGTGTTTGAGTTCCGTACCTCCAGGGTACCGTATCGGGCTCCCTCGGCGGAGGAGATGGCGATCATACGTAAAAGG
>JAQULO010000068.1 GCA_028718565.1 Syntrophales bacterium | reverse complement strand
CTTGTTTGGACCGAGGACTCATGATTATCCCTCCTTTTGGAAGTCGATGTTCGGTAACATCGAATTATGAGTCAACGATCCTTTTTATTCACCTCCTTCGGTAACATTTAATATGAGGCAATTCGGGTATCCAGTATTCGTTGACATGCCGCTCCACACCTTTTATACTCTGCGCACTTTCACGGAGAAGGGGCCGCATGTGAAGCAGAGACTGAGCCTTACCGGAAGATTCCTCTATTTCCTGATGGGCTGGCAGTTTGAACCGCTTCCGCCCTACTTTTCCAGCAAGCACGTGATTATCGGTTTTCCCCACACCTCCAACATGGACGCAGTCAGGGCCTTCATCGGGTACTGGATCATCAAGCGAACCGGACATATCATGGTCAAGAAAGAATGGTTCTTCTGGCCCATGTCTCTGGTGTTCAAAATCATCGGCGGCATTCCGGTCGACCGCCGGTCCTCACAGGGTACCGTGGAGCAGATGGCGAATTTTTTCAACAGGAGAGATGAGTTTCTTCTCGCCATTGTGCCGGAGGGAACGCGGAAAAAGGTCAAGACCATCAAGAAAGGATTCTGGTACATCGCCAAGGCCGCCAACGTTTCCATCGTCTGCTGGTTTCTGGACAACAAAAACAAGAAAGCCCGCTGGCTCGGCGAAATCATTCCCGGCGAGAATATGATGGACGATCTGATCCGGATACGTGATATCTATGAAGATGCCGGCTATCTATTCCCTCTGGATGTTGTAGCATCCTCCCTGTAAAACAATTCCGGACGCACAAAAAACGGCATAATGGTGAAATTCCACAGTGCACGTTTCCAACTGGCAATCCCCAGTTCTTTCCGACCCCTACTCTCATTGACTTGTATAAAGACTATAAAAGCCAAAGCCCTATCTCTCATTTTGAGAAACAGGGCCTTAGATGACGAGACCGTTTATATTAAAACTCTACTTTATCAACATGCTGGATGCGTCCAGGGCCAGTTGGGACAGGCCGGAAACCACGTGCGCCGGTCCCTTCAGCGGCTGTATTCGTATATCCGTTCCATCCGGCTGGAGCTGGAGGGCGACGTCAAACAGATCCTGAATGTTCCGGAGCGAAGATGGGAATACCCCCGAGGGCGATTCTTCGTGGCGGTGGGTGTGCACGCTGAACCATACGTGTAGGGACTGCTCCGCAGCAAGGGTCTTCAGTTCCACGAGGCATTCCCGTATCGATTCATCGAACCTGAGCCCGTCGATAATGACCATGTCGGGGTGAAAAATATCCTGCTCGGTGAGGTCCGCGAGCCGCTCCCTGAGCTTTGGCACGCTGAAGGCCGCGATCTTGAAGGTCATGATAAACCGGTGGGGCAGCAGAGAGTTCCAAAGCTGGCTGGCCGGCAGGGCGGCATGACGCTGCGAGAGATGGTGGAACAACTCCTTGTACCATAGGGTGATTTTGTCAACAGGATCATTCAGGCTGATATGCAAGACGTTTTTATCCCTCAGCATGGCGTTCAGAGCAAGTTGTACCAGAAGGGCGGTCTTGCCGACGCCGGCCCGTGAAAGAACAGCTCCGAACTCACCCTCTGAAAGTATATCCGGTTCATCCCCCTGGAGCCCAAAGGGATGTCTGGTGATAAGATCTCTTTTTACCATTTTTGTGCTCCTTTATATTTCATTCTGCCCCGGCCTTAAGCCCTCTACTTGCCCTTCTTTGCCTTTGCCGCCGTTTCTACCAGCTCTTCCGCGATTGACTGGGGGACAAGTTTGTAGAGCGCAAACTCCATAGTGAACTGGGCTTGTCCCTGTGTTGCCGATCTCAGTACGGTTGAAAATCCGAACATCTCCGCCAGCGGTACCTGTGATTCAATCACGCACATGGGCCCGTCGTCCTGCGAACCGACGATCATTCCGCGACGCTGGTTTAAAAGTCCCATGCAGGGGCCTTGAAATTCGGTCGGCGTCTCAACTACGACCTTCATAACCGGCTCATGGATGACAACCCCCGCCTTCGCGTAGGCCTCTAAGAAACCGCCGCGTGCTCCCGACTGAAAGGCCATCTCCGAAGAATCCACGCTGTGCGACGCTCCGTCATTAATAACCACCCGCACGCCGGTTACCGGGAACTCCAGCTTTGGCCCCTTTGCCATACACGCACGGAATCCCTTCTCACACGCGGAAATAAACTGTGTGGGAATAGACCCCCCCGTAACCTTGTTAACAAACTCGAAATCCCCTTCCGTGGTCGGCTCGATATATCCAGCGACCCGGGCGTACTGCCCCGATCCTCCGGTCTGCTTCTTGTGCGTGTAGTTGAACTCCGCTTTCCGGGTAATGGTTTCGCGATAGGCGACACGGGGGTGCCCGGTTTCGACTTCGGCCCCGTACTCACGCCGCATCCGTTCAACATAGATCTCCAAGTGCAGCTCGCCCATACCTTCAATAATCGTTTCCTTTGTTTCGTCATCGACGTGGGTCTTGAAGGTTGGATCTTCTTTGGTAAAGCGGTTCAGCGCCTTGGACATGTTTATCTGGGCCTTGTTGTCCTTCGGGGTGATGGACAGCGAAATCACCGGCTCGGCGACGAACATTGAACTCATGGCCAGGGTGATTCCCGGTGAGGCAAAGGTGTCACCCGATGCGCAGTCAATACCGAAAAGCGCCCCGATGTACCCCGCCGGGATGACATCTAGGTCCTCCATCTGGTCAGCATGCATGCGGACAACACGTCCGACTTTGACCTTCTTCTCGGTGCGGGCGTTAACGATGGTGTCCCCCTTTCCAATCGAGCCTTGGTATACCCGGATGTATGTGAGCTGACCGTAGGCACCGTCTTCCAGTTTGAATGCAAGCGCAACCGCGGGGTCTGCGGGATTGGACGAGAGGATGACAGACTGCTCATTGTGTGCCAGGTCAAGGGCCTCGTTTTTCATATCAGCGGGGCAGGGGAGCAACGCTGTCACGGCGTCGAGCATTGGTTGAACGCCCTTGTTTTTATAGGCCGATCCCATTAAAACCAGAGTTATCTCCCGTGTGAGCGTCCCCTTGCGCAGCGCGCTTATCAAAAGGTCCTCGGGAATATTGCGCTCTTCGAGAATGGCTTCGGTGAGTTCGTCTGAAAACATTGAGGCGGCGTCGACCAGCACTTCTCTCTTCTCGACGGCCTCGGGCAACAAGGCGTCCGGGATTTTCTCAACACGAACAATCTCTCCATTCTCACCGTCGAAATAGACCGCCTTCATTGAGACCAGGTCTATAATCCCCTCAAAGTTGTTTTCAAGTCCGATGGGCATCTGCATGGCAACGGCGTTATGCCCCAGTTTTGATCTGAGTTGACCGATGACACGGAAAGGATTCGCGCCGCTCCGGTCGCACTTGTTCACAAAGGCGATGCAGGGAACCTTGTATCGCTTCATCTGCTGATCGACGGTAATTGACTGTGACTGAACGCCACCCACTGCGCACAGAACGAGAACAGCCCCATCGAGTACCCTGAGAGAACGCTCAACCTCCACGGTAAAGTCAACATGCCCGGGGGTGTCGATGATATTGATCTCATGACCCCTCCACTGGCAGAACGTTGCCGCCGAGGCTATGGTGATGCCGCGTTCCTTCTCAAGTTCCATGGAATCCATGGTTGCTCCGACTCCATCCTTCCCCTTGACGTCATGGATCGCGTGGATACGCTTTGTGTAAAAAAGAATTCTTTCCGTCAGTGTGGTTTTACCGGAGTCGATATGAGCACTGATCCCTATATTTCTTACCTTCTTGTCATCCATTCCTTCGTTTCCTATGGGTAGTAAAATGATATGATCACTCCAAGCAAACAACCCCCCGTGCCAAGCGGGGGGTCATAAAATCATACCTTAATGCGAAAGACCGATGCTTGTAGTACAATGGCCGGTTCCTGTCAAGGAGTATTTTGGCTGGTTGCATTGGCGAATCGGCCTGTTAGCCAAATAGCGTCTTGACTTTTCTCGGACGAGTTGACATAATCAGGGTAAACCAGGATGTTACTGAAGGGAAGGCGGTGCTGGACGTGGAGTTAGAAAGATTTGCTGAGCTAGAGCGAAGGATACGGGCGATTGTAGAGGAGCATGCCACGTTGAAGAATCGGATACGGGAGCTGGAGAGTTTGTTGGAGGAGAATAATGCCCGGTTGGAAGAGACAAACGGCGTAGTACAGGTTCTAAACGGGCAAAAGGATGCTGTTCGTACCAGGGTGGATGTGCTCCTCGATATGTTACGTGATATGGAAGTATCGTAGATGAAATACAGGGGAATCGCATTTGAAAAAGCGTTTCGATATAATGGTGATGGGACGAGAGTTTTCTGTTCTGAGCGATAAAGGGGATGAGTATGTAGACAGAATTGTCCGGTATGTAAATGAGAGGGCCAGGGAAATAGGAGAGGCCTCAGAGAATGCAACAGCTTTAGATATTGCTATTTTGGTTGCTTTAAATATTGCCGAAGAGCGGTTTGGAGTACAAGAAGAGAAAGAGGATCTGCGCAGCAGATTCGAAGGCGGAATTGAGGAATTAATCGGTTATATAGACGAAAAAAGTACAATAATCCCCTGCGATGCGCGTGATAGCCTATAGTTTTTTGAACCAACACCTTATAACTGGGTGCTCTTCTTTGTTCGTGGTGTGCATGTCCGCTGTTTCCCGCGAGGGACGGGGCGGAAAGCCTGAAGCGGCAACAGGGCGCTGATTTTTATTTAAGGTTCAAAAAAATGGTTGTTACGGCATAGGCGGGGGAGGATTATGGTAGAAGCTGTTTCATTTCTCTCAAGACCTTGGACACGGTGTGTTGTGTCCTGTCTCCGGCGGTTGCACTTCGGGCATACCGCGTCGATTTCTTGTTCCTCCCATTCCTACAGTGGTAAGTTTCTTGTTCCTGCGTAACAATTATGGGGGGGAGGTAAGAAAATTTGTTAAACATCAGCTTTATAATACTGGTAGTGTTGGTGTCTACAGCACTGGGCGTAGTGCTGGGTTATTACGTGAGAAAAAGCATTTCCAAGAGGATGCTGGAGTCATCCGAAAACCTGTCTTTGAGAATTATCAGTGAGGCTAAGAAAGAGGCGGAGAATATAAAGAAAGAGGCTGTTCTCCAGGCCAAGGATAATCTCCTGAGGGCCAAAAATGAATTTGAGAGAGAGACCAGAGACAGAAGAGCGGAGATTGAAAAGGTAGAAGAGAGGATCCACCAGAAGGAAACGGGTCTGGACAGGAAGACGGACCTGCTTGCCCAGAGGGAAGGCACTATAGAGAAAAGAGAAAATGCCGTCATCGATAGAGAGACTCTCTTGAATGAAAAGCATGACAGGGTAGACAAAATCATTGAAGAGCAAAGAGAAAAACTAGAAATGATTGCCGGGATTTCATCGGAGGAGGCGCGGGAAACCCTCGTCCAACTGATGGTGGATGATGCGCGGCACGAAGCGGGCGGTGTCATACGAAGAATAGAAGAAGAAACAAGGCGCGAATCGGAAAAAAGATCCACCGAGATACTGGCCTATGCGGTCCAGAGATATGCTTCCGATTTTGTGGCGGAGAATAGTGTGTCAGTAGTCAATCTTCCCTCGGATGAGATGAAGGGACGGATAATCGGGAGAGAGGGGAGAAACATACGGGCCATAGAGGCCGCTACCGGGACAGACCTTATTATAGACGACACACCCGAAGCCGTGGTTATCTCGAGCTTCGACCCCGTGCGGCGGGAGGTGGCAAAGAGAGCTCTGGAGAACCTGATACATGACGGGAGGATTCATCCTGGGAGGATAGAAGAGGTCGTTAAGAAGGTACAAACCGAGGTTGACAAGGTAATTCGTGAAACCGGCGAACGGACGTCATTCGATGCGGGGGTACATGATGTCCACCCCGAGTTGCTGACCCTCCTCGGTCGGTTGAGATTCCGGACAAGCTTTTCCCAGAACGTCCTGGAACATTCCATGGAGGTCTCGCACCTTGCGGGGATGATGGCCGCCGAGCTTAAGGTTAACGTGAAGGATGCAAAAAGGGCCGGGTTGCTGCACGATATAGGGAAGGCCATCGATCATGAGGTCGAGGGGTCGCATGCCGCCATCGGAGCGGAGTATGCCAGAAAATTCGGGGAATCAGACAGGATTATTCAGGCTATCTCGCAGCATCATGATGACGGACGGGACAATACCGTTCTGGGTGTTCTGATACAGACGGCGGACACCCTTTCCGCCGCGAGACCTGGTGCCCGAAGGGAGATGCTGGCAACTTATGTAAAACGATTGACCGAACTGGAGGGAATAGCAACCTCTTTCAGTGGTGTCGATAAGTGCTATGCTATCCAGGCCGGAAGAGAAATACGCATCCTCGTGGAGAATGAAAAGGTGTCTGACGGTGATGCCGTCATGCTCTGTAGGGATATTGTAAAAAAGGTAGAATCGGAGCTCACCTACCCGGGCCAGATAAAGGTGACGGTCATACGGGAGATGCGTGTGTCTGAATTTGCAAAATAGGATGGAAAGATCGTAACCGTGAAGGTACTTTTTATCGGAGACATCGTGGGGAAACCGGGGCGGGGAGCGGTAAAGAACCTCCTCCCCGGCATAGTGGGGGGCTATGGAGTAGACATCGTCATCGCGAATTGCGAGAACGCGGCTGGGGGATTCGGCGTAACCAGAAAGGTCGTCGATGAACTCTACAACGATGAGATAGACATCCTGACCTCCGGAAACCATATATGGGACAAGAAAGAGATATCGGAATTTATTGGCGACTACGAAACCCTCTTAAGACCGGCCAATTATCCCACGGGGACTCCGGGTAAGGGCAGCGTGATTGTGCATAACGGCTCGGGGACATCTATAGGCGTGCTGAATCTGGAAGGGAGGGTCTTTATGAGGCCCCTCGACTGCCCCTTCCGTGTCGCCGAGAGAGAAATAGGTGCGCTGAAGGATAAGACGAATATCATCATTGTTGACATGCACGCGGAAGCGACCTCCGAAAAGGAGTCTCTGGGCTGGTTTCTTGATGGACGGGTCAGCGCCGTGTTGGGTACGCATACCCACGTTCAGACTGCGGACGAACGGGTGCTCCCCCGCGGGACCGCGTACATAACGGATGCCGGGATGACGGGCTCCTTTGATTCCGTCCTGGGGATAAAGAAGGAGGTGGCACTTGAAAGATTTCTGACCCTCCTGCCAAACCGGTACGAAGTTGCGAAGGGGGACGTGCGACTTCAGGGAGTGTTGATAGATATTGACGATAAAACAGGCAGGGGCCTTTCTATTGAGAGACTGAGCATTGCCATGGAAAGTTGATGAGTATGGGCGAAAAAAGCGCATATGACGTGCTGTATGAGAGGGGATTCATAGAACAGGTGACGGAAGAGGAACCCATCAGGGAACTTCTGAAGGGTAAAGGCATTACCTGTTACATCGGGTTTGATCCCACGGCGGCGAGCCTTCACATCGGAAGTCTCGTTCCGATAATGTCCCTCGTACATATGCAACTTTGCGGGCATAGGCCCATCGCCCTTGTCGGCGGCGGTACCGCCCTTATAGGTGACCCAAGCGGTAAGACCGAGATGCGTCGCATAATGACCCGGGATGAAATAGATGTCAATGCAGAGGCTATCAAAGGACAGTTATCCCAGTACCTGGATTTTGGGGAGGGAAAAGCGCTTCTTTTAAACAACGCGGACTGGCTGGCGGATTTGAACTATGTGGAGTTTCTGAGAGACATAGGGCGTTGTTTCAGCGTCAACCGGATGCTCACAGCGGAGAGCTACCGGATGCGTCTGGAAAAGGGGCTCAGCTTTATCGAATTTAACTATATGCTCCTGCAATCATACGATTTTTATTATCTTTGTAAACAGTATGGCTGTATCCTCCAGATGGGGGGCAATGACCAGTGGGGCAATATCTTGGCGGGGATAGATCTGACGAGGAGACTCGAGGAAAAGAAGACCTACGGGATGACCTTTCCCCTTCTTGCCACGTCCCAAGGGCACAAGATGGGCAAGACAGAGAAGGGGACGGTATGGCTGGACGCCAGCCTCACCACCCCCTATGACTATTTCCAGTACTGGATAAACACGGAAGACGCGGATGTGAAGAGATTCCTTAGCCTGTTTACCCTCCTGCCCATTGAAGAAATTAGGAAGTCGGAAAAACTGGTTGATTCTGAGCTGAATATGGCGAAGGCCGTTCTGGCTTTTGAGGCGACAAAGATCACCCATGGACATGACGCAGCGGTTGCCGCCTGGGGGGCCGCAGTGAATACCTTCGGACTGAAACCCGTGAGCCCCGACCTGTTCCCGTCAAGCTCTATTCCCCGGACTCATATGTCTCAAGACATATCCGCCGTGCCCACAGTAGCAAAAACGAGGGAAGAATTTGTAACAGGCATTCCCGCCTTCGAACTTTTTTATGATGTTGATTTGTGTGCGTCCAAAGGTGAGGCGAGGAGAGTAATCTCACAGGGCGGCGGTTATGTAAACGGAGAACAGATTCAGGCCTTTGATGAGAAAATAAGTATCAAGCATCTTAATGAAAATGGAGAAATCGACCTGAGAAAAGGGAAAAAGCAACATAGAAAAATCAAGGTATCGTAGGTTGCATCAAGATGCCGATGCAACACGGCGGATACTCTGCGGGACCGTCATGCCTTACGTTTTTCTTTATCTGCCGGATCGGTGCTGATTCCCTTCGCCAGGGACTTGTTGATGAGCGCCTTGTTGTACGCCGAGAAGATGTCCCTTCGTGAGAGGATGCCGACTATCTTTCGCGGGTTGTTCTCATCGACCACCGGAAGCTGCTCTATATTCTTCATCCCTATTTTTTCCAGCGCCTCATCCAGGTTTTCATTCCGTGTTATGGTTATGACGTTGGGGTTGGCGATATCCTTCACCACAACGAGGTCTCCCAAACCTTCCTCGAAAACCACTTCTTTGAAGTCCTGAAACGTTATTATCCCGCATAGTAATCCCTGACTGTCAACCACGGGAAAACTGGAATACTTGCTTGAAAAGGTGTGTTGCAGCAGTTTGTTGAGATGCATGTTTTCAGATACCGTCACCACGTTATTCGTCATGGCATCCCTGACGAGAAGGGATTTCATGATATTGACCTCTCTTCCTGCTCTGATATTGGTCCCCCTTCGTATCAGCTTCATAGTATAGATGGATTCTTGCCTGATCTGTGACGCTATAACGGAACTAAGAATACAGGAAAGCATGAGAGGGAGTATGATCTTGTAATCGCCGGTCATCTCAAACAGTATCAGTATCGCGGTAATCGGGCCGTGGGTGGCGCCAGCCACCAGCGCCCCCATACCGACCAGGCTATAGGCCCCGTATGTGGCTGTAAGGGTGGGGAAGAGGTGGTGAACCAGACTCCCGAAGGCCCCGCCCAGCATGGCGCCGATAAAGAGTGACGGGGCGAATATGCCCCCGGATCCGCCGGAACCTATGGTAAAAGAGGTCGCGAGTATCTTGGCAATGATGAGGGCAGCCAGCATAGCCCAGGAAAGGTTTTCCAGCAGGGCGAGACCGATTGCATCGTACCCGACGCCGTAAACATGCGGGAAGAATATTCCTATTATTCCTACGAGCAGGCCGCCCAATGCCGCTTTTGCGTAGTCGGGGATCTTTATTAAAGCGAATAAGTCTTCAATTTTGTAGAGCGTTGAAGTGAAAAGCACGCCAACCACGCCGGCAAGGACACCCAGGATTACATAGAAAGGCATTTCCAGTGTACTTATCAAGGTGTAATGCGGAACAATGAAGGCGGGGAAATTCCCCAGGTATGCCCTGGAGATAACGGTTGCCATGACGGAAGAGACCACAATGGGGCTGAATGTGGCGATGCCGAATTCGCCCAGAATGATCTCCATGGCAAACATAACCCCGGCTATGGGGGCGTTGAATGTTGCCGCTATTCCCGCGGCTGCTCCACATCCCACGAGCGTCCTCATCCTGTCGGCGGAAACCTTCATTATCTGCCCGAATGATGATCCGATGGCTGAGCCGATCTGTACGATGGGGCCCTCTCTTCCTACCGAACCGCCGCAGCCGATGCAGATAGCGGAGGCAAGCGATTTTACCAGGACCACCCGTTTCCGTATAATCCCCCCCTTGAGCGCCACGGCCTCCATTACCTCGGGAACTCCGTGCCCTTTTGCTTCCCGCGCAAAGAAATAGACGATAAGACCAACCAGCAGTCCCCCTACGATGGGGGGGTAAAGCTTTGCGTACCAAGGCAAAGCCATAAGGGTCGACAGGAGCCCCTCCCCTCCATTACCAAAGGACGCTTTTTGAAAGAACCGTATCAACCACCTGAACAGAATTGCCCCATATCCGCCAAGCACTCCAACGATGATTGCCATGAATATCATCACGGCATGTTCATTGGTGTGTAGATGGGTTAGATCTGTTTTCTTAAAAAACTTCATATATTACTGCCATCCCCATTTTTGCCTTTGGGTAGGGCGTACAAGTCGATTGCATGTCCTGTTGGAGATCTTTAAATAAAAAAAGCCCATCCTTACTACCTCTTAACCCCCTTTCTTTGCAAGAATAATTATCAAACGTGATGTTCCTAGTGCCTAATGTTGGTCTGTTTTGCGGTTTATCCTCGTGCTGTGGTATGCTGCCGCCTAATTCATAAGGAGGATGTATCCATGAGGGTTATGTCAGCAGATTTCATAAAAAGTGCCACCGATCCCTTCCACTATCCGAATGACCAGTTGCCTGAGGTGGCATTTGTCGGCAGGTCGAACGTGGGGAAGTCCTCCCTCATCAATACCCTTGTGAACAGGAGGAAGCTTGCCAAGACGAGCAACACCCCCGGACGCACTCAGCTTGTCAATTTCTTCGTGATCAATGATGTCCTTTCGTTTGTCGATCTTCCCGGGTACGGATACGCCAAGGTCCCCATCTCTGTAAAGAAGGGGTGGAGTGGGATGGTGGAGGGGTATCTTGAGGGACGTGAAAATCTGCGGCTCGTCGTCATGATACTTGACATACGCAGGGAGCCCTCGGGAAACGACGATATGCTTGTTCAGTGGCTCCGCGATAACCATATTGAAATAGCTTTTGTGCTTACGAAGGCGGACAAGCTTTCCAAAAGCCAGGGCAATATAGCCCGTCGGAAGATAGGAGAACACTTGGGCGTCTCGCATGACGAGCTTCTCCCCTTTTCCGCAAAGACGCGCTCCGGAAAAGACGAGATCTGGCGGGTGATAGAGAACGCTTGTTCCCCCGGCTCCTTTCCTACTATGCGGTAATTAAAAATGGAATTACAAGAATTTTCCGGTGAGCCAGAAGAGGAACATGCCGACGACGACGCTCCCCGCCAGCGACCGTGTCTTGACGGCAAAGAGAAAGGTCGGCAGCGCCACGAGAAGCTCGGGCCGCATAAGGTCGAGGTGCCGGGGCTCCCCCGTCGTGATGAGTATCGGGAAGATCAGGGCACTCAATATCGCCGCCGGGATCAGGTCGAGCCACTGCTCGAACCATTGCGGCAGTCGCCGGCGCGACAGGAATACGAGCGGAAGCCACCGGGGCACATAGGTGACGATCCCCATCCCGAGGAGGATGTAGAGGTAATTGGCAGGCATCATGATTGTTCCTCTGCCCTCGAGAAGAGCCGCGATCTTTTGAAAACAACTCCCAGCGTCGCCGCGATGACCGAGGCTATAACGATATAGCTGTTTCCGGGGAGGAGGAACGATATGCCGACAGCCAGGACCCCGGCGATGATGGCAACAATCACGTACAGCCTCCCCCGCATTTGGAAGATGAGAAGGCAGATAAACATGGCGCTCAGGGCATAATCGATTCCGAAGGCCCCGGCGGGTATAAACCGCCCGCCACCGTGCTGGTTATCCAGGTGAGGTTCGTTGTGTGATTCAGGACGAGGGCGCGCCTCCAGTCCCACTTTCCGCCCCTGAATTGTGCGCTGTTAAGGGCGAAGCTCTTATCCGTCACCCCGTAGGCGAAGAGGGAGAGTCTTCCTGTGTCGAGATTGCGCATAAAGGCCGCCAAGGACGAGCTCATCAGCATGTGGCGCAGGTTGACGGTAAAGGTGGTGATCACGATGGGGACAATGGCGGCCCCGGCGCTCAACATGGAGACGGCGATAAACTGTGAACTGCCCGCGTAGACGAGCAGGGACATGAGGCCGATCTCCACGGGGGTGAGACCCGCCTTCTGAGCGATAACACCAAAGGCCAGACCGATAGCGAGGTAGCCGAGGCAGATGGGCCACGCGCCGATAACGCCGTCTTTTAGTATCCCCATCCAGTGGGTGTTTTGTGCTTCAGAATCCATACATGCCCTGTGTCCAACACACCGGAAATCCCTATCAAATCAAACCCCCAGACCCGAGGGCGGCACCCTGGGGTGCTTACTACACTACAGACGGTAAGTCAAAGATCCGCTCGACCTGGGTTGGCTCATTGACAGATCACCGGCGCGCATGTATAGACTCCCTCTACAGAGGGAGAAAAAACGGTCAAAGGGGAACAAGGGGATGCAAAACTTCGTGTTCGAGAGCCCGACAAAGATACTTTTCGGAAAGGAGCAGATAAGGCAGGCCGGAAGCGAGGTCAAGAGGTTCGGCAGAAAGGTCCTGATGGTGTACGGCCAGGGGAGCATTAAGAAGAACGGTGTCTACGATCAGGTTATCGCGTCACTCAGGAAGGCTGGTCTCCAAATCGTCGAATTCCCCGGTGTCAGGTCAAACCCTGTCCTTTCCCACGTCCTGAAGGGGATTGATATCGCGAAAAAAGAGAAGGTCGATGTGGTCCTCGCGGTCGGGGGGGGAAGCGTCATGGATACGGCAAAGACGATAGCGGTGGGGGCAAAAACGGACGATGACGTGTGGGATTACTTTATGTACGCAAAGACGATACAGAAAGCCCTGCCCCTCCTGACGGTTGTCACCACTTCCGCCAGCGCATCGGAGATGAATCAGACGGCGGTCATTACCAGAGAGGAGGAGGCAAAAAAGTACAGTATCAGGTCCCCCTTTGTCCAGCCGAAGACCTCCATCCTCGACCCAACGCTTCTCTTTACCCTCACCCCCGCCTACAGCGCTTACAGCGCAGTCGACGCGATAACCCACATGCTGGAACCGTATTTCAACAACACGGAACCGCGCAGTCCTCTCCAGAACCGACTTGTGGAGGGCCTGATACAAACGGTTATGGAAAGCACGCAGACCATACTGAAGAACCCGGCAGATTATGACGCAAGGGCGAACATGATGTGGGCCGCCACACTGGGCTTTAACGGGCTG
>JAQULO010000067.1 GCA_028718565.1 Syntrophales bacterium | reverse complement strand
TTGTTTGGACCGAGGACTCATGATGATCCCTCCTTTTGGAAGTCGATGTTCGGTAACATCGAATTATGAGTCAACGATCCTTTTTATTCACCTCCTTCGGTAACATTTAATATGAGGCAATTCGGTTGTCGTACTCCAGCTTGACACAAAACCTCCTTTTTGCCATACTGCTATCAGCCTGACATACATACTCCGACTCAAATACGAAATTCTCTTCAGGGTCGCCCATTCCTCCTGTTTCTCATGCCCCTCCCTCTTTTCGGTCTGACAGTCGGCAATTCTAAGATCGTTGGCCTGGGGTTCATGCAAATAAAGTGTTTATGATGGAGGATCGGACGTGAAGGAAAAAAAACTAAAAAGTCTCATCGACATTGCAATCGACAGAGAGGTGGAGGCCTATGACTTTTACAGGGGCCTCTCCGACAAGGTTGAGGATCCAAACATCAAGGACACGCTGGCCTTTCTTGCGGGCGAAGAGCGAAAGCACAGGGAATTTTTGATGGGCTACCGCGACGGCCGCTACGAGTCTGATTCATTGCGCCTGGCGGATGTCGTTGATTACAAGATAGCCGAATATCTGGAAGAACCGGACATCACAAAAGGGATGGACAGTTCGGATGTATATCTTGTCGCGGCACACAGAGAACTTCAATCACACCATTTTTACCGGGCACTCGCCGACCTGCACCCGGATGGTGAGGCAAAGACTATGCTCCTCAGGATAGCCAATGAAGAGATGAAGCATAAGGAAAGAGTGGAATATCTATACAGCAACACCGCCTTTCCGCAGACGGCGGGCGGCTAACGGAACAAAGGGCACACCAATCAACCCCACATAAAAAAGGAGGTCCCACCATGGCTTGTAACCGAGTATCCCCCCAGGCGTATATCTTCTGTCTCGTACTGTCCTTTCTGGCGCTCTCCCTGTGGCCCGTCGCGGCCCAGGCGCATAGCCCGAAGGATGTCACGCTGACCTATGATTCAGACTCCCGGACACTGAGCGTAACCATCTCTCACGCCGTATCGAATCCCCAGAAACACTATGTCAAGAAGGTAACCATCACAAAAAACTCAGCACCTGTTGCGACTCATGAGTACACCAGCCAGCCGGAGCCCGATTCCTTCACGTACACCTACCCCGTAGAGGCGGAAGAGGGGGATACGCTGGCGGTCAAGGCTAACTGCAACTATTTTGGTTCGGAGACGGGAGAGCTCACTGTCGGCAAGTAACAAGGGTGCCGGATTGAAGATCGAAGGCAGGGGATCGCCCTATGGTCACTATCCACGCAGGTTGTATGCTCGTAGGGTTCCTCTCAATGGCTGCCGGAGCTGCTACGGCATTGTTCATGAGAGACAAGCCGTGGTGGCTTCGCGTTCACCGGCGGTTCGGCTCCGCGGGGGCTGTATGCGTTCTTTTCGGATTTGTGGCGGCGCTCTTTATGGTTTCCCGGCAGACGGGCCAGCACTTTGCCGTACCGCACGCCTGGCTGGGCCTTGTCACGATCCTTTTTGTCCTGTGCACGTACACACTGGGAGTCACACAATTGAAGAGAAAAGCGGTGAGGGTGCGATCCCTGCATCGGTGGTCGGGGCGTGTAACGCTTGCGCTGCTGTCTCTCAATGTCGTATCGGGGTTGTCCCTTGCCGGGGTTCTTCTGATTGAACAGATCATTTCTTTCATACGGGATGGTCAAAACTGACCGCGGCAAGGATAGATATAGTCAGGCAAACGATACCGCCGGAGAAACAGGTATTACTGGGGAAAAGGAGGGAACACCATGAATGTTTTGATCGTTTACTATTCGATGTACGGCCATGTCCATCGCCTTGCGCAGGCTGTTGCCGAAGGCGTCATGGAGGTTAAGGGCGCGGAGGCGGCTCTGCGGCGAGTCCCGGAAACGCTCCCGGAGGAGGTGCTCAAAAAGATGGGCGCCCTGGAGACACAAAAGTCCTTCGCCTCCGTTCCGATATGCCGGGTTGACGAACTCGCCTCGGCCGATGCGATCATATTCGGAACACCGACACGATTCGGTAATATGTGCGGGCAGATGCGTCAGTTTCTCGACGCGACCGGCGGCCTCTGGGCAAAGAAGGCCCTCGTCGGAAAGGTGGGGAGCGTGTTTACCAGCACAGGCACGCAACACGGGGGTCAGGAATCGACGATCCTGAGCTTCCACATCACCCTCATTCACCAGGGAATGATCATCGCGGGTCTGCCCTACACCTTTGAAGGCCAGTCGAGGAGTGACGAGATAACGGGCTGTTCCCCCTACGGGGCCTCGACCATCGCCGGGAACAGCGGAGAGCGTACCCCTACGGAAAATGAACTGGCGGGTGGGCGCTTTCAGGGACGGTATGTCGCCACCATCGCCACTAAACTGACACGGTAGAGCCATGTATGCACAAGAACCGGGGCGGCCGGTTCACGATGAGAACCCGTTGTAAAGGGGACACAACATAAAGGGAGGCCGGACTATGAAAGGGAATCTTTTCTGTTTGGGAACAATCCTGTTTTCCCCGGCCAGCGCGTTTGCCGATGCGGGAGACGGTGGGTGCTGGTACGGATGGGGTCGCATGATGGGTCCAGGTTTTGGAGGAATGTTTATGTGGATACTACTTATCATCGCTGTTGTCTTGGTCGTCTATTCTCTCATGCGGGCGTCAAAGGGGGGTGGTTTCGGCACCTCGCCGCATGAAACTCCCTTGGATGTCCTCAAGAAACGATACGCAAAGGGTGAAATTACCAAAGAGAAATTTGACGAAATGAAAAAAGAGCTGAAGGAGTGATGACGCACCCTGCGTTCTACGAAGGCCCATGAGGGTGCGCGCCGAATCGATTGGTCCATACGGTGCCCAAGAGGAGATGGCGCATCAAACCGGCGACTGAAAATATGCCCGACACCGTTATAATCACTGTGTGATTATCAATATTGTCTCGTAAGGAGAGGGCCGTTACCTGTTTTCCTTGTCCCCTTTTTCACCGGCAAGGAAATCCCTCCTGATCTTGTACCATTTCTCCAGTCTGTCTTTTATGACCTTTTCATATCCCCTGGTGGTCGGAGAGTAGTAGATTCGACCTTTCAGCTTTTCCGGCAGATATTCCTGAGGTACGTGGGCATCGGGGAAGTTGTGGGCGTACTTATACCCTTTGCCGTAACCCAGGTCTTTCATCAGCCGTGTCGGCGCATTTCGTATATGGAGAGGAACGGGGAGAGAACCCGTCTTTCGTATGTCTCCCTTTACCGTGCCGAAACCGGTATAGAGGGCATTGCTCTTCGGTGCAGTCGCAAGATACACCGCGGCCTGCGCGAGGGAAAGTTCTCCCTCCGGAAGCCCGATAAACTGAAATGCCTGTAGGGCGGATACGACAACCCCCAGTGCCGACGGATCGGCGTTCCCCACATCTTCCGAGGCAAACCGTATCATCCTGCGGAGGATAAAGAGCGGGTCTTCACCGGCCTCAAGCATGCGTCCCAGCCAGTAAAGGGCGGCATCCGGATCACTTCCCCTGAGACTCTTGTGAAGGGCCGATATCAGGTTATAGTGTTCCTCACCCTTCTTGTCGTACTGAAGGGCCTTTCTCTGAAGAGCCTCTTCCACCGTCGGGAGGGTAATTTTTTCACCCTTCCGGACAAGTGACGCTGCGGCCTCCAGATTGTTGAGCGCCGTGCGGGCATCTCCATCCGCCGTCCATACCATGTGGTCAAGGGCGTCATCATCCACCGACAGGGAGAGGCTGCCGAGGCCACGCTTATCATCGCCGAGTGCGCGCTTTATGATGGAAATCAGGTCTTCAGGAGAATAGGGCTCGAGGACCATGACGCGCGCCCTGGACAGGAGGGGCAATATGACCTCAAAAGAGGGATTCTCGGTCGTGGCGCCGATAAGGGTAATCAGGCCGCTTTCGACATGGGGGAGGAAGGCGTCCTGTTGCGCCTTGTTGAAGCGGTGAATCTCATCGACGAACAGTATGGTTCTTTTCCGGTGATGACGGAGCTGCGCCTTTGCCTCCTCTATAACCGCCTTGATCTCCTTGATACCGGAGAGTACGGCGGAGATCGTCTCAAAATGGGACTTTGTTTCATGGGCGATGATGCTCGCCAGGGTCGTCTTGCCGGAACCAGGGGGGCCCCAGAAGATCAGTGAAAAGAGATTGTCTTCGGCAATGGCGCGGCGCAGCAAACTGTCCTGACCGATGACGCGATCCTGTCCCTCAAAATCATCGAGGGTTTCAGGTCGCATCCTGTCCGCCAGGGGACGCGCCATCGCCTCCGTCTCCGGCTGCCGTTCGTCAAACAAATCCATCAGATGCCGTGCCCCTCAAGAATTGACCCCCATACCACCCGCCCGTCACTACCGGGGCACAGTACCATACTTCAAGAAAATTTTACATGCCCTTCCGCTTCTTCACGGCATCCGCTATCTCGAGTATGGTGGTCATCTTGTCCTTGGGCGGCGTATTGAAACAGCACTCCCATTCATCATCTGAAAGGTACGCTTTCAGATGCCCCTCCACCGGTATCAGGCCTTCCCAGCACCTGAGTGTCCTCTGGCAGGGGAGCGTACCCTGTTCTCGCCTGCAGTAGGCAAAGGTAACCTCCCCTCCCAACCGGGGACATCGCAATACCAAACGGTCAAATCTGTCCATCACAATCTCATTCTTTGGCCTGATTAGTTATCGTGGATACAGGTGCGACACAAAGCTTCAGGCCTTCAGCGCTCAATTTTCCCTACGGTTTCGGAAACTGTCCGAGGGTCTTCTTCGCTCGTTCGATCTCATCATCAGGAAGCCGGTAATCGGTCAACTTTCCGGAGAGATAGGCATCATAGGACGCAAGGTCAACCAGTCCGTGACCGCTCCAGTTGAAGAGAATGACCTTCTCCTTCCCTTCCTCCTTCGCCCGCCGTGCCTCCTGAATCACGGCCGCAATGGCGTGGTTCGTCTCGGGGGCCGGTATGAACGCCTCGGACCGGGCCCACTGTATCCCTGCCTCGAATGTCTCAAGTTGATGATACGACCGGGCCTCAACGAGACCCTCTTTTACCAGGTGGCTGACAATCGGCGCCATACCGTGGTATCTGAGCCCCCCCGCGTGAATCGGCGCGGGCACGAAATCGTGGCCGAGAGAGTACATGGCAAGGAGCGGCGTGGTCATCGCCAGGTCTCCGAAATCATACCCGAAGGGGGCCTTCGTGAGGGTCGGGCAGGAGGTCGGCTCCGCCGCGACAATCGAAACCTCTTTACCGTGTATCTTGTCGCGCGCGAAGGGCAGGGCTATCCCGGCAAAATTGCTTCCCCCCCCGGCACAGCCGATTACAACGTCAGGATATTCTCCTATTTTTTCAAGCTGTTTCTGGGCCTCAAGACCGATAATCGTCTGGTGGAGCAGGACATGATTCAGAACGCTTCCCAGCGAATAGCGGGAATCTTCCTTCCCGACCGCGTCTTCAATCGCCTCGCTGATAGCCATTCCCAGGCTCCCCGGGGAATCGGGGTTCTGTGCAAGGATCTTTCTCCCCGTCTCGGTTATGTTGCTCGGGCTGGGAAAACATTTGGCCCCCCATGTTTCCATCATCATCCGGCGGTACGGTTTCTGGTCATAGCTGACACGGACCATGAAAACCCGGCACTCAAGGCCGAACATATTACAGGCCATGCTCAGCGCGCTCCCCCACTGACCGGCTCCTGTTTCGGTCGAGATCTTTTTGATCCCGAATGCCTTGTTGTAGTACGCCTGAGCAACGGCGGTGTTCGGCTTGTGTGATCCCGCGGGGCTGACCCCTTCATTTTTATAATAGATTTTGACCGGCGCATCGAGCAGTTTTTCCAGATTGTATGCCCTATAGAGCGGGCTCGGTCGCCAAAGCATATACTTTTCCAAGACCTCTTCGGGGATATCTATCCACCGTTCGGCGCTCATCTCTTGCTCGATAAGGTTCATCGGGAAAATCGGGGCCATGTCTTCGGGCCTCAGGGGCTGCCCCGTTCCCGGGTGAAGGGGGGGACTCATAGGGGTCGGCATATCAGCCATAATATTGTACCACTGCCTCGGGATCTCGTCCTCATTCAAGAGCACCTTTACCTGTCTCATACCATTTCCTCCTTTTGTAATAGTGAAAGATCACAATCCGACGGTACGCTGCAAACAAAAACGCCATGAGAGAACCCCATGGCGTTTTATAGGCAAACAAAAAGCCGTGGGAGACTCCGCCCACGGCCGAAAAATACTTCGGCGTCTACGTGGACAGGCCCATATAGACCCACCACCACCAGGACCCGTTTTCTGCCTCCACATGTACCATCAAAGCAACCTCTGTCAAGCCGGTTTTGTAGACAGGAACACAGCTACCCACAATTGTCAAGTCAAAAATAGTGACTGTCATCTCACCATGATTCCGGTCAAAGGGCGATGTTCCCGAAAGATTAAAAAATGACGCGTGACTTAGAATAACAGCTCTTTCGATAATGTTTTTCAGCTCTCGGACATCCCAGGCGCCGGTTTTTCAAGCTATTCTAAAGGCATAAGTTGTGGTATAGGGCTTGTTCAGACGATCTTGATCGTCCGGCTGACATTCCACGGGATGGAGGAACTGAACGTGAAATACGAACGGGTGGCTCTTGATTATCGCTTAAAGATGGAGGTTGTTTGTACTCACCGCGGAACACATCAAGGAGCATAGCCGAAGGGGCGCGCATCCGGAGAGAATACTAATGAAATTTCCGAAGGACATAACATGGCACAGTTCATACCCGAGACATAAGGGGGCCTTTCTGCGGCCCTTGATAGTGACCCTCGTCATCCTGGTTTTTCTTTCTCTCATACTCGTTATGGGGATCATGGACTTGGGGCGTCTTGAAAAAACCCTGGTCCGCTTTATGGAGAGCAGGGGGTTTGATATCATAACGACCGTAGAAAACGTGGCGCAGGAAAATCTCGCCTACATTTACCAGACCCTCAAGGAGGACAAGGAGCAAACGGGAAACACCTTCGTTCCCCTCAACACAGAGGAATTCTCCCCCCAAAAGGTCCTCGTCCAAGGACTCGTGGCCCTGGCCCGGGACATTGACACGAAATGGAAGGCGAAACATCTGAACGAGGACAATCTGAGGGAGATTGCCGATCAGGAGAATCTGTGGCTGATTGCCGTTCTCGATGAGCACGACAGGATAGTCTTTAAGAGCAGAGACTTCATAAAGGAGATCCTCCCTGGAGCAAACAGGGATATGGGCGGCGGCGAAGGCCTGATTATAGAACTCTTTAACCGGTTTGGAAAACTCAACGAAATAGGCTATATCGCTCTTCGCCGCAAGGACGGGAGCGGAACCATACTCATAGCCCTCGACAAAGCGGGACTCAGATACTGGAGCACCAAGATTGCCATAAAGAAGGCTATCGAGGACGTTGGAATTGGTCAGGGGCTGACCTATCTCGCGGTAATAAACGGACAGGGCAAGGTGCTGGGACAGGCGGGCAAGACCCTTGAAGGTTTCGAAAAGGTCGACGCCATCACTCTCGATGTCCTGAACGGAAAACTGGAAAAGGCAAGCCGCAAGGTAATCTCCGAGGGGTCCGAGCTTCTCGAGATTATCGTTCCGGTACGTCTCGACGAAAAGATTGTGGGCTTCGCCCGTCTTGGCCTGAACCATGAGAGCTGCAACGCGATACTGAGGGAAAGCAGGAACAGGATGATTATTTCCATGGTCTTCATCATGGTGATAGGTATCCTGTCGATGTTCGCCATCTACCTCAACCAGAAAAAACATTCGCTCAGGATGGAAGAGATGGGAAAGCGTCTCCAGCAGGCTGAAAAGCTCTCCGCGCTGGGGCAGCTTGCGGCCGGAGTGGCTCACGAGATCCGCAATCCCCTGAACGCGATCAGTATGGCCAGCCAGAGAATCCGGCGCGAATATGCTCCCGACGGGGAAGAAAAGAAAGAGTCATTCCAGCATATTACCGGAATAATCCGTGACGAGATCAAACGGTTGAACAGGATCGTGGAGGAGTTCGTCATCTTTTCTCGAAGCCGCCGGCTGGAATTCAGAAATCAGTCCGTCACCACGGTATTGGAACGAATGGCCAGTCTCATGCGGGAAGAGGCCGATCTCAAGGGGATTGCCATAAAAACCGTATGGCAAAACGATCCCCTGATCATACCGATGGATGTGGACAAGTTGCGGCAGGCCTTCTACAACCTTCTGAAGAACGCGATGGAGGCGATTTCAGGAAAGGGGACCATCGCCATCTCCGTCACGCCGAATGGCAGGGGCATGGTGGACATAAAGATATCGGATACCGGGTGCGGGTTGACATCCGACGAGATGGATCATATATTCGATCCGGAATATACAACGAAGGAGAAAGGCCTGGGGCTGGGGCTTGCTTTGGCGCATGAGATAATCCGGGGACACGGCGGAGAGATTCACGTTGAAAGCACGGTGGGTCTGGGGACAACCTTTGATGTCCTGCTCCCCGTGGCAGGCAGGGGGAAGGGTGCCGAGTAATGGGCAAATTGAATATACTGGTTGTTGAAGACGGCCAGTCACAGAGGGAGATGTTGAAGGGTTTCCTCGCCGGAGAAGGACACAGGGTTGCGGGAGCCGAAGATGGGAACGCCGCGATACAGCAGGTGCGGGACGGCCACTTCGATCTGCTCCTCCTCGACTTCAAGATGCCGGGGATGAATGGAATAGAAATCCTGAAAAAGATAAAGAACATAAACCCTCAGATCAGTGTCGTGATGATGACGGCGTACGGTACGATAGAGACGGCGGTTGACGCCATGAAGCTCGGCGCCGTGGACTATATTACCAAACCCATAGACCTGGACGAGTTGATTGTCCTCGTCGGCAGAATCTCGGAACGGCAAACCCTCATACGGGAAAACGAGATCCTCCGCAAGAAACTGTGGAAGAAGGAGATATCCACGGGGCAGATCATATATAAGGACCCCGGCATGGAGGAGATCGTCAATATGGCCGGGCGGGTCGCACCAAGCCGTACGACGGTGCTGATACAGGGAGAGAGCGGAACCGGCAAGGAACTCTTCGCAAGGCTGGTCCACGCGACAAGCCCGCGCTCGGGGAAGCCTATGGTCGTGGTCAATTGCGGGGCGATTCCCGAAACTCTCCTGGAGAGCGAGCTCTTCGGCCACGAAAAGGGGGCTTTCACCGGAGCGAGTGCGCGGAGGATAGGACGGTTTGAGGAGGCGGACGGGGGAACGCTCTTTCTCGACGAAATCGGGGAGCTTTCACCGGCGGTCCAGGTAAAACTCCTCCGGTTTCTCCAGGAGCGGGAATTCCAGCGCTTGGGTGGAAACCAAACCATACGGGCGGATGTCAGGATCATCAGCGCGACAAACCGGAATCTCGAAGAGAGGGTAAAAGAGGGAACCTTCAGGGAGGACCTCTACTACCGTTTGAACGTGGTCTCCATGACCATCCCTCCTCTCAGGGACAGAAGAGGGGATATCCAGGTGTTGATAGAATATTTCATAAAACAATTTTCCTCGGAGAACGACAAGGAGATAGATGGCCTAAGCAGCGAGGCCATGGACACCCTCCTGAAATATGACTATCCGGGGAACGTGAGGGAACTGGAAAATATCATCGAGAGAGCGGTCGTGATCGCACGAGACCGGGTTATATCCATAAAAGACCTCCCGTTTGAAGATATCTCCCCCGACCTCTTCACCGGACATAAAGAAGGGGGAGCACTCAAGGACGAGATCGAATCCCTGGAGCGCAAGAGGATAGAGCAAGCCCTGGAAGAAACCGGAAACAATCAGACACGGGCCGCAGAACTTTTGGGGCTCACCGAGAGAACGCTTCGGTACAAACTGAAGAAGCACGGCCTCAAGGAGTGATCACGTACCGGCATTGCAAACAGTGCGGGAAGGTCTGGCAGAGACAGCTAAAAACAGGGAGAGGGAGAACTAAAGGATGGTTATCAACGATCTGGACGCGAAGGTCGCGGCGGCTGCCGAGATGATCCTGGCCTCCCGGAGACTGGTGGTGTTCACCGGTGCCGGCATCAGTACCGAATCCGGAATCCCGGATTTCAGGGGGCCGGGGGGGATCTGGACACGATTCGACCCCGACGATTTTACCATACAGAAATTCCTCAGCAGCAGGGAGACCCGCAAAAAGCAATGGGAGATACTGGTAAAGGGGGAACTGTTGTCCGGCGTCAAACCGAACAGGGCCCACCATGCAATCGCAAAGCTGGGAAGAATTGGAAAACTCGACTGTATCATCACTCAGAATGTCGACAATCTCCACCAGAAGGCTGGAAACTCCCCGGAAAAAATCTTCGAACTGCACGGCAACCTACAGTGGATCAGATGCATGGATTGCGGTGAGCGATATTCCGTCGAACATATCATGGCGTTATTGCAGGGGGGGGTTGAGGTGCCCGAGTGTGAAAAGTGCCACGGGATTCTGAAACCCGATGCCGTCTTCTTTGGAGAGATGCTTCCCCCTGACACGCTGAACGCTGCAACTGATCACTCAATGAGATGCGACCTGTTCCTTGTCGTGGGCTCCTCCCTCGTCGTCCATCCGGCGGCCCTAATGCCGGCATACGCCAAAGAGGCGGGCGCAAAGCTCATTATCGTCAACATCGGCGATACCCCCTATGACTCCCGGGCGGATATCCTCATCGAGGGGAAGGCCGGCGATGTCATGTCGAAGATGGTGGAAAAGGTCGAGAAAGGGCCGTAGGCGGAGCGATACATGTGCCTGATACTCTTCTCATACCGGTCCCATCCCGGATACCCGCTCATCCTCGCGGCAAACCGCGATGAATTTTACGAACGCCCAACGGCGCAGGCCTCCTTCTGGAAGGAAGCCCCCAACATGCTGGCGGGGAGAGATTTACAGGATGGGGGAACCTGGCTCGGGGTAACAAAGTCCGGTCGTATGGCCGCGATTACGAACTACCGGAACCCCCGGGCCCTGAAGGAAGGTGCTCCGTCACGGGGGGCCCTGGTCAGCGGCTTCCTCCGAGGAGATGAGCCCCCCGGGGAGTACATCCGCAGGATACGACCGGATGCCGGAAGATACAACGGCTTCAACCTGCTCCTGGGCGACGGGAGCGGCCTCTTCTATTTCTCAAACACAACCAATGTTTTTTGTGAAATATCCCCGGGGATACACGGGATCAGCAACCACCTGCTGGACACCCCCTGGCCGAAGGTGAAGCGGGGCATATACCTGCTGGACGGCCTGATAGCACGCCATGAAGATCCCCAGCCCGATGAGATATTCCACATACTTGCCGACCCCTCCCGGCCCGACGACCGTGACCTTCCGGATACGGGGGTGGGGCTCGAATGGGAACGGGTGCTCTCTTCAATCTTCATACAGAGCGAAGGGTACGGCACGCGTTCTTCCAGTTTTCTGCTTGCCGGCAGAGAGGGAGACGTAAAATTCATTGAACGGTCATTCTCTTCGGGCCCCGGCGACCACGACACGGTTCAGTTCGAATTCCGCGTGCAAACGGGGGCTCACTTCTCCCCCCCGGATTGAGATCTCCTTACCGACACAGAGGGGCTATTTTGAAAGCCTCCTGCGTGATCCCGTCGACCACTCCCTGGAGCCACGCCGTGCCGAGAGATTGAACACTCTCGTCCAGAGAGCGGATAGTCTCCACGTATCCTGCGTCTGCGGTCCGTTCATTCTGGAGGGCGGCGAGAAACCGGTCCCGTTCATCCAAGGCGGATGATTCCTCCAGTCCCCGCGTTAAACATGCCTCAAGCGACGGCCAGTTATCTGACATCTCTTCCTCCAGGCTGAGCTCGATGTCCGTTTTCTCCATGCCTGGAATATTCCTGCCAATCCGTGCAGATTCCGCCATATTTCCAGAAAATGCCCCGAACCGTTTCAGCCGCTCCCTGATCGCCATGTCCAGTTTTTCGATTGCACCTTCGTACAGCTCCGGGCCGAATTCCCATTCTTGGAAGAACGGGGACCGGATATGCCGGTACCACTGTTTCAGGGCGAGGAGGTTCGCGATATAGTAGACATTGTTGCGAACCTTTCTGCCCACATCGCGGTACACCCCCCGGTAAAAATCTTTTTCAGCGGCCGTCCCGGTTCTCCCCGTCAGGAGTTTTCCCCCTTCGGGACGGTCCTTTCCGTAGACGGTACCCGCCGCTATCACGGTGCCGTGCCCGATCCGTACCGGCCCCACCAGTCCCCCCTGACCGCCCAGGAAGATGGGGGGCTGATTGAGCATCACCCCCGTCGGGACATCCCCTATCAGGGACGCGGTCGCCTTGTCCTGATTCGGCGTATAGTTAAAGTGAATGTAGGAACTCCCCACCTCGCTGTGGTTTTTCACGTCCGTGCCGCCGGACATCAGGCAGTCACAGAAATTGACGAGGCTTCCCAGGGTCACAAAGGGGAATAGGATGGTCTGTTTCAGGCCGACCGCGTGTCCTGCCCTGCCCTTCTCTTCGAGAATGCATCCCTCCCGTACGTGCGCGCCGGAGGCCATCTGTACCCCGTCCAGGAAGACCGACCCCTCAAAGAATCCCCCCTTCAGCTTCACCCCCCGGCCAAGCTGGCAATTGGCCACCGTAACAGGCGCCTCATATCCCAGCTCCGTATCGTCACAGATGAGCGTTTTGGCGCCGAAAAGTTTCGTTCCGCTGTGCAGGACAACTCCTCGTCCCGATATCCTCTCCACCCTGACATCCTCGCCGATCTCTACACAGCAGGGGTTGGGGATTCCGACCCCCTTCTTCATCAGCGCAATAACCCTGTCCGGCACCCTGTATCCCTCGCTCATTGTAGGCCCTCCATCAGATATCCTGTGCTTTTGTAACACCGCCCTTTTCGGCCTTTTTCAGGTAGACAAGAACAGCGGTCAGCGCCGCCTGCGTCATCCCCGACATCCTCTGCGCCTGGCCTATGGAGACCGGCCGAACCGAGGAGAGCTTCTTTATGAGCTCATTTGAAAGGCCCGGAACGGACGAGTAGTCGAATCCCGAAGGTATCTTCCTCCCCTCCAGCCCCTTGAACCGTTCGACCGACTCGAGTTGCCGCTTGATATATCCCTCATACTTGATCTCTATCTCCACCTGCCGCTTCACGTCATCGTCCGGGACCTCCTCCCATCCGTCCAGGACCTTCAAGTCGTCATAGGAGATCTCCGGCCGCTTCAAGAGGTGGGAGAAGGTGACGGGGGTCCTGATGGGGGCGGTCTTCATCCCCTCCAGGGCTGTATTCACATCGGCGGAGGGGAAGACCTTTCTGGCGGCAAGATCCCGCGTGCGCCGCTCTATCTCCCGCACCCGCTCCTCCAGATAACGGTAACGGTCAGGGGGGATCAGTCCCAGATCGCAGCCCCTTCCCATCAGGCGGATAGCCGCGTTGTCCTCCCGCAGGATCAGCCGG
>JAQULO010000066.1 GCA_028718565.1 Syntrophales bacterium | reverse complement strand
TGGCCTTTATCTCATTAAAGATGGAATTACATTGGAGATCAAACCCTGTAGGAAAAGTGCGTAAAAACCTGCCATTCTTCAGAGAATTGGCCTATAAAAAATTTACACATAAAAGTTGACAGTACCCACGAAACAATCCCGCCCATTATTCTCCAAGCCAGTCTCGAATTTCAGATTAGACGCTCAAACTGGTGAATAGAATTATTTCGTGAGTTTCCCAGAATTTCTTCAAGGAGACGGAAAACATTGATTGAATCCACATGGGCGTGCTGAATAGATTCATTTTTTTTGTTTTTTTTATACGTTTCATATTCAGTTAACAGATTCTTTTCCAATAATACGTAAATGGGGATACCCCTACTACAAGCGGTGCTGTATTCTTTTTTCGTGATACTTTCGTATAGACCGTAAAAATCAGGATTACCTTCTATGTTTTCCTCACTTTCCGCTGAACCGTAGCACCCACCAATAATGAGAACAAACATATCAGCCGATCCAGCATCTCCGTAACATGATTCATCCAACGGGATGTCAGGGTCATAAGCAATCATCCCTCTTTCCGAAAGAACTGCTTCATACCCCATCCCCTCAATGAAGTTTTCCAGGGAAGAACGAATGTGCCTGAGATCATAGAAAATAGAACTTATGAAGACTCTTGGTTTTGGCATGGGTTAGTATCCTTTTTTAGAGCAACCAATAGTGTTATATGGTTCCCGATAAAAACCTAACCACTTTAATTCTATCGTTTTTCGCCTTGGCGACATCAAAGATTGAGATGTTTACAGAAAACAAAAGCCCTATATCTCATTCTGAGAAACAGAGCTTCAGCTTGATCAGGCTATAATCCCCCCCTTGGTTACAGCTGTTCAAAAGCACGCATGATGCGTTCAAGATAAGTAAAATATGTTAAGTCACTAACCCCATTATGATATCCTGTCAAGAGATATTACAGCGAGAATTTCAACAGGTTTTATTCTTCCGACGTACGAATTTGGACCTTTTCCATCCCTTTAATGGAGTTCAGGAGGTACACGTTTGGGCTGCCTAGCATCTCTTGAATGCTTATGATTCTCTCCTGTAGCTGAGCATGATCGAGCAGCCATGCACGCTGCGTACCCGGCAGTAGTCCACATCGCACGGGGGGCGTGCACAGTACACCACCAATCTGGACCGCCACATTCGCCACGGTGGACTCGGTAACCTGTCCTCCTTCGTTGAACAATAGGACATCGTCGCTTCCCGGACACATCCTGACAGCATCCTCATAGACGCGACGGCGGGTGGTTTTGTGGTATAGGAAAATGTCGTCTGTGTCGACCGGACTATTGGCCAGAACAACCTTACCAAAGCGCATGGAGGTTGGTTCGAGGGAAGTTGCCTCGCAACGGATGCCACCCCGGCGGGAGACAAGCAAGCGGATCCGGTGCAGCCTCGAAGACAGACCAGCTGCGACACTCGCCAACTCGTTCAGTATCGGACGTTGGTCTGCCTTGAAGCCGAAGTAATCCATCGACCCGGCGAGACGCTTCATGTGGTACTCCAGAAGCGAATATCCGCTGTGGGGAGACCACAGGATCGTCTCAAGGAGATCAAAATCACGGGCAAGAGGACTCAGCACTTTCGTCTTCGTCAGGCATTCTTCGTATTCATTCGCCGGTTTGGAGTCCCACACGATGCCTCCCCCGACGCCGTATTCCGCGTGTCTCGTTGGTTTGTGCAGCAAGACGGTACGAATGGCAACGTTAAACTGCGCACGGCCTCCGGGAGATACAAAGCCGATTGTGCCGGTATATATGCGCCGAGGTAATGATTCCAGCTCCGCTATGATCTCCATCGTGCGGCGCTTCGGCGCGCCGGTAATGGACGCGGGAGGAAAAGTGGCCTGAAGAATCCGATCCAAAGGCTCACACGTCCGGGCGGATACGGTGGACGTCATCTGCCACACAGTCGGATACTTTTCGATTTCGAACAAGGACGAAACGTGAACGCTGCCGCAAAGTGCTATGCGCCCAAGATCATTGCGGACCATATCCACAATCATCACGTTCTCCGCTCGTTCCTTTTTGGAGCGAACCAGCGTTGCCCGCTTTGCCAGGTCATCCTCGAACCATAATCCCCTTGCAGACGTTCCCTTCATGGGACATGACTCGATCCGATTGCCATCGAGTCGCAGGAAAAGCTCCGGTGAGGCGCTGCATACAGCCCAATCCCCAGTGTCCACGAATGCGGCGAAGGGCGCCTCCTCATCTCCAGCTATCTGTACAAACAAGCGCCAAGGATCGACACCCGTTTTTGCCAGGAGTCGGTAGGTGAAATTAACTTGATACGTGTCCCCGTTGCGAATGAACTTACGTATTGCGCGAAGACAGCGACAATACTCCCCTGACGTCACAGACGGAAGCCATAGGATGGGAGTCTCTAATCCCCCGACGCTAGTCAACTGAATAATCTCGTTAACCTGTTCGAACAATCCAAACCAGATAAGGGGAAACTCCCCATCAATCTTGGCAGGCAGAGACGAATCAAAAGCGGGGGCGGCCTCGTAGGAGATGAACCCGGCTGCATACAATCCGTCTCGCCGGACCCCCTCCTCAATCTGACGAATGAGCGGTAGCACCTCCTCAATCTGATGGGTCGTCATGATCCGGCAGGGTGACGTAAAGTCCAACCACCTCTTGCGTGCCTCATCACGCAAGACAACCCGTGGTGTTGTTTGTGGGATATCCTTTCTCATTTGCTACCTCTTTGAGTTAATTCCCCGCCGCAAGCAGGGTTTCTTCTCCTGACTATATTGAGACGTCCCTCCCTGTGTCAATAATATTAAGCCTCAAAGCGGGATCTGTGAGGATTTGAGCTCCGTAGTATGCGCGACGCTGAGATCATCAAGAGGCGGTGCATGTGGGGCCAGGTAACCGCTTGTTTCTTTCGGGCGAACGTGCTAGCTTCACCCGAATTTTGAGAGCAAAGGAGACCCATTGATGATCGACGAGGTAATGGACCGTTTTTATCGTATTGAAGTACCCCTGCCCGACAGTACGCTGAAAACGCTCAATTCTTACGTAATCAAGGCCGACGACCGAAACCTGATTATAGACACCGGTTTTAACCGTCCCGTCTGCTTTGAAGCGATGCAGGAGGGAATACGCACTCTGGATATCGATCTTGCCGCAACCGATTTTTTGATAACCCACATGCACGCTGACCACGCCGGGCTGGTCACGCGCCTGGCAACCGAGACCAGCACCGTCTACTTCAGCAGAGTCGAAGCGCAGGTCTATCATGGAGCGAGCATCCGGCAGTCCATGTTCGATTATGCCGGCATCAACGGTTTCCCCGGGGACGAGCTCCTCAAGGCTCTTAACAACCACCCGGGCTTCAAGTACAGCCCGGAGACGGTTCCAGAACTAACCCTAATCGGCGACAATGATGTTATAGAAATTGGCGACTACGGCTTCCGGTGCTTGTCAACGCCGGGGCACACCCAGGGACACATCTGTCTGTACGAAGCCGACAAGAAGGTCCTCCTCTCGGGTGATCATATCCTCTTTGACATAACACCCCATATCGAGTCCTGGTCTTACCAGGTGAACGCACTGAAGGACTACATGGACAGCCTCGATAAGGTCTACGATCTGCCGGTGAATATCGTTTTACCGGGACACAGAAGCTTTTTCCCCGATCTCAAGGGAAGGATTGATGAACTGAAAAAGCACCACAAAGACCGCGCCAATGAGGTTATCGACGTTATTGGAAAAGAAACCAAAAACGCCTACGAAATAGCCGGCGGCATGACTTGGGATATCGACTGCGAGACCTGGGATCTCTTCCCAATCGTACAAAAGTGGTTTGCCACCGGCGAGGCCATCGCCCACCTGCGATTTCTTGAAAGCGAGGGAAGGGTTCACAGAAACACCGACGAAGAGAATATAACCTTCTCCACCTGATAGAACGGCCGGACCGGCAACGTCAACCTTCACCGAAGCAGAAGAGCAAAAAAGCGGGGGATCCCCCTCCCCCCCTGTCCTGACTAGTCTTCATCCGTCGTTCTTCTTTGCTCTTTTGAAGGCCCTCGACCGCTAGGCAATCGAGATATTCCCACCGCCCCTGACAATAATCTGTTCCTTCTCGAGTTGCGCAAGGATCTCCTTCACCAGATCCGTGTCGAAGGGAAGGGTTTCAATAAGGTCGGGTTCGGACAATCGAACCTTTTTCAGTATGAGCCGGAGGATCGCTCCCCGTACCTGGCGGACCGAACCCTCGAAGGGTGATTGTCTCTGGTGATGGGCGCTCCTCCGTGCGGGATTGACGTGGGCCTTCTTCAGAAAGGTTCCGTAATCCATGAGTGCGTTGTACCATCGCCCCGGGTTTTTTCGGTCAAGCGTTTTCTCTATCAGCGGGCGAAGATTGGAATCAGCGACTGTTTCCTCCTGGGGGAAGAAGTGATGGATGAAGACGGCACGGATATTGGTCTCGATCAGAATCACCGGTTCGTTGAATGCAAAGGCACGAACTGCGCGGGCAGTGGCGGGGCCGACACCCGGCAGCGAAATGAGAGCCTCTTCGTCATGGGGAACAATACCGCCATGAATGGTGACGATGCGCTGTGCCGACTGTTTCAGGGCGAGGGCCCGGCGATTGTATCCCAGTCCCTGCCAGGCACTCAGAACATCGTGGAGCGATGCGGCGGCGAGCGTTGAACTATCAGGGAAGAGACGGATAAAAGCCCCGTATTTCAGGAGAACGCGGGGCGCCTGTGTCTGTTGAAGCATGACCTCCGAAACGAGGATTCGGTAAGGATCGGTGGTTTCTCTCCAGGGGAAACGCCGTCCGTGTCTTTTGTAATAGTCGTAGACTGTTGTGCGGAAAGCGGCCGCCCGGCGGGCAGTAAGAGCGGTTTTTTCATTCATAGAGATATGGTTTTGCTTCTCGGGTGCCTGGCAATACTGAACAATCCCCACATGGCGGTTCATCGTTTTGCGCACGGCTCTTATCTATTTGATCGTATCCCCGATCAGCGGAAGAACACGGTCGATGTGGAAGAACACCAGGTATTTTTTGTCATGGGGATCTTCCGGATGATCTCCGTGGCGGGGCTGAGCCCTGATCTCCTCAATCGGTTTGGGGTCGTCCGTCTCCCCAGTCTTGGTCAGGTATAGACGCCTTCCCACGTACCGGTCAACCGATTCCCTGAACAGGTAGACTGCATTGTCATTGGCATGAAGGTTGGCGTGGGTCAGATGATCGGCCATGATAAAGACAATGGTCTGCTCATCAATAAAATGCGGTCTGCCGTATATCGCAGCGTTCACCTTTCCAGATGCATCGGCCGTGGCAAGAACGCCCGTGCCGACCCTCTTTTTAAAATAATCGCTTAGTGACATGTCTGTTCCCCTCCTCGACATTTCCACTATCACCATGAGTGCTCCGCCACTATCCCCTGGTGTTCTATCAAAGTCCTGCTCCCCTTTTTCTGTTCATGCAGGTCATATCTGTTCTTTGAGGCTCAGTGTGTATGATTTTACCATCATGACCGGATGGTAGGAATGTTTTGTCTGAGCCAGCCCCGGTAAGCCCATGTCGCTTTCCTTATTGATGTATTCCAACTCCGGGAAAAGTCTGCGCGCGCATTCCCTGTCGAAAAACTGGTAGAGGCCCTTAAATTGCGCCGAAGCC
Source organism: Syntrophales bacterium (assembly GCA_028718565.1). Taxonomy (GTDB): domain Bacteria; phylum Desulfobacterota; class Syntrophia; order Syntrophales; family UBA2210; genus UBA6078. The sequence continues at coordinate 7,737 of JAQULO010000066.1, read as the reverse complement.
TTCTGGAAGTGGAGTGCGCTCGTGGTTTCCGTAAGCTGCGAAGCGATGCCAAAGGCCTGTGTTGTTCCATCGATCGAGAGCATGATACTTCGGAACCCCAGGGTATCGATATTTTTCAGGGCGTTTGTAGTGGCGTCCCACTCGCAGGCGAGATCTTCATCCTTGTCCACGTCGCAGTCCCGCTCCTCGCACCACCTCTCCAGAAACTCCAGGCATCCGGGTACGTCTTCCGGTGATATGGTTTTTATACTGACGTCTCCTACTTTTTCGGAATAATTTTGCTCGAACTGTTTGATAAGGTTGCGTTTTTTAGAGTATCTGTTGCCTGCCAGGGTTGCCATGTCTTCGGTCCGGTACACGTAGTCGTCGTATCCCTCCTGTCGCTCGATAACGAAGAGCTTCTCTAGACCCTTCTTATCATGCCTCTCCAGATAATCCCCGGGAACGAACCAGTAGACACCGTACCCCGTTTGCCGTGAGATCGACGCGAGTTCTTCAGGAGTATGTTCCCTGCCGGGTGAAATGGGGAGGATCAGGTGAGATCTCTCCTTGCGTCTGGCGAAGGTCGCGTAGACCAGAAGACTGTCATCGTGAATGGCGCCGTAGGGCCGATATGTCTCGTTTGTCCATGCAATGATGGATGAGAGGGAGTAGGAGCAGAGAGCATGCCTCTGTCCTACGAAAAAAGGTTTGAGCGACGCATAATCGGAAGGTGTCAGCGGTCTGAATTTCATTTCTTCACCCTCAGCATTGGAACCGCATTTTCCATAATGGAAAAGCCGAGACGTTCATAAAAGGGGTGGGAGCCCCTTTCCGCTATGAGGCCGATCCAGTGTATCCCGTCCCGTTCAAGTCGGCCGATCAGTGTATCCACGATCCGGGTCCCGATTCCCTTTCCGCGAAAAAAATCCACCACAGTCACATCCTGGAGATACGCATCACTGGTGCCGTCACTGACTGCTCTCCCCATACCGATGATACGGCCCTCGTGGCGTACGACCAGAAAGCAGTGACTCCCCGTAACGATCAGCCTGATCATCTCGGGGTTGTCCCCTTCCTGTTTCCACCAGTCTTCGCCCCGGTAGAGATCCGTTATCTGACTGATCTCATCGGCAGCGGGTTGTTCTATGAAGGAATAGTCAAGCATCCTATGATGCTATCAAAATCTTGGAAGAAAGTCCACCCATGGAGTACAGGCAGCCCAGATGATTTCACAGTAATCTTCTGAATCAATAACATCCTGTTTTACTTTTTTTGAAATTTTGCTTGACAGACGGATATGGATTCGTATATTAGTCTATCAATTCGATGGAATAAGTAGAAATAGTGGAAAATATCGAGGTGGTGCCCCATGAAGCTCTCAACACGCGGACGATACGGTCTTCGACTGATAGTCGATCTGGCCATCCACGCAGCTGACGCGCCTGTCTTTCTTAAGGACATTGCCCAGCGACAGGATGTTTCCGAGAAATACCTCTGGAATCTTATTAACCCTCTGAAGACAGCGGGCTTGGTGGTCTCCGTTCGTGGCCCCAAGGGAGGGTATCTGCTCGGGAAAAGCGTCTCGGAGATTACCATAAAAGATATCCTGGCCGCAGTGGAGGATGATCTCAGCCTTGTCGACTGCGTCAATCACCCTGAAACATGTTCGAGGGCGAAAACTTGCATATTCCGGGAATTCTGGGGAGAGGTAGCATCAGATTTTTCCCGTCTGTTGTCCTCACGGCCCCTCGAAGATCTTGTACGTAAACAAAAGCAAGGAGATGAATAATGAAAAAGATATTGTTGTCTGTAGTTGCCGTATCAATAGTTGCACTGTTTAGTTTTCAGTTCACCGCGGATGCCTTTTTCAGTCCATCCGTAAAATCGTTGTCGCCGAAAAATGGATCTCTTATGCTTCCCATCAGTCAGTTCGATGACGGCAAGGCGCATTATTTTACCGTCAAGGCCGATGATGGCATTCTTGTCACCTTTTTTGCCCTCAAAAGTCGGGACGGAGTCATCCGTACCGCCATTGACGCCTGCGACGTGTGCTACCGAGCTGGAAAGGGATATTCCCAGGAGGGAGATTATATGATCTGCGGAAACTGCGGAATGAGCTTTTCTTCGGAACGGATCAATGTGGCCAAGGGAGGGTGCAACCCGGCGCCCCTGATCCGAACCATCAAGGACGGAAATCTTGTTATCTCGATGAATGATATTAATACGAACAGTTGGTACTGCAAATACAAAAAGCAGTAATCTGAGGTTATTATGTACGATAGTGAAAAATATCGGCTGAAGCGGGAGAAGGTCCTGAGGGTCACAAGGAGCCGTGTCAGTTTCGGCTCCGTCACGATCCTTGTTGCACTGATCATTATAATCGGCATGGGCGCTGTTATCATCCCGAAATCGATGGCGTGTCTGGCAGAACGTAACCTTGACGATGCCATTTATAAACTGAGAAACGGGGACCAATGGCCGGAGACTGTGATCTCGGAGCTCACCGCCCTGGATGGGGTAAAAACCGTTTCCAGAGACAAGGGGGGAGGGAGACTGGTCATCACCTTCGACCGGACTCTCCAAAAAATAGACCGTTTCTCTTCGGTTTTTGCGAAAAATGATCTTGAATCCTTCCTTCTGAACAGGATGGGGCACAGCCAACGTAAACAGATTATCAAAGAGGAGAAGGAATTGTGAGACTCCACAACATTTCATTTAATAACCTGCGACGCCGGAAGGGAAAAACGATCTTTCTCATAACGGGGCTGCTCATCGGTATTGCCACGATCGTGACGCTCCTGACGATCACGGAAAACATGTCGCGGGACATTGAGGAACGCCTCGACCGATTCGGGGCAAACATCGTCATGGTCCCCAAAAGTGAGAATCTTTCGCTGAGCTACGGTGGAGTTACTGTGGGCGGTGTCAACTATACCATAGAAGAGTTTGACGAAAATCGGCTCGGAGCTCTCCGGGAGATTGAAAACGCAGAGAATATCGGGATCATAGCCCCCAAGGTGCTCGGTCCCGTGGAGATAAGGGGTAAACAAGTCCTCCTCATGGGCATTGATCCCGAATCGGAACTCCCCCTGAAGACCTGGTGGCACTTCGAAGGGGTTCCACCCTCTCATTCTACGGATCTGGCCGTAGGATCGGAGGCGGCAAAGGCGCTGGGACTCGCTATCGGCGATTCCGTCATGCTTGGCGGGAAGAACTTTGTGGTTACTGCCATTCTCCAGCCCACCGGGGCCGCTGAAGACGGCATCGTGATTGGTGAACTCCACGCCATTCAGGGTGTCTTGGAAAAACCGGGCAAGATATCTTTGGTGGAGATCTCGGCCTTTTGCAATGGGTGCCCCATAACCGAGATGGCGCTCCAGATTGCCGAAAAGTTCCCCAATGCCAGGGTGAATGCCTTGAAACAGGCCATGATGTCGAAAATGCAGTCCATCGACATGTTCAAGTCCTTCAGCTACGGGGTTGCGGCGCTGGTGATCTTTATCGGGTCCCTTCTCGTTTTTGTCACCATGATGGGATCGGTTAATGAGCGAACCCGGGAAATTGGTATATTCCGGGCCATCGGGTTCAGGCGGGGTCATGTAATGCGGATTATAATGATTGAAGCGATCTTTATCGGCTTCCTCGCCGGCCTATTGGGCTTTGGCGTTGGGAGAGGCCTGGCATGGATCGTGATACCTTTTGTTATCCCGGGAAGCAGCCTTTCCGGTTTAAGTGGTACTCTCGGCGTCGTTGCCCTCCTGTTGGGTGTATCCCTTAGCCTTCTGGCAAGTCTCTATCCGGCCCTCAAGGCGAGCAAACTTGATCCTACGACAGCACTGCGGGCAATATAGGAGTATTTGTGATGAACAAAGCAGCAGAACACCTCATTAAAATCAGCAATATTGCCAAAGAATATTCCAGCGGTGACGCGACAGTAAGCGCCATCCGTCACATGGATTTCTGCATCGATGATGGCGAATTTGTCAGCATCATGGGACAATCCGGTTCCGGAAAGAGCACCCTCCTCTCCGTTATGGGCGGGCTGAATCATCCGACGCGGGGTGTTGTATATCTGGACACCATGGATGTCTATGCCCTTTCCAACGAGCAGCGTGCCGATTTCAGAAGCGAGTACATCGGCTTTATTTTCCAATCCTACCAATTGATCCCATTCCTGACAGTCCTGGAAAATGTGAAGCTTCCCCTTGCCATCACGAAGTTCAAGGAAAAGCTTCAAGATGAAATGGCACTGTCCGTCCTCGACCAGGTGGGGCTCGTCGACAAGGCACACCGTCTCCCAGACCAACTGTCGGGGGGGGAACAGGAGCGGGTAGCCATAGCCCGGGCCATCGTGAACAAACCACCCATCCTCCTGGCCGATGAGCCAACGGGAAACCTGGACACGAAAACGACCATGGACATCATGAATACCCTGCAATCCCTCAATGAGGAAGGGCTGACGATTATCATGGTAACGCACAATCCCGATCTCTGCCGTTTTTCAGGAAGAACAATCCATGTCCGGGACGGCCAGTGCCATGACGACGCATAAGGTATAAAGATGCTGGGCGGTATTTAATCGATGATATTCTCACAATCGGCCAGATGGCCTATATCGTTGAAGAGGGCGACGGCTCCCCTGCCGTTTTTAAACTCCACAAACGTTTTCGAAGCCACATCCACGTGAACCTGTCTGATGTGAGAAAGATTCATTCCCTTGATCTTGCACAGGATAGTCATTATGGTGAAGTTGTGTGACGCGAGGAGCGTCGTGCCCGGTTTCATGATAATGCGCTCGACGGCACCCCAGGCCCGCTCTTGAAGTGCGGTGAGAGATTCACCCTTCGGCATAACAACGGAAGCAGGATCCTCGGCCCATCGTTTCATGAAGTCCCCATGGTTCTTCATCATCTCCCGAAAGACGATGCCTTCAAAATCACCCATATTGAGTTCCATCAGATCTTTTTCGGGTTCGATCGGGAGGTTGTGAAAATGGTTGATTGCTTCGGCCGTTTGGACCGCCCGTTTCAGGGGACTCGATACGATCGCATCGATTTTCTCATCCTGCAATGACCGCGCAAGACTGTTCACCTGAGCCCTGCCTCGGTTACTGAGCGCGATGTCACTCACACCCTGCGCCCGTTTTTCGCGGTTCCATAATGTCTGACCATGACGTACCAGTATGAGCTTCATCAGAGAGGCCTCCCGGATCGGCAAAAATAGGGGCTTTTCTTAACCCGTTACGGGTATCTTTGCAAGAAGATCATGTGCGGTTTTGGTCAAAGGCTGCACGATGGTAGGCCCGAATCAATGCAAAAGATGTCTTTTCAGAGACATGAATCTGTGGCATCATAGAGTCACAGGCAGGGGGCTTGTGCTTCACCCGTCCCCTTTCAGGGAACTGACAGGAACACTAAGGAGGATACGACGCTATGCAGGCACTATTTACCTTAACCCCGGCGGAATCGAAGCGACTGATCGCCAGAGGCATCATCGCGCTCCCCGAGGTACGGCAGGCAAAGGAGGAGGGATATCTGATCGTAGGGCGCGGCTCGACGAATGCCTATATTGTCGAAGAACTGTTGGAAAAATCGATAGAGAAGGAGAAGTATGTTGCCGGGCAGGTCATAAGGGGGATCACCTGCGCACTCGCCCAGAGCGTTCGCCTGCGACCGGTCACCTTTCATAAGGATCGGGTGCTGGATGTGGAACCCTCCACGGTCATCGGCAAGCTGGGACCGGGAGATCTCCTGTTGAAGGGGGCTAATGCCGTTGACCATACGGGGGCTGTCGGTGTCGTAATGGCAAGTCCCATCGGGGGAACCATGGGTGAGTTTTACATGCCCATGAAGGCCAGGGGGGGGACAATTATCTATCCTGTGGGCCTTGAAAAGATGGTTTTGTCCGTGGAAGAGGCGTCACGAATGGGAGGAATTTTCAATATCGAACGGAGCATAGGCGCCCGGATCGGGATGGTCTGCGTCGCCGACGGCATCGCCTATACCGAATTGGACGCCCTGGAGGACCTCTTCGATGTGGAGGCCGTTCACTTCGCATCGGGCGGATATGGAGGCGCCGAAGGAAGCGTGAGCATCATCATCGAGGGGTATGAAGAAGATGTTAATCAATGTTGCGACTATATCGAAGACATCAAGGGGGAACCACCGCTGCCCGGGATAAAACCTCCCTGCAAGACCTGTCCCATTCTGTGTAATTTCAAGGGGATGGAAGATGATGCCCTCCCTGGTTATCTACAGAGGGCCTGATCTTTTCTCAACTGCATGGGGATCGCGTCGCCGGATTACGAGATCTTCTGGATGGTCCTCACGGCGCATCTGCCGACGGGTTGCATGGCGTCTCGTTCCCACGCGCATTGCGGCGGTGTCCCCTCAAAGAGACTGTATTCCGACAATGTCCTTTACGTGTATATGCGTTGATTCATGAACGTCGAGACCCTCCTGAATCCTGTCCAGAAGCAGCGGTTTTTCATCGGGGAATTTGTATCCCTCATAATCCTGCCTGAAAAGCAGACCGCCCCGTCTATCACGCCAGGAGTTCATCGCATGATCGAAACAGACCCGGGACGTGACATCAAGTCCCTGAATCATCATCTGCAGCTCTTCGAGCCTCTCATGAGGTGATGAGAGGTGGAGATTTCCCCGCTCATATTCTTCATGGATCGGGGTGCCCGCCCTCGGCACGAAGGGCCGCGAACGAATATAGTGGGGATTGATTGCCGTGAGAACGCGGGCGGTATTTTCCGCATGCTTTTCCCACCGTTCCCGTCCACCCAAATCGGGCATCCAGTACTCCGAGAGCTGAAAGCCTGCCTCTACGGCCTTTCTCCCCCCCTCGATCTGTTCTTCGCTCGTCACGCCCTTTCGAACTAGCTGTAACAGCTCGTCATCTCCTGTCTCAAGCCCCACATGGAGACGGGTCAGACCGGCCTCACAGATTTCTTTCAACTCTTCGGGCCTCCTCTGTGCGAGTGTTTTTGACCGGGCATAGGTGGTCACCCGCGTCAGCGTGGGAAGGGTTTTTCTCAGATACCTAAGGCACTCCGCAAATTCCGGCGGGCGCATGATCAAACTGTTCGCGTCCTGTATGAAGGCCGTACGCCCCCCTGAAAAGAGCCAGTTAAAGACGGAAATAAAAGAGTGATTGTAGTGGAATGATAATGGATCGGCCTCCAAGATGGCCATCGCCACATCCTTGTCCATTCGTCCCTCATAACCCAGTTTCCATGAAATTGCGGTTATCTCATCGATGATTGCCTTGACCGAATCGATATCGGCCTTTATTTCTTCAACCGATCGATAAACAAATCTTTCTCCCTTGTACATTTCGCAAAACGTGCATTTGTTCCAGGGACAGTTCCGGGTAAACCGAAGGAGCAGAGAAAGGCTTCCCCCCTCGCTCGGAGGTCGATACATCCCGATATCAAAAGAATACCGTTTAAGCTTCTCGATATGGGCCTTACAGTCATTGTCTACCGTCATGATACCCTCTTACTATTTTGTCTTCTTTATTGTCAGCTTAAACATTTCACTTCTGTAAGCTAGTACCTTTCCGCTCATCTGTCAAAAAAGGGATTTGGGGACCCCCTTTTGCTTGACACGCCTGTGGCCTTTGGCAGTGTAATATATTTTGTGTAAATTTAAAAAGGTGTAGAAAAAGGCGCTTTTCCTTTAAAAAAGGGTTTATCCCAAAACCTAAATAAAAAGGAGAAAGCGCCATGAAACTGGAAGTGAGTGT
>JAQULO010000065.1 GCA_028718565.1 Syntrophales bacterium | reverse complement strand
CCAGACCGTGCCGCCGACGGCGCCGACGGCCGACTTCAACTGGACCGATCTGGGCGATGGTGATCACGTCCTCTTTACGGATGACTCAACGGCGGTTACGGGGACGACACTGACCTCGTGGTCGTGGACATTTGACGGCGGGGAAGTAATTAACATGCTCAGCGAACAGAACCCCGGAAGTATTTCATTCGGGGGCGCGGGGAACTACGTCGTCTCTCTCAGAGTGACGAACAACCTGGGACAGTCGGATACGATGATGACGATGGTGACGGTGGAGCCGGAGCCGGTGACGCCGTAGGGAGAAAATTCGGGGGCCTGGCATGGTACTTAATTAATTGGGATTATTCCCCGATTAGTGGTAGCTGATTGTGGCAAAAGGGGTGTGGTGTCTGCTGTTAATCAGATGCGATCCCAGAGGGTTCGAGGTGTCAAAGGGTAGGGTGAGATGCTGAGGAAATACAAAGGATGGAAAGGCCAGCAAATGTTATACAAACTCTGTTTTAATTTCAGGGGCCGCAATCCTTAATTATCCCTGAGAGTGCTTTTGTCCGGGCGTTGTGGAGTTTGTCTTCACCCTGGCCAACACCCTGAGTGATGAGAACTATCCCAATATTCCGGAAAGTTCCGGTGCAAAACAGAAAAGCACGTATACCATATTGGATATGGACTATTTCAGTGTATTAGATTTCAGCAGGGAGCCCTTTTCAAATTCTCCCGAGCCTGATTTTTTCTACCAGTCTCTGCAGCATGTGGACTGCCTACAGAAACTCGAACTGGCGGTGCGTCTGCGCCGCGGACTGAGTACTGTCATCGGGGATGTGGGGGTGGGCAAGACGACGATTTGTCGGCAGATTATACGCAGGTTTGCCGATGACAAGAACGTTGAGACATACCTGATACTTGATCCTCATTTCGGCACACCGATGGAATTTCTCCACGCCATCGTCAATATACTGGGGATCGCAGGTGACAACCCGGACGTTACGGAGTGGCACTTGAAGGAAAAGATCAAGAACCATCTCTTTGATAAGGGGGTGAGCGAAGGGAAGACCTTGGTCCTTGTCATAGACGAGGGGCAGAAGATACCGGATTTCTGCCTTGAGATCCTAAGAGAGTTTCTCAATTATGAGACAAATGAGCACAAGCTGCTCCAGATAATCATCTTCGCCCAGAGAGAGCTTTATCGGGTGCTTGAGGCACATGCGGGTTTTGTGGATCGTATCAACTTTTTCTATGACCTTCGGCCCATGAATTTTACCGATACACGGGCTATGATACTGTTTCGCCTGGATACCGCCAGGGGGGAGGACGCTAATAAAAAGGTCCAATTTACCTTCCCGGCCATGTGGGCGGTATATCGCGCCACGGGAGGATATCCGCGAAAGATCGTCGGGCTGTGCCACCGGATCATTCTTGCACTGATTATCCAGGATCGATTGAAGGTCGGGTTTGCCTTGGTTCGTTTCTGTACCCGCACAGGAGAGACGAACGGATGGTTGTGGAAGATGACCCTGGTTGCCGTTCTCGGGGGTATTCTGATCACGTTGATCGGACTTGATTTCGGGCAGAATCTGTTTTCCACCGGGGTGCCGAAAAGGTCGGAAAGGGGGGTTGCTCTACAGTCTACCGACGTGGTTGCCATTCCCGCGAAGGGTCCGCTTCAGGAGTTTTCTGCTGCCGTTCCCGTGGAGGAGGGTGTGCCTGCCATTCCCGCAGAGGTTCCCCCTTCAGAGGTTTCTCCCTCCGAAGAGGAGCCTCCACGTGCGGAGATGTGCCCGGATTCGCTGGGGTGGCTGATCGTCAAGAGGGACGGGACGATTTGCAAAGTGATCAGGGGCGTATACGGATGTGAATGCACCACGGATCGCGTTGCATTGATACGGAAGGCTAATCCCCATATAGGAAATCCGGACAGGGTTGAACCGGGAGCCATGCTGAAGCTTCCTGCGGTTCCTTCCGATTTTCGCCCCCCGCCTGGGGGGGGGCGCTGGGTGGCGGTGGCTAGGAGAGACAACCTTGAGGACGCTTACGGGGTATACAGAGAGTATCTTGGTCAACTCCCCCCGATTCAGGTATTCCCCAACTGGAATGGACGTGAAGGCCTGCAGTTTGACGTCATCCTGAAGGAGCGCTTTGCCGATGAAAAGCATGCGCACAACGCCATTGCCAAATTGCCGCCATCCATCTCTTCGGGCGCACGAATTATTGGGGATTGGGACGAAGACACGGTTTTCTTTTCCACCCTGGCATCCGGCTCGTGAGGGCGCAGACGGGGACAGCAACGAGAGGATGCCGTTACAAGAAGGAAGGATCTAGAAGGTGAAGACACGGAAGAAGCTGGGAGAGATGCTGATAGAGGCCGGCCTGTTGGATGAGAATCAACTACAGCAGGCCCTGACCGGTCAGAAGGGGGCGGGACTGAAGCTTGGGCAATATCTGATTCGGGAGGGGATGGTCAGAGAGGACCAGATAATAGACCAGATCAGCAGGCAGTTGAAGATAGAAAAATATGACTCCAAGGAATATCCGATAGACCAGAGCATGGCGGACCTGATCCCCTTCAATATGGCACAGAAGTATCAGATCGTTCCCCTGAGGAAAAAGATGCACCTCCTCACGGTGGCAATGGCGGACCCAATGGATATCAATGCCATCGACTCCTCGGAGGTGCTCACCAACATGGAAGTCATGCCTGTTGTCTGTTCGGAAAAGGAAATCAACCAACTGATTTCCCTTACGTACGGAGCCCAGATGGGGGGGCTGCAACAGGTCTTGGACGGGGTGGAAGATGTGGCCGTTTCCGTCCAGGAAGAAACCTCTCCCGATACGGATATCCGCGTCAGTTCGCTCCAGGGTATGGCCGAAGAGGCCCCCGTCGTGCGTATCGTGAATTCCATCATCGCACAGGCTGTCCGCGAAGGCGCAAGCGATATACATATCAGTCCGGAGGCGGACAAGACCCAGCTCAGGTTTCGTGTTGACGGGAAGCTCCGTGAAGTACCTTCGCCTCCAAAATCTCTTATGCTCCCCATCGTATCACGGTTAAAGATCCTTTCAAATATGGATATATCCATATCGAGGATACCCCAGGACGGGCGGTTTACGGTTAAGATGGACAAGAGGGAGATCAATGTCAGGGCATCGTCGCTTCCCACGATCTATGGGGAAAATGTCGTCCTGCGCCTCCTTGATATGAGCTCCGGCGTGTACTCCCTTGAACAACTAGGGATGTCGGCTGCGGACAGAAAGAAGATAGAGGCAGTCATCGTCAAACCCTATGGGATGATACTCAGTGCCGGGCCGACAGGCAGCGGTAAAAGCACAAGCCTTTACGCAATTCTGAGAGAACTCAATAAACCCGATATCAATATCATTACCTTGGAGGATCCTGTCGAGTACCGGGTGGAGCACATACGCCAGGTCCAGCTCAACCGCAAGGCGGGGATGACGTTCGCCAGCGGGCTCAGGACGATCCTCCGTCAGGACCCCGATATTATGCTGGTCGGCGAGATCAGGGATGGCGAGACGGCGGGTCTCGCCGTACAGGCCGCCCTTACCGGGCACAGGGTCTTGAGCACCCTTCACACGAACGATGCGGCGGGGACCATCACACGGCTCACGGAGATGGGGGTGGAACCGTTCCTTATATCTTCAGTCCTTCTGGTCTCATTTGCCCAGCGTCTTATCAGGACCGTCTGTCCGTACTGCAAAGAACCCTATACCCCCCCGGCGGATGCGCTCAGGGCATGGGGGCTTGATGGGGTTGAAGGCGCCGATTTCCAGCGTGGGACGGGATGCGCTCGATGCATGAATACCGGTTATAAGGGACGGACCGGTGTCTTCGAGGTCTTGCAGATTGATGAGGAGATCCAGGAGATGATTCTTAAAGGAAAAACAGCACAGGAGATTACACGGGAGATGAAAGGGGCGGGAAAACTCCGGACCCTCAAGGATGACGCCGCAGACAGGGTGGTCAGGGGTATTACGACCCTCGAAGAGGCGGCAGCGACGGTTATGGTGATGTAGAAAGGCGCGGGAATGCCACATTTTTCTTACAAGGCTATCAACCAGAGAGGGATCGAGATTTCCGGTTTTATTGAAGCGAAATCGGTTGAGGCGGTTCAGCGCCTACTGAACGAGCAGGGACTTATTCCTTCCGCTGTAGCGGAAAAAAGCCTTGGGTCCGGCAGCCTTCTGGCCGGGATAGAGGCGAAGCTTGCCTCCGTCACCATGAAAGAGCTGATACTCTTTACCAAGCAGTTCAGGACCATGCTTGTTGCCGGGCTGCCGATACTGAAGGTGCTGGAGATACTGGAGCATCAGACCCAAAACCTGAAACTCAAAAAGGCACTGACTTCTCTGACTGTGGAGATAAAAGAGGGGCTTGCTCTGAACGAGGCATTCGGGAAGCACCCGGGCATTTTCTCTCCCCTGTATATCAGTATGATTGAGGCGGGGGAATCCAGCGGTACGCTCCCCGACGTTCTCGACCGCCTGGTCTATATACTGGAACATGAACACAAGGTACGATCGGATATCAAGTCGGCGCTGCAATATCCGATTATGGTTATGGTTGCCCTGGGTATAGCCTTTTTTGTACTTCTCACCTTTGTTATTCCCAAATTCGTGGGGATATTTGCCAAGGCCGGCCTGGAGCTTCCTCTGCCAACCCTGATATGCCTGTATTTATACCAGTTTTTACAGAATTACTGGCACCTGTTATTGGGGGGTCTTGTCATCGTGTTTCTGGCTTTGAGATACTGGTTCAAGACCGAACAGGGGCAGTATGTACGAGACAGGTTTATTCTGCGGACTCCCTTGGTGGGGGTTCTCTTTGTCAAGGCGGCCATGTCCCGTTTTGCAAGTATCTTTTCAATCCTGCAGGCAAGTGGTGTTCCTGTCCTGAGCTCCCTTGATATCCTCTCCGCTACTATCGGCAATGTTGCCATAAGCAGGGAATTTTCGCGATTGAAGGGCAAAATTCAAGAGGGGAGAGGGATAGCGGTCCCCCTGGAGTCATCAGAATACTTTCCCCCCATGGTTGTGGATATGGTGGCGGTGGGGGAAGAATCGGGGGAGCTTGAACAGATGCTTCGGATTATCTCGACCCATTATGATGACGAGGTGGAATATGCTGTGAAGGGGCTGTCGGAAGCGATAGGGCCGATCCTGATTGTTTCCCTTGCGGTGATGGTTGGTTTCTTTGCCATGGCCATATTCCTCCCCATGTGGGATCTTACGAAGATGGCCAGGTAACACAATCTTAGACAGGAAAGGAGGGAAGTTGTTGAGAAAATGTTCAATATGCTGTACAGGAAGGCTTGATCATGCAATTGTGAGAGGGAAACATATCAAGAAAGGGAGGGTTTCATGATGAGGAACACGTTGAAGAACCAGAAGGGTTTTACACTGATCGAGATCATTGCGGTCCTGATCATCTTGGGCATCCTGGCGGCGGTAGCCGTGCCGAAATATATGGACCTGACGGCGGATGCCCAGAAACGGGCAATGGAGGGCGCTCTTGCTGAGGGGTTGTCAACGGCGAGCCTCGCCTATGCCAAGTTGATGCTGTCGAACAGCGGCACCGCGACCGCGGCCCTGATTTTAGCCAAGGCGAACCTCAACAAGCCGGTAAGTGATGAGTTCAGCTATACCTTCGGGACAAGCGGAGGGAATGTGCTGGTGACGGTCGGTGGTAAGGCCGGTTCTGACTTTGAGGGTGCGGATGATGTTACCAAGGTGTGGAACATGCCATAGCGACACAATATGTATGCCGGTTTTCAAAGGGGGTGGGATTTTTATAATTCCACCCCCTTTTGCCCTTATCCTTAATTTTCCAAGATGACAGGTTGGATAACTGTCATTATTTGCCATTCCGGCCTGTCCCGAGACGGCAGACAGGCCGACCGCGGTGACAGAAAGATTTACCCCTGCGGGGGACTATAGCTCGTCGCCGACGCTCCTCGAAATGACGGAGTTAAAGTTCTACAGACATTGGCGATTGTCGGGTTATGCCCACAGGCTGTGCGCTTTTTCCTCGCGCGAGGTGTCATTTCACCGGTGCAATGAGTCATTGAGATTGTCCGTAATGATGGAGGCAATTTCTTCCGGGTCCGGGGTATATGCCGGGATTTTTGTATCTCTCAGGACCTGCCCAACAAATTCATGCCACCCCGCCGATCCTTTCATGCAGATAAGTCTTCCTATGGTCAGGGAAAGGGCGTCTTGATCGCTGCCCCTGGAATACAGCTTAATCAGGGCAAAGTTACCCTCCAGATCGTTCGGGTTTTCCTCGAGGTATCTCTTCCAGTAGACAGTTGCCACCCGGTCGTTGCCCTTCCTGCGGAAAGCCTCTCCCAGGACACACAGGGCGTTGTGCAGATCCGGATCGATCGACAGGGCGCGGCGCGCCTCCTTGATTGCCTGATCGTACTGACCCGTCTTGAGCAGTACGAACCCCATTGTATGGTGGAAGAAGGCGTTGTCCGGCCACGATGAGAGGGCCGCCACGGTTGTTTTGCCGGCTTCGCAGAGATCTCCTTTCAGGATGAGACAGATTGCTGTGTCGTGATATGCGGGCCAGTATCCTGGATAGGTCTCCAGGGCCGACCGGAAAAGATCCAGGGCCTTATCATATTCCCCTTTTACATAGAGGTGATACACGCCGAGGTTGTACAGGTTGACCCCCCGGTTCAGGAGATTTGTCTGCCTGTTGAGAGACAGCGCCTTGGAGTAGGACTCATAAGCCTCATCGTGCAGGCCCAGATCCCAGTAGGCGGCCCCCAGATTATTATAGGGGCGGCTCAGTGTGGGGGTCTTTTTTACATTGTCGGACCACAAGAAGAGCGGATGTTCAAAGAGGGTGTTGCGGATAGAGCCGGTATGCCCCTGTGCCGAGAGGAGAAAGGCAAAAACGGAGACCATTGTAAACTGGATCGCCTTTGTATAAGAAAAGTAATCTATTACATAAAGCATGACGATGGCCACCGGAACAAAGAAGAACATCGACGGAATATAATTCCTGTGTTCGTACACAAGCTCCAACGGAATGAAGGAGCTTTCAATGAGATGGTTTAAAAAGAAAAAAAAGATGCAAAAGGATATAAGGGGCCTTTTGCGTGAGACATATCCGGCTAGGAGGAGCAGTGCAATGATAATGGCGATAGCCGGAAGAGTGCTCCATGGTGTAAAGAATGAACTTGATAGTTCCATATCATGGATCAATGTCAGGCGGGAGCTGATGGGGTAGAGGAGGAGTGTTATGTAAAAAATGATGACCCTGGGTTCCGTCAGAAGCCTCTCGGTAAGCGTAAATGGCCTGTTCGTATAGCCGGCCATAAGGGTCGAGATGTCGGTGTATAGGAGACCGACCACCAGGAGAACGAGGAGTGCGGGGATGAGTAGCTTCGCATTTTTTATGATGGTCTCGCGCGTCACCCCCTGGATCAGCAGCAGGTCGTAAAGCCATATGCTGACCGGAAGCATAATGGCATTTTCCTTGGTGGCGAGGGAAAATGCGGCCGAGAGGGCGCACAGCCCCAAGAACAGCACCTGTTTCCACGTCCTGTCAGTAGTTCGCCCCTTGAGATAGAAGTACATGGCCATGATGTAGAAGAGGGCGGCCATGCTCGCCATCCTCTGGACGATGTAGGTCACCGCGGTAACCTGCACGGGGCTGGTGGCCCAGAAGAATGTGGCCAGGAGGGCGATACTATAGGAGGCGGGGCTGTATCGATCCCGAACTGTTGGGAGCCCCAGCGTATTGTATGCAAAGAGAAAGAGCAAGACGGACGACAGATAATGGATGATGAAGTTGACAATGTGGTAACCGACGACATCGAACTTGCCGAAATAGTAGTTCAGAGCAAAGGAGAGATATGAAAGGGGCCGGGAGATCCTTCCACCCTCCGGCGCATAAAACGTCTTCTTGATATCGGGCCAGTCCAGGGTCTTAAGGGTGATGTTTTTGTTTTCAACGATATTGGGTCTGTCATCAAATTGCCATGCTCCGTGAAAACTGTTCGCATAAATAATGATCAGGAATACAAAGAGAGCGATGGCGGCGAATGTGTATCTCCTGCCGTCGGGGAACCGTCGTCCGATATTCAGATCAAATCCGTCGCTTTTCGTTATCATTTTTTGTTTCCTGTCAATTCCCGGGTAAGCACAAAACTGAAGACCGGCCCCAGGGTAAAAATGAGGATCAGGGAAGCCGCCCTGATGAGCAGAGAGACAAGCAACCCTACGCCCGCGCCTGCCCCCACCATCTCTGAACTCAGGCTGATGATCGCCTCCTGAATGCCGAAGTTGCCCGGCGTTATCTTCAATAAGAGAGAAAAACCCGAAAGCAAACTGACGAGAAGGGCTGCCGGTAAAGATACTGTACACCCTGCTGCGTTATAAGCCGCAAGGAACAAGAATCCATTTAGAATGATGTTGATGAGGCTATATGTGATCAGTTTGACCAACAGCAATGTATCATTTTTGATAAGATCCCATCCATCAAGTGCGGTATTGACAACCTTCGCCAGTCGGTTGTTTCCAGGTATTTTTATCTTTTGTGCCACGACTAGTCCTGAGATGACAATGACGACACCCACAAAAAGGAGAACAACCTGCCAGAAGAACCAGCTTGAGTTCCAGAACACTACCGTGGTCAGCAGACCTGTCATTCCAACGACCCAGAACACTACCAGATAATTTGCCGTGATCAATGTTATGAACTTTGCATAGGGGAACGCATGGCGATGTTTCAGGTACGCGGCGCGTGCGATAAGCCCCCCTGAAAAAGGAGTCAGATAATTTCCCATGGTCGTTATCACGGCGAGGCCGAACCACTCGGAGAGGCTAATATCTATGCCGAATTTTGCCGCGAAGGTTTTTAAAAAGAGGCCGTTCATGCCTGTCAGCATCACGGACAGCGCCGTCAACAGGAGGGCATCGCCGAGCGAAATATTCAGGATTGGACGAAGGGGATCACTGTTGGATTTCAGATACCACCCTATGGTCCCGGCGACGGCAAAAAAAACAAGAACCGAGAATACCTGACCGGTCCTGACCTTTCGCCATATTGCATGAGGCTCCGGTATCATTAATTATTACCTTTCCTCGTCCGACAGGATTTGTAAAGTTTTCCCAATTTTTTGTTCCTTACATCTATTGAGAATTTAGAGGTTGGTTCAAAGTCCTTGATGGCTTCCATTCCCATTCTGCTGAGCAAATCTCTCCTCAAATACAGATATTCTATTTTTTCCACCAAGTCATTGACCAACAGAGTCTCCACTGTATCGGTGATGTAAGACATCGTGGCCCTTCTGGAGGGGAATGGAATATCATTGAGCAACAACCTGTTCGAACGGACAAAGAGGCCGTTGATCCCCGGTTTAATGATCTCCGAAGCTGCAAACTGCTCCGTCGTCACGACAGGGGTCCCGCAGGCCAGAGAATCAAGAAGGGCCATGCCGAAAGTGTCGCAATGGGTGGGCATAACGAACAGGTCACAGGGCATATAGAACTTCTTGAGGATATCCGTCCGTGAGAATACCGGGTCGAAGTACCGTATCCTCTCTGAAGGATAGGCCCTCTTGAGCCGCGGGGGTGCATCCGATATCACGTACAGCTCTAAGTCATGATACTTGTCTTCCAGTTTTTTGAACGCGCTGAGCAACTCATGCAGGCCCTTCCGGTATACGTCATTTCCCACAAAAAGCAGTTTGAATGTATCCCGACGGGGGACAACACAGGTATAATCAATCGCATCCTTCAGCAGGGTATAATAGTCGGGAAGGGCGGGATATACGACCTCTGTCTTATATGCAACTTCACGGTAGAGATCAGGGAATAAATCTTCAAATGATTTTCTGGCTGCATATGTTATCGGCACAATACCGTAACATCGATAATCACTGAGAAAATTAAAGGTTTTCCGCTCGGCTGCTCTGTCCAATTTTACAAAATTTGCAAGACCGGCTATATGTTCAAAATCAATCACATAAGGTTTCGATGGGATCTTTTTAGCGACCAATTGAATGAAGTGGAGCACATCAATATCTTCTTCAGTTTCTCTGTCGTAAAAAAAGAATTCCTGCGCCACCGGTAGTATGTGTTTCACAAGAAAGATATCGCCAAAAACTCTATAAAGGGGGTAGAGATATCTAAGCACCCTTTTCGGTGAAGGCACGATGAAGGAAACACCCTCAGGCGGCTTGGTTATAAATGAATAGTATAAATCATGGAGTGGTTTATAACGTCTGTATAGTATTTTAATTTTCATTTTTCAGCGGTAACAATATAGCCGTCTGATAAATCACGCCTGTTAAATAAAGAAGAAATTACACATAGTGGATATACCGTGTATTTGTTGCACAGAATGCCAAAAATGTTTGGAATTTCCCGGCAAGGGCTTAACCCGCTTTCTTGTGTTTGCATTGTTTTATTCCAGAGTCCTTTTCGCCTGGCTTGTACTTTTGCTAAAAGGATTCTTGGCCACCGCAGAATATTAACAAATGGGAATCCGTAAGAAATAACATCAATATTTCTAAAGCCTTCTTTTGACAACATTTTGATTACATCTTGTTTTTCATATCTTCTTACATGGCCCACAATGCTGTCGTGTATTGACCAGAAATGTTGTCTTGAAGGAACCGAGATGACCAACTCTCCCTGGTTGTTCAGTAACGAATGAACCTTGCGCAGAAATTCAAGATCCTGCTCAATATGTTCCATAACTTCACAGGCTATAATGCAGTCATATGTTGAATCGCCGGTAAGAAGCATAAAGTCTTCAATTACAAGATGAAGCCTTTTTCTGGTTGGTCTTTCCAGATCGTTGTAAACTTCTTGTACGTATGGATTGAACTCTACCAAAGTTCCGTTGGCGTAGTGTTTGAGAATATCCGCGGTAAGATTAAGACTTCCCGGACCGATTTCCAGAAAGTTATATCCGCTTTTTAACCGCTTCACTATTTCGTAACGCCGAAAAAGAAATCTGGGGGGGTAGTATCGCATTACAACAGAATCTCCTGAAGGACTTTTCTTATGCGATCAGTCGAAAAACGCTTCCTGTACAGTTGCCCCCCCCCGTCTCCTATCATCGGCAACCGATCCTGGTTCTCAAAACACCAGCGTATCGCCCGCGCAAGGTCTTCTTTGTCTCCCTGTGATACCAACAGACAGTTTTCCTTATCCCTGAAACCATAATCATCCCCGGTCTTGCCCACGATCACGGGTCTTCCCATAGCCAGGGATTGCAAGGTCTTCCCGGTAACGATGCGATGTGCCTGGCCTGTGTCTCCGAATGGACCCCCCAGACAAACATCCGCTTCCTGTATCAGATCGGGGAGTTGCTCGTAGGGAACCCATCTCCTGTGGGCAACGTTATCCAGTTTCAAGCTCTTTCTCATTTCATGGAACTCCCTGAGGGCCCTCCCCGTTCCTCCGATAATGGTAAATCTGATCGGACTGTCCCGCAATACCTGTGCGGTTTCCAGGATAACATTGATGCCGTGAAGCGGGAGGAAAGAGCCGTAAAAGAGGACATGGAAAAGGTCCTTCTTGACCCTGCGTGCCCGTACAGGCACGGGCTTGAACACTTCTTCATCCGTACCCACCGGTATCGGATGGATCTTCTCGGCGTCCACCCCGAACTGGCCGACCAGATAAGAGCGGTGCGGCTCGGTGTCCGTCAGGACGATATCCGCACTGCGCAGTATCGATCTTTCGTAGAGATGGATGATCCTGCCGAATACCCCGCCCTCTTTTATCAGTTTTTTCTCATGCACCAGACTGTCATAGGGCGACATCATGTGATCGAGGATGAGAGGTCTTCCCCATGCCAATATGCGAACGATCCAGAAGATTTCGTACCCGCGAAAACCCAGGATGTAACAGTCTGGGTCCTTTCCTATCCTCAGGGTCAGTAATCGCCAGAGGGTCTGCGCATAGCGCCATATCCCCCGGGTTCTATTTACGGCCTCAAGTACCTCGACGCCGTGTATCTTGTTTAGGGACTGGACAAGGCTTTTGGTCCTCACGTACTCCGGGCACCTGTAGGATAAAACATAACATACCCGTATCTTGTTCTCCCTGCTCGGCATACGTTTCCCGATAAGATGGTCGTCAGGACTCAATATGGCTTACTCCATTTCATCATGGCCCTGATCATGACTTCTTTCTCTGAAAGACTCAGCCCTGTCGAATCTCAGCTGTGCCACCTGTTCCGATACGAGGCCCACCATGAATACGACGACAGACACCGTCATCAGCATGGCGGAGGTCGGGCCGTACCGTCCTCCCATGAAGAATATCTTAAAAAGGCCGTAGCCCAGTCCCAGGAGGAACATTATGGCACTGACGGGGAGGAAGATTCTCATCGGTGAGAAGAGGGTCGCGATTTTGACGATAATCAGAAAAAAGCGAGAGCCGTCCCGGATGGGTCGTATCTTGCTTACGCCCACGCGGCGGTTTGTTGTTATCGGCACGTACACGAGGCTGTACCCGGAACGGATAACCGCCATCGTAATGGTTGTCGGGTAGGAAAAGGTGTTGGGGAGGAGAGATAGAAAGCGGCGGGCGATATCAGTTTTGACCGCCCTGAATCCCGACGTCAAGTCTTCGATCCTTCGCCCGCACATGTACGTGGCGAACCAGTTGTAAATCCTGTTTGCCGCTCTGCGGAGGAAAGATCTCTTGGAATCACTCCTTCGCGCGCCGACCGCCATGTCATAGACGTCCATCTTGTCCAGAAGGCGGGGGATGTCTTCAGACGAATGCTGGCCGTCTCCGTCGAGCGTGACCAGGATCTCCCCCCGCGCGTTCCTGATCCCGGTCTTCACCGCGGCTCCGTTGCCGATATTGTACGGGTGGGGCAGTATACGCGCGCCGGCCTTTTGTGCCTCCGCGGCCGTCTCGTCATCCGACCCGTCATCAACCACCAGTATTTCGTAACTTCGGCCCGTCAGGTCCATTACCCGGCAGATATTTCTCACAACGCCGGAGATCGCTTTTTCTTCACGGTATGCTGGGATAATAATACTGACATCCGGCATTGCAGAGCCCCCGCTTTCTTTCGGTTCAGAGAAGAACCCGTTGGCACGTCTAGATATACAGTAAGAGGCGTTATTTGCAAGCAGATTTTAGAAAAAATATTGACATTACAGTATTATAACCATATAGAATGGGGGCAGGGCGGTGCTGTTGCGAGAGATGTTCTTCGGTCGATCCCGGTAAGGTGTTGAGGTGATCACTGAATGAGGAGCGCGGGTATGGGAAGGGTCTCGTCCGTGTTGAAAGAGCTCCAGAGGGCAGGATTGAGAGACAGCCGGGCTTTCACGACGGTTGAGGTCATAGCGGTCCTCATAATCATCGGTGTTATGGTAGGGATTGCCGTAGTGACTTTCTTCTCGACGGACACCTACGCCACTAAATCGCAGCTTGCGATGGTAGAGGCCCACCTCCGTTACGCCCAGGCGCGCGCGATCCATTCCGATTCGGCATGGGGTATCAACTTTGCCGGTCCCCGCAGTTATAACGGCAGGACATACAGTAACTACTGGCTCTTTACCGGTGGGGACGATACGACTCCGG